>JBJTJO010000096.1:0-18206 GCA_046095965.1 Planctomycetaceae bacterium
GCCGATGCGGAGGATGCGGTGCAGGCGGGATTCGTGAAATTCTGGCGGAACCGGCCGCGGCCCGCGGCGACGGACGTGCCACTGCTCTTCGCGGCGGTGCGGTCCGCGGCCCTCGACCTCATCAAGTCGCGGTCGCGCCGCTCGCGGCGCGAGACGCGGGTGGCCGGTGACCGCGCCACGACCTGGTGGGACGCCGACTCGGTCACGGATCGCGAGCGGGCCGACGCCGTGCAGGCGGCGATCGCGAGCCTGCCGATCGAGCAGCGCGAGGTCGTGACGCTGCGGATCTGGGGCGGGATGACGTTCGCCGAGGCCGCGCGGACGCTCGATGAGAACGTGAATACCGTGGCGTCGCGGTTCCGTGCCGCGCTCGCCGTGCTGGGCAAGAGGATTCCGGAGGTGTGCCGTGAACCGACCGACTGATCGCGATGCCGCGTTCGAGGCGAAATTGGCCGCGCTCGCGCCCGCCGCGCCGTCCGCCGACCTGCGGGGTCGGGTCGCGGAGGCGTTGGCCCCCGCGCCGGCCGCGCGCTCGACGCCGTCGGCAAGGCCCGCCATCCGGCCCACGACGGCCCGCCGGCTCGCGGACCGGCTGCTCTGGGCGTGCGGTGGTGCGGCCGTGGGGGCGATCGCCGCGTCGGTGGCGTTCGTGCTGCCCCCCGGGCTCGCGCCACGTTCCCTCGCCCCGCGGTCGGTCGCGCTCGGGAGCCCCGCGCCCGCGGCGACAGTGCCGGCGGCGACGGTGCCGGAGGTGCAGCCGCCGGTCGAGGTGGCCGAGGAGTCGGTCGCCTGGGCCGACGCGGGCGTGCAGTTCATCGACGACCGCACGCCGGCCCGGGTGTTCAGGCGGGTGGCCGTCGAGCGGCACCGCCCGGTCGGCGGTGTTGAATACCACGTGCCCCGCGAGGACGTGATTCTCATGCCCGTGGCCCTGCAATGATCTCCGATCTCCATCGTTTCGCTTAAACGTCGATGATCATGAACCGTCCAGAGCCCCAGGAGCCGATCGCCATGACCGCATTCCGTGCCGTCGCCCGCCATGCCGCCCGTGCCGCCTTGGTAGCGGGCATGGTCGTCACCGCCGTTCGTGCGGAGGACGACGTCGTGCAGGCGCCCGAGCCCGCGCCGCCCCCGGCCCAGGCTCCGGTGGTCGGCGGCCAGGTGTTGGGAGGTCGCGTGATCATCATGCCGGGCCTGCAGCTGCAGGTCGGCGGCCAGGGCCAGCTCCAGGTGCAGGGTTTCAACGGCCGACTGCCGCCCGCCGGTGCCGCTGCGGCCGGCGCGGTCCGCAAGGAGGCCTACCTCGGCGTCGTTGCCACCATGATCGCGCCGCCCGTCCGTGCACAACTCGACCTGCCGGAGGGCGTGGGCCTGTCGATCGACGCGGTCGCGATCGGCGGCCCCGCGGAGAAGGCGGGTGTGAAGCAGTTCGACGTGATCCACAAGTTCAACGACCAGGTCATCTGCTCGCCCGAGCAGTTGATGACGCTCGTGAAGGTGGCCGGCGTCGGCACGACGGTGCCGCTGACGCTTGTCCGCGGCGGCCGCGAGAAGGTCGTGGAGGCCGTGCTCGAGGAGCGCGAGGTGCCGGAGGGCGGGCCGGGGCAGGTGGTCGCCGGGGCGATGCCCGGCGCCTGGAATTTTCAGCAGGTGATCCCCCAGCAGGCGCTGCCGCCGGGGGCCGTCAACGCCCTCGGCCCGCAGGTCCAGGCCGACCTCGAGCGGACGATGGCCGAGGCGCTCGCCCGCGCGGGCGCCGGCAACGCCATGCTGCCGGGTTTCGCGGGCGGCGTGGTGCCGGGCGTGCGCGGCAACCTGCAGGCGCATGTGCTCACGATCGGCCCCAACGCGCAGAGCGCCACGGTCGTCAGCGACGCCCGCGGCACGATCGAGATCCGCTCGGCCGACGGCAAGAAGACGGTGACCGTGAAGGACCCGACGGGCAAGCAGGTCTACGCCGGGGCCCTCGACACGGACGACGACATGCGGAAGGTGCCGGAGGACTACCGCGACTGGGTGCGCGAGGTGGATGGTGGCCAGCCGGCCGTCGAATTGGAGACCGAGGACGAGTCGGAGCCTGCGGATGAGTCGGAGCCCGCGGCGGCCGGGGATCGCGGTCCGACGACGTGACCGACGCGGCACTCGTTCCGACGACCGGGGCAACGCGGTCTGCCGTGCGGCCGCCCGCGGCCGGCGGTTTCATGCCCCTTCCTGCAGGCCCGCGTGCGTTTGGTACACTTGCCGGGTCTCGCATGCGGTGGCTATAGCTCAGCTGGTTAGAGCATCGGTTTGTGGTACCGAGGGTCGCGGGTTCGAGTCCCGTTAGCCACCCTGAAAAACAAGGGTTTTTGAGTTTCGGTTTCGTCGATCCGCCCCACACTCCGTCCCGGCAGGCGGCGCCGACGACGAAGTTCCCGCCAGCCCGCGACGGCGGTGCCGATACCCACCAGGGCGAGACCCGTCGGCTCGGGCACGATGAGCAAGATGCCAGTTCCAGTGGAGTTGACCTTGATGCTGATCGATGACAGGGTCGGCTGCTCGCCCTGCCAGCCTGCCAGACTGATTTCGAAAAGGTCCGTCAGGTCGCTTTCGGCCAGGTTGGAGAATCCCAACGGAACCGCCAGCGTGTTGAACGAAGCGATCTGCAGCACATCGCGGCCAGCCCCCAGGCCGCCGTCGAGCGGCCCGGGCGTGTTGCTGCCGGTGAGCGTGATCAAGTTGAGTTTGAACCTGCCCGACGTCGAGAGCCCGCCGAGGTTCAGGCCGCCGCCGGTCACGTTGATCAAGTCCCAGTTGACCCCGGCGGTGCCGGTGAGGGCGTTGAGCTCGAACTCGTAGGTCCCGCCCGGATCCCACGACAGGCCTGCCGTGAATGTCTCCGTGCCCGGCGAATTGCCCGGCGCGAGCACGACATTCGTCCCGGCGGCCACGGCGACCGCGATCACCCCTGTGCCGGAGAGCGTGCCGCCCGCCACAGAAAACGAGAGCGGCCGGCTGAGCCCGATCGCCGAGTTGTAGCGGAGCCCGCCGCCATCGACCGTGATGCCGCTGGTCGAATTGATCGAGCCGCCCGGCCCGACCACGAGCCGGCCGCCTGAGATCGTGGTGGCACCGGAATAGGTTTGGGAGCCGGTCAGCGTGAGCGACCCAGTTCCGAATTTGGCGAGCCCGCCCGTGCCGCCGATCGTGCCCGAATAGGTGCTGGAACCGTTGGTGCGACCGACCGCGAGCGAGTTGGCGCCGAGGGCCAGGTTGTCGGCGCCCTGCAGGCCGCCGAGCACGTAGGTGTTGGTGCCCGCGACGGTGAAGGCGACGGCCTGCGGGCCGGAGGTGCCCGTGTCGAGCGTGCTCGAGCGCAGGGCATTCACGTTGGCCAGGGCGAGCGTGCCGCTGGAGACGGAGGTCACCCCGGTGTGCGAGTTCGAGCCGGAGAGCGCGAGCGTGCCGGAGCCCGACTTGAGAAGCGATCCCGCGTTGCCGACCATGCCGGCGATCGTCAGCGTCGCGCTGCCGCTTGCGATGCGGATCTCGCCCGTGCCTCCGGCGAGGTCGATGCCGCGATCGATCGAGCGGTTCGTGCCGGTGTAATTCAGGATCCCGCCGCTGGCGAGGGCGATGGTTGCGTTGGTACCGGTCGGTCCCGCCACGCCGGCGTTGGTCAGGGTGGCGACGCTGAGCGTGCCGCCGCTGATGGTCGTGACGCCGCCGTACGTGTTGGAGCCCGAGAGCGTGAGGGCACCCGCGCCGCTCTTGACCACGCCGCCGCTTCCGCTGATCGTTCCCGAAATGGTCTGCAACGCGGAACTGGCGTATGTGAGCACGCCGTTGTTGACGATGTTGCCCGCGTACGTCGTCGCGTCGAGGTGGCCCGTGCCGGCGAACTCCAGGGTGCCGGTCTCGATCGTGATGCCGTTCGAGAACTTGCCGGTGCCCGACAGGACCGTCAGCGTGGCGTTGCCCGTCTTGGTGAAGGCTCCCGTGCCGCTGATCACGCCGGAGAAGGTGCCGTTGGTGGTCTGGTGGAACGTCAGCGTCCCCGAGTTGGTGATCGTGCCGCTCAAGCTCGTGGCGTTCCCGATCAGGCGCCCGCCGTAAATCAGCGTTCCGCCCGTGTAGGTGTTCGCGCCGCCGAGCGTGAGCGTGCCGCCCCCCTCCTTGGCGAGGCCGTTCGTTCCGGTCAGGATGGCGTTGATCGTCGCCCCCACGCCGTCGTCGGTCGTGATCGTGTTGACCGTCGGCGAATTTCCGTCCAGCGCGATTCCCGAGCCGCCCGTGACGACGTACCCATCGGTCGCGAACTTGAGGCCCGCCGTCGCGCTCACGCTGCCGCTCACGGTGACGGTGCCGGCGGCGTTGCCGAACACGAGGGTACCGAGCGCGGCCTGGCTCGAGGCCCCCTGCTGTCCGGCGGCCGAGGCCCAGTTGGCATTGCCGGTGGACCAGGTGCCGCCCCCGCCCCCGCCCGCGGCCGGCGCCCAGAAATGGTTGCCGGCGGCCGCGGCGAAGAACTGGACCTCACCGAACGTGGCGTTGCCCTGCCAGCCGGCACTGTTTCCGGTGTTCAGCGAGATCCGCCATTGCGTCGCGCTCACCGTGGCGAACGTGTTGTCCCGGAACAGTGTCTGGCCGGAGCCCGGCACGGACTGCCACGAGACGAGCGATTTCCAGCCGGTTCCGTCGTGGTAGCTCACCGCGTAATCGGTCCCACAAAACGCCGAATATCCGGCGGGGTAGAACCGCATCATGCCCACGTTCTGCGCCGTATTGAACACCATGGTGACGGTCGCCGCGTCGGCCCCCGACGACAGGTAGCCGCTGCTGGCATTGGGGTTGCTCGTGCCGCTCCAGACGCCGCTGGTCGGGTTGTAGGTATACGAGCCGTCGAACATGTAGCCGAAGTAGTACAGGCTGCCGTTCGCCCAATGTCCGGCATCCACGCTGGCGCTGCCGGTGGTGAACTGCCAGCCGGTCTGCGAGCCGCTGACGGTCGTGGTATTCGAGCCCGACGACGTGTCGATGAGCGTGTAGTTTGACGGCACGATCGGCCCGGCGAGAGCGGCAGCCTGGATCAGGCCGCTGACGATGACGAGGAACGCCCGCAGTTGGCCGGCCGTCACTTCACTGCGGGCGTGTCCGGGACAGATTGGGCCCACGCCGGTGACGCACTGTGATCGCAGCATGGTGAAACTCGTCACGCCGACACTGTGCGGAGGAGAGAAAACATCGGCATTCAGGGGTAGTGGATGGTGTCGAAATCCGTGACTGTTCGCCCGTCCACGTCCCCTCGTCGCGTCAGTTGGTTCAGGTCCGAGAGTGTAGTCCAGTGGATGAAGTCCCCGCAACTTCTCGTGACCCTGCAGCCACATAATCTGTGGCCGGTGCGACCTCACGGCGGCGGGCTGGGACACGATGCGAGCGCGCGCTGACCAAGGCGTCCAGGCGGTGCCGCAGGTGCGGGTCGTGGCGGTCCTCGCGGCTGATTGACTCCGCCCCCTGGCAGCGGTATCACGACGTTCCCCGCGGGCTGGGCCCGCGCGGGCACGGGAACGCGGGAACCGACTCCCTCCTCACGAACGCGGAGATTCGAGCGATGATCCTCGGCAAGCTCTGGCGGGCCCTCGCGGCCCAGATGAACAAGGTCGCCAACTTCTTCTGGACCGCCGACCCGATCGCGCAGCTGCAGTACGAGTACGACAAGGCCGTCGATCAACTGAAGGAGGGCCGCGAGGGACTCGAGCAGTACCGGGCCCTCGTGGAGCGGGTCACCCGCCAGGTCGAGGGCGACCGCCAGCACGTCGCGCAGCTCGAGGCCCGGGTCAAGGCCTACCTCCAGGCCGGCGAGCGGGAGACCGCCGCGAAGTTCGCGCTCGAACTCCAGCAGGCCAGGAAGCAGCTCGCCGAGAACGAGGCCCAGCTCAAGCTCCACGAAACCGCCTACGGCAACAACGTCACCAAGATCAAGCACGCGACAAAGAAGCTCGGCGACCTCAAGACGAAGATCCAGAAGTACGACGCCGAGCTCAAGCTCTCGCGGGCCGAGGCCGAACTCGCCAAGCTCGCGCAGAGCTTCAACTTCGACATCACCACCGACTTCGGCCAGATCGAGGACGTGATCCAGGACAAGATCGGCCTCAACAGGGCCAAGGTGCGCGTGGCCGCGGATCTCTCGGGTGAGGGACTCGAGAATATCCAGCGCGAGCAGGCGGTCGAGAAGGCGATGGCCGACAAGGCCCTGCGCGAGTTCGAGATCGACATGGGCATGGTCACCCCCGAGACCGCCGGCGTGAAGGCCGACGACAAGGAACTCGGCTCGGACCGCGTCAGCCAGACCGCCGGCTGACGCCCCTGGGATTCCTGCGGAGCTGATCGTGCCCACCGCCGCGACCGACACACCGATGCCGCCGCAGGCCGCCGCGACCGCAGCGTCGGGGCCCGCGACGCTGGGCACCTCGAACGCTCGTTCGGGCGGCTCGGCGGCCCTCCCCGACTGGTGCCCGGGCTGGGCGGAGCGGCTCGGCGACGCCTACCTCGCCGGCACGAGCTGCGTCTTCCTCCTCCACGGCAACGTCCGCGACCTCGTGCCGGTCGCCGCACCGTCCGCCCCGGGCGCCGATGCCTGGGGCACCGTGCCCGACTTCCTCGCGCGGGAGATGTTCGGCCGCTGGGACATCGTGCTCGCCTACGACGTCGGCAAGGGGCTGCGGCCGCTCGCCGGGCCGGACCCGGCCCGGCTCCGGACGATGGCGCAGTGGCTCACCGAACGGCTCGGCGCCGCGCCCAACTGGCCGCGGGATCCCGACGCCGCCATCGCCGCGATCGACGCCCTGCTCGAGCGGAACCTCATGGACCCGCCCGATCAGCGGAAGCGGATCGCCGTCGTCCTCGACTACGCCCAATACCTCGTGCCGGCCGGCGACGCGGGAGCTCGGTCGGGCGCCGCGCGGCTCGTGCGGATCCTGTCGTGGGCCACGAATCCGCTCCTGCGGCGGGTCAACGTGGCGATCGTGCTCCTGGCCGACGCGCTTGCCGAGACGCATCCGCGGCTCGTCACCAACCCCGCCGTCACCGCCATCGACGTGCCGCTCCCGGATGCCGCCGAGCGCGAGCGGTTCGCGCTCGCGACCGCGGCGGCGGCCGGGATGCCCGCCGGCCGTGCCGATGCGGTGAAGCGGGTCGCCGCCGTCTCCGGCGGCCTCACGCTCGAGAGCCTGCGGGCGGTGATCACGCTCTCCGCCCGCGAGGGCTCCGACCCCGATGGCCCGGAGTTCGCCGCCCGCAAGAAGGACCTCATCGAGCGGTCGTGCCAGGGGCTGGTCGAGTTCATCCAGCCGCGGCTCACGCTCGACGCCGTGGCCGGCCACGAGGCCGCCAAGGACCGACTCCAGTCCGACGCCCGCGCGATCCGCCGTGGACAGTTCGAGAGCGCCCCCATGGGCTACCTCATCTGCGGCCCCGTCGGCACCGGCAAGAGTTTTATCGCCGAATGTTATGCCGGCACCGTTGGCATCCCGTGTGCCGTCCTCAAGAACTTCCGCAGCAAGTACGTCGGCGAGACCGAGGGCAACCTCGAGCACGCCCTCGACGTGCTGCGGAGCCTCGGGCCCGTGGTCGTTGTCGTGGACGAGGCCGACGCGGCCCTCGGCAACCGTGAGCAGGGGGGCGACTCGGGCACGAGTTCCCGCGTGTTCTCCATGATCGCCCGCCAGATGGGCGACACCCGCTACCGTGGCAAGATCGTCTGGATGCTGCTCACGAGCCGCCCCGAGCTCCTTCCCATCGACCTCAAGCGGCAGGGCCGCGCCGAGGTCCACATCCCGCTCTTCTACCCTCACGACCAGGCCGAGATCGACGCGATGTTCGCCGCGATGGCGCGGAAGTGCCACGTCAAGCTCGCGCCGGGCCTCCCCGGGCCGGTCGATCTCGCGCTCGGCCTGTCCGGCGCCGATATCGAGAGCATCGTGCTCGCCGCGCGGCGGAAGGGGCTCGAGCGGGCGGCCGACGCGGGCCAGTCCGTCCCCGACACGATTCTCCCGGAGGACCTGAAGGCCGCCCTCGACGACTTCATGCCGAGCGCCCAGGGTCTCGAGAAGGAGATGCAGGAGATCGCGGCGGTGCTCGAGTGCACCGAGAAGCGGTTCCTGCCCGACCGGTGGAAGGAGAAGGTGAACGAGCCCGGCGGCCGCTCGCGGCTGCAGGAGCGGCTCGCGGCGATCCGCGAGGTGATCGGCGGCCAGTAACGCGAACACGAAACGACGAACTGGAGCAGTCCCGGAGCCGAAGCGACGGGCATACGCGAATCTCACACGACCCCGGAGACCCCATCATGGCCAAGGCATCCACAGGCAAGACCCCCTGGTTCGACGACACGAGCGACACGCCGCTCCTGGCGGAGTATGCCCGCAAGCTCGACACGTTCCTCGACGCGATCGCCGACGAGGTCGTGGAGACGAAGGAACTCGCGACGCAGGAGAAGCGGGTGGTGGACCTCATGAAGGAGGTCGAGCCGCTGCTCTCCCCCGAGGCCCACGAGAAGGTCACCCGGCTGCTCTGCGAGGTCACGGCCTACGACCTCATGCAGGCCCTCCACATGGCCGGCAAGGCGCGGCCGAAGACGCGCTTCCGCGGCTGAACGCCGGCGGCACGTCGATCACCTCATCACGCGGCGAATTTCCCCGAGACACGAAAGGCGAACATGGCCGGACAACCCAAGGCTCCCTTCTGGCTGGCGGTGTGGGCGGTGATCCTCGGCCTCGTCGGCCTCGCGGCCTGGCGGGCCGGCATGCTCGAGCAGTTCGGGCTCGGGCGGCCGGGTGCGGCGGGCGGCCAGCGGCCGGTCGCCGGTGGCGGTGGCGCGGGGGGCGGAGCCGACGCGGCCGGGGGCGCCGAGGGGCTGACCGAGGCCCCGGACGGCTCCGCGCCCACGACCGTCAAGGAATACACCTTCAAGCCGGCTGAGCGGCTGCCGCCGGTGAAGGGCGTGAGCGCCTACAAGCCGCTCCAGGACGACACGGTGCGCTTCGCGCTCAACGTCTGGGCGGGCTGGAGCCCGATCATCCTCGCCAACGACGGCTTCAAGGCGGGCAGGCTCTGGCAGGCGCCGGGGGGCAAGCCCTTCAAGGTCGAACTCGTGCTCATCGATGATCCCGTGCAGATGCGCGACGCCTACGCGGCCGGCGAGGTGCACGTCGGCTGGGCCACCCTCGACATGCTGCCGTTGTTCGTGGACAGCTTCGCGAAGGACTCGCGGATCATGCCGCGGGTCTTCCAGCAGGTGGACTTCTCCAACGGCGGCGACGGGATCGTCGTTCGCGAGAACATCAAGACGGTCAAGGATCTCGCCGGCAAGAAGCTCGTCATGGCCCAGAACTCCCCGAGCCAGTTCTTCGCCTTGACGATGCTGGTCAACGGCGGCCTGCAGCCCTCCGACGTGGAGATGGTCTACGTGAACACGGCGTTCGAGGCGGCGGCCGCCTTCAGCCGTGACAAGAGCCTGGCGGGCTGCGTGTCGTGGGCGCCCGACATCTACAACCTCGCCGAGGCGAAGGGCAACCGGATGCTCGTCACCACGCTGACGGCCAACCGCCTCATCGCCGACGTGTGGTTCGCCCGGGCCGACTTCGCCAAGGACCACCCGGACAAGGTCGAGGCGATCGCCCGGGGCATCTTCGACGCCATGCAGTCCCTGAAGGCCGACGCCGCCCGCCAGAAGGTGGCCAAGCTCATGGCCGAGGGATACACGATCCCCGAGACCGACGCCCTCAAGATGCTCGGCGACGCCCACAGCACGAACTGGGCCGAGAACTACCAGTTCTTCCTCAACCGCAACAACCCGGCCAACTTCGAGCACCTCTGGAAGCAGGCCTACATGCTCTACCGGCGGATCGGGGCCATCGCGTCCAACCCGGTGCCGTTCGACCAGGTGATGGACTTCTCCGTGATCCAGAAGCTCGCCGCCGAGCCGAAGTACGCCGAGACGCGGGACGAGTACGCCGCGTCGGTCGTGCCCAAGACGGTGGCGCAGATCCGGGCCGAGAACGAGGAGATCCTCACCAAGTCGATCGTGATCCACTTCTTCCCGAACAGCGCCGACCTGCGGAAGACGGTGATCCGCAAGATCGACGGCAAGGACGTGGAGGAGCCTTACGACCCGAAGGTGGACCTCGTGCTCGACGAAGCGGCGGCCCTCTCGAAGCAGTTCGGCAACGCCCGGATCATCGTCGAGGGGCACACCGACGGCTCGATGCGGGGCAGCGTGCCCCCCGAGATGGTGCGCAAGCTCTCGAAGGAGCGGGCCACCGCCGTGAAGGACGAGATCATCTCGAAGTTCAAGTTCGACCCGGCACGGTTCGCGGTGGACGGCCTGGGCTGGGACCGACCCGCCGACGATGACCACCCCGACAACCACGCCCTCAACCGCCGGGTGGAGATCAAGGTCTACTCGGCGGAGAAGGAGTGACCGTGGCCGGGGAGACCGCCCCGCCGCCGCCGGCCGTCGCCCCGCCCGCCCGGCCGCTCCGCGGTGAGGCGCCGGCGGCGACGGCGGCGTTCTGGGGCGCGACCTGCATCGCGGCGGTGTTGGCGCTCTGGTTCCTGGCCACGGCAGGGGAGGCCGAGACGCGGTTCATCGGCCCGGCCACGCTGCCGAGCCCCGGGGAGACATTCCGCGCGGTGCCCGGCGTCTTCGGGGAGCGCCGGCTCGTGGCCAACACGCTCGTCACGCTCGGCCGCGTCGTCCTCGGCTTCGGCCTCGCGGCCCTCGTTGGCGTGCCACTGGGCGTCATGGCGGCCTGCTTCCCGGCGGTGCGGGCGTTCGCGGCGCCGCTGGCGATCTTCGGCCGCAACATCCCGGTGGCGGCCCTCATCCCGCTCACGTTCTTCTTCTTCGGGATCGGCGAGTTCCAGAAGGTGATGTTCCTGTTCATCGCCAGCGTGGCCTTCGTGCTCAGCGACACGACGGCCGCGGTGCTCGAGGTGCCGGAGCGCTACGTGGACACGGCGCTCACCCTCGGCGCCTCGCGGCTCCAGATCATCCTCAAGGTGCTCGTGCCCCTCGCCGCGCCCGCCATCTTCAACTCGTTGCGCCTGCTGTTCGGGATCGCCTTCGGCTACGTGATGCTCGCCGAGGTGGTGAAGTTCGGCGGCGAGACGGGGGGGCTCGGCGACCTGATCAACGTCGCGCAGCGACGCGGGTATCGCGAGCCGATCCTCATCGTGCTCGTCGTGATCCCGCTCGTGGCCTACGCGATCGACCGGGCCCTGTGGTGGCTGCAGTGCGACCTGTTTCCGCACCGCTACGGCGGCCGGGGGCTCCTGCCGCGCCTCGGCCGCGGGCTGCTCCACGGCTTCGCGCCGGCCCCGGAGAGCGCACGATGAGCGAGCCTTCCCCGGCGCCCGCGGCGGAACGCCCCCCGGCGGTCGAGTTCCGTCACGTCACGAAGGTCTACGGCGTGGGCACGCCCCGGGAGTACGTGGCTGTTTCCGACGTGAGCTTCACGATCCCCGACGTCGTGGACCACGGCGAGATCTCGTCGTTCCTCGGGCCCTCCGGCTGCGGCAAGAGCACGGTGCTTCGGCTCGTGGCCGGCCTCGCGCCGCAGCATCCGCCCACGAGCGGCACGGTGAGGGTGCTCGGCCGGGAGATCCTCGGCCCGGGTGCGGACCGGGGGATGGTGTTCCAGGACTACACGAGCTTCGACAATCGCACCGTGCTCGACAACGTGGCCTTCGGCCTCGAGTGCCGGGGAGTCCCGCGTCGCGAGCGCGAGGCCGAGGGCCGCGAGTGGATCGCGAAGGTCGGCCTCGATCCGCGTCGCGACGCGACCAAGTATCCGCACGAGCTCTCCGGCGGCATGCGGCAGCGGGTGGCGATCGCCCGCACCCTCATCCTCCGCCCGCGGATCATCCTCATGGACGAGCCCTTCGGGGCCCTCGACCCGGCCACGCGGCTCGACATGCAGGACCTGCTCGTGAAGCTCTGGCGCGAGGTGCAGGCCACGGTGCTGTTCGTGACGCACTCGGTCGAGGAGGCTGTCTACCTCGGCGACCGCGTGTTCGTGATGGCGACCACGCCCGGGCGGATCGCGGACGAGATCCGGATGCCGGCCGCCTCGGCCCCGGCCCGCGAGACGCAGTCGCAGCCCTGGTTCCACGAGCAGGTGCAGGGGCTGCACGATCGCGTGCAGCGGATCGAGGCGGAGGCCCGCCGGCTCGACGGCCGCGGCGGGTGAGGCCGAGGGAGAGGGAACCGTGTTCGACCGGATGGCCGCCTACCTGAAGACCGCCTTCACCGCGCGGTGGAACCTGCTCTACGTGATCGGGGGCACCGCCGCCGCGCTGATCAGCGGCTTTCCGGGCGTCATCCTGCCGCTCGTCGCCGCCGGCGAGGTCTGGTACCTGGCGAGCATGCTCACGAACGAGCGGTTCCGGGACGCCGTGGATGCCCAGGGGGCGAAGTCGCGCCGGGCCGCCGAGGCGGCCGGCGCCCGGGCCTCCTACGACGCGATCCGCAGCAAGCTGCCGCCCGCCCTGCTGGGCCGCTTCGACGCTCTCCGGCGCCACTGCGAGAAACTCGTGGAACTCGCCGGCAGCATGCGCGGTCCCGGCAACGCGGCCCCCGAGGCGGGCACGCTCGAATCGCTCGACCGGCTCCTATGGGGCTACCTGCGGATGATCTGGGGCGCCAACGCGCTCTCGGAGTTCCTCGGCCACACCGACGACGCGGCGATCCGGTCCCGGATCGCCGACCTCGAGAAGCGGCTGGCGAAACTGCCCCCGGCCGACGCCGGCGACGCCAGGCAGTTGCGGGCCGCGATCGAGGACAACCTCGCCACCAGCCGCGAGCGGCTCGGCAACATCGAGGACGCGAAGCGCAAGCTCGACGTGGTGGCCGCCGAGATCGAGCGCATGGAGGCCAAGATCGCGGCGCTCGCGGAGGCCTCGGTGGCGAAGCGCGACGTCTCGGACCTTGCCAAGCGGGTGGACGAGGTGGCGGAAGGGATGCGAAAGACGGACGAGACCATGCGGCAGCTGCAGCTGCCACCGGAACTCGAGGAGTTCGAGGAACCCCCGCCGATGCTGCGCGAAGAGGCGTGAGTGGACTCGGGGTGGGTCCTGCTGGGCAGAGCGACTGCGGCATCGTCGATGAGCCCAACACGGCTCGGGACTGCCCACACCCTCTCGCCGGACGCTCACCTTCGCCCTCCGGGCTGCGGCTCGCTCGGAGACGTCTGCGCTCTCGCCATCCATGGCTTCGCTTGCCGTCTACGCCGTCTCGAGGGGATGGGCAGCCCCGAGCCTTCCTCGAGCGATGCGGGCAAGGCGACGGGGTATGAGCATCCCCGAAGCCGGGTTGGGCGCGAAGACCAGACACGGTCGCCTAGTCGAGCCAATCGGCTTCTTCAAGTCGTTCCGGCGTGTACGTCTCGGTGACGTAGCTGATGTCCTTCGAGATGAGCGACTCGACCTCGAGCTTGAAGCCGTTGGTGAGCATCGTCTCGATCTCCTTCTGCCACGCCTTCTTGCCCGCGAACCACGGGTAGGCGGCGATCTGCTTCGCCCGCTTGATGTCGGTGTCGTTGAGGGCGATCTGCACGCTCTGGTTCAGCTTGCAGCGCTGGAAGTCGCGGGACCGCAGGCCGAGGAACCGGGCCTCGGGGATCGCCATCCGCTTCGACTCGTAGGCCAGGTTGATCGAGCCCTGCTTGAGCACCGAGTAGATGTAGTAGCCCCACGGGTCGTTGTCGAGCAGGCAGTAGACAGGCAGCTTGAGCTCGTGGTGGAGCCGGTAGAGCATCCGCCGCACGCCGCGGGGGGGCTGGCCGCCGCCGTGCGTGAGCAGGCAGCCGTGCTTCCTCCAGAACTTGTCCTCGTTGAACCGCCGCCAGACCGTGTCCTTCTCGACATGGAGGATGAACTTCGCGTCGCACGACTTGAACTTGATGATGTCGGCCTCGACGATCGACGGGATCGAGTAGCCCCCCGACCCCATCCGGGAGCAGTCGATCTCGTCGCCCGAGTCGATGAGCGTGATCGGCCCCACCATGCCGCCGCGGTTGCTGGCGTAGACGTGGAGCTCCTCCCGCAGGCTCTGGAGCGTGACCTCGAGGTCCTCGATGATCGGGTCGCACTCCTCCTGCGTGGCGAACGTCTCCTCGCGGGTGCCCTCGATCGTGTGCTTGAGCAGGTAGTAGAGACCGCGGATGCTGGTCGTCTTCTGCTGGTCGATGAGCTGCTTGCAGCCGGTGCCGACGAGGAGCGTCTGCATGTAGCTCTTGGCCTGCGACAGGTTGAAGAGCTGCCGCCGGTTCGTCTGGCCCCCCATCTCGATGATCTTCCGCGCCTTGTTGAAGCGGACGTTCGAGAGGCTGCGGGTGGGGATGTCGAGCCACGGGTCGCGGCGCTTCTCGGCCGCGGTCGCGACCTCGTTGGCGAGTTCGACGATGAGCGTGCGGGTCTTCTGGTCCACGGGGGGCAATTTCCCGGCGGCGACCTTCGGCGTCTTCTTCGTCTTCTTCGTCTTCGCGGCCATGTCGAGGCTCCCGGTGGCGTGGACGCCGCGAATGGTACCCCGCGTGCGCGCGTTCTGCACGAGGGGCGCCAACTCGCCCAACCCGCTCGGCTTAGGGCCGGTACGAGTTGCGTTCGCTGCGGCGAAGCGCCGCGGCTTCATCTCCCTCTCCCTTTGGGAGAGGGCCGGGGTGAGGGTGCTTCGGTAGCGCCACCCAGGCACCCTCACCCGGCCTTCGGCCACCCTCTCCCAGAGGGAGAGGGGCATAACGAAAGAAGCGAGCCCGGAGGTGCGAGCAGCCGGCAGGCGAGGGCAACCTTGGCTTGCCCTCCGCCTGCCCAAGCGAACATCGGCAGGATGCCGATGGTTCGCGTGCGGCTAACACCGCACGTCGTCGGCCTTGCCGATGAAGCGGCGGAGGACGTGCGGGGCCTTGAGGCCCTTGTCCTGGCCGCGCGATGACGACTCGCGGAGCGGGGCGCCGAAGTATTCGGCGCTCCGCGCCGCCACGGTGTGCTGTTCCGCGGCCGTGAGCTCGGGGAAGATCGGCAGGGCGAGCGTCTCCTCGGCGGCCTGCTCGGTCCGGGGCAGGTCGCCCTTCCGCCAGCCGAGGTGCTCGAAGCACTGCTGCAGGTGGAGCGGAACGGGATAGTAGATCTCCGTGCCCACGCCCGCCTTCGCGAGGAAGGCCCGCAGGTCGTCGCGGCGGCCCTCGCCCACGCGGATGACGTACTGGTTCCAGACGTGGCGGCCGCGCGACTCGTCACCGGGAATGATGACCCGGCCGCCGAAGTCGTAGCGGGCGAAGCACTCCGCGTAGCGGGCGGCGTTGGCCTGCCGCGCGGTGGTCCAGGCGTCGAGGTGCGGGAGCTTCACGCGGAGCACCGCGGCCTGGATCGTGTCGAGCCGGCTGTTGATGCCCACCACCTGGTGGTAGTAGCGGGGCTCCATGCCGTGGACCCGCAGCAGCCGCAGGGCCTGGGCGACATCGTCGCGGGTGGTCGTGAGGAAGCCGCCATCCCCCGCGCCGCCGAGGTTCTTCGTGGGGTAGAAGCTGAAGCAGCCGACGTCGCCGAGCGCGCCCGAGCAGCGGCCGTGCCACGTCGAGAGGATCGACTGGGCCGCGTCCTCGATCACGGGCACGCCGGCCTGCGACGCGATCGGCAGGAGGGCGTCCATGTCGGCGGTCCGCCCGAAGAGATGCACCGGGATGATCCCCTTCGTCCGCCGGCTGATCTTCCGGGCGACGTCGGCGGGGTCCACGAGGTAGGTCGCGGCGTCGATGTCGGCGAAGATCGGGGTCGCACCGAGCCGCGTGACGGCGCTGGCGGTGGCAAAGAACGTGTAGCTGGGGAGCACCACCTCGTCGCCGGACCCCACGCCGAGGGCCATCAGCGCCAGGAGGAGCGCGTCGCTGCCGGAAGCGCAGGAGATGGCGTGCGGCACGTCGAGCGCCCGGGCCAGTTCGGCCTCGAGGTCGGTGACGTCGGGTCCGAGCACGAACCGGCCGGAGTCGCACACCCGGGTGATCGCAGCGCGGATCTCCGCGCCCAACGCGGCGTACTGGCGGTCGAGGGCCAGGAGGGGCACCGACGGCACGAGGTCCGGGGCTGGGGCGGCTGATGCGGCTGGGGCGGCGGGCCGGCTGGTCATGGTGCTCGTGACTCCCTGGAGCGCGGCGGACGGTGCGGCGGGGCGGCGCTCCGCAGCACCCCGCCTCATGGTTTTCCTGATCGTCACGATCCGGCCGGGCGCTGGAGCCGAAGCGGCCCGCCGTCGGCGGGCCACGCCACCCCGGCGGCACTCCGCGTGAGTCGCGGGGAATAGGTGACTTCGAGCCACGGGGTCAAGGTCACGGCGGCCGTCGGGCGGCGTCGCGCCTCCGACGGGCGGCATGAGACTCGGCAACCTGGGGAGTGCCGGCTGGATGCGTGCGACGGCGGTGTTTGACACCCGTCAGCGCGCCACCCTAGATTGCCGGGACGGGTTCCGGTTCGGGTTCCCCGTTCCGCCGGCGAACGCCGGGGGGAGCCGAGGAGGAAAGTTTCGCGGGATCGCCGGCCGTCGGCGCCGCGAATCGGATGGCTTCGCCAGCGACCACCGTCGTCATCGACCTGGGACAGATCGCGCGGCGGCTGGGGCTGCCGCCGGCCGGTGTCGAGGCGACCGCGCACCTGCTCGACGCGGGCAACACGGTCCCGTTCATCACCCGCTACCGTCGCGACCAGACGGGCGGGCTCGACGAGGAGGACGTCCGGCGGATCGCGGCCGCGCTTGGCAGGGCCCGGCAACTGGCCGACCGCAAGCAGACGATCCTGCGGACCATCCAGGGCCAGGGGAAGCTCACGCCCGCGCTCGAGGCCCGCATCGTCGCGGCCGAGAGCCCGAAGCAGCTCGAGGATGTCTACCTGCCGTTCAAGCCGCGGAAGCTCTCGCTCGCGGAGGTGGCCCGCCAGCGGCGGCTCGAGCCGCTGGCCCACGAGATCCTCGCCGGCGATGCGGCCGCGGCCGATCTCGACCGCCGCGCCGCAGACTTCGTCGATGCCGATGCCCAGGTCGCGACGGTGGCCGACGTGCTCCTCGGCGTGGGGCACATCATCGCCGACGAGTTCAGCGAGCGGGCCGACGCCCGCCAGCGCCTCCGGGAGATCCTCCAACGATCCGGCCGCCTGCGGAGCCAGCGGGTCGAGAGCCCGGGCAAGGCGCTGTCCAAGGACGAGCGGCACTTCCGCGACTACTTCGACTACGCGGAGCACTACCAGCGGGTGCCGCCGCACCGGGTGCTGGCGATCAACCGTGGCGAGCGGGCCAAGCTGCTCAAGGTGCGGATCGAGGGGGCGGCCGAGGAGCTCCAGGTGGCCGCGGAGACGGCGCTCGTGCCCCCCGGCCACCCGCACGCCGAGTTCCTCGCGGGCTGCGCCCGCGACGCGCTCTCGCGACTGATCCTGCCGGCCCTCGAGCGCGAGATCCGCCGCGAGATGACCGACTTTTGCGAAGCCCACGCCGTCGAGGTGTTCGCCCGCAACCTGCGGAACCTGCTCCTCCAGCCGCCGGTGGCGGGCCGCCGGGTGCTGGCGCTCGACCCGGGCTTCAAGAGCGGCTGCAAGGCGGCCGTGATCGACGAGTGCGGCACGCCGCTCGAGCACGCGGTGCTCCACATCATCGGCCAGCCCGAGAAGCGGGCGGCGGCGGCGGCGCGGATCGTCGAGCTCGTGCGGACGCACGGCTGCACGGTGATCGCCGTCGGCAACGGGACGGCCGGTCGCGACACCGAGACGCTCGTCGCGGAGCTCGTCGCCGGCGAACTCGCGGAACTCGACGTCGGCTACGCGATCGTCAACGAGGCCGGGGCGAGCGTCTACTCGACGAGCGCCTACGGCCGCGAGGAGCTGCCGGGCCACGAGGCGGCCGTCCGCGGCGCGATCTCGATCGGCCGCCGGCTGCAGGATCCGCTCTCCGAGCTCGTGAAGATCGAGCCGGCCAACATCGGCGTCGGCCTCTACCAGCACGACGTCAAGGCCCGCCACCTCCACGCCTCGCTCGACTCGGTGGTCGAGAGCTGCGTCAACTATGTCGGTGTGGATGTCAACACCGCGAGTCCCGCCCTCCTGCGCTACGTGTCGGGACTCAACCAGGCGACCGCCCGGAACCTCCACGAGTGGCGGACGAAGAACGGGCCGTTCACGTCGCGGCAGCAGTT
>JBJTJO010000097.1:0-6422 GCA_046095965.1 Planctomycetaceae bacterium
GGACTTCATCCGCGCGCTGGCCGCCGCGGGTCCGAAGGGGGCGAAGCGTGAACTCCCTCCCGGCCCGGCCGCAGCTGCGGGCCCGTTCCGGCTCGTGCCCGACGCCGCGATCACGACGACCCGGCTGGTTCGCCGGCTCGACGAGTCGCTCGACGACCGCACCATCGTGATCGCCGACGTCGGCGACGCGCTCTTCTCCTCGAGCGAGCTCGTGATCCACGGGCAGACGGAATTCGTCTCCCCGGCCTACTACACGTCGATGGGCTTCGCCGTGCCGGCGGCCCTGGGGGCGAAGATGGCCCGGCCCGAGCTGAAGGTCGTCGCGCTCGTCGGCGACGGCGCCTTCCAGATGACCGGCATGGAGCTCTCCACGATCGTCCGCCGCGGGCACCGCGAAGCCCATCGACGTGTAGTAGGCCGGCGAGATGAACTCCGTCTGGCCGCGGATCACGAGCTCGCTCGACGCGAACAGGGCGTCGCCCACGTCGGCGATGACGATCGTCCGGTCGTCGAGCGAGCGGTCGAGCCGGCGGACGAGCCGCGTGGTCGTGATCAACGCGTCGGGCGCGAGCGTGAACTCGCCGGCCGCCGCGGCGGGGCCGGGCGGGAGCGGCCGCGGCGCCACCCGGGGGCCCGCGGCGGCGAGCGCGCGGATGAAGTCCTCGAGGAGCACGTCGTGGAAGTGGTGGTGGCTGATCCGCAGTTCCTCGCTGTTGGCGAAGATGGTCCGCGTGGCGTCGAGGTTCGCCGTGAAGATGCCGAGATCGATGTCGGTGAGGATCGTGCCGAGCAGGATGAGGCAGTCGCTCTCCTCGACGAACTCGGTCACCTCCTGCCGCCCCATGGCCCCCTCGTAGAGGCCGATGTAGAGCGGATGCACCTCGCTGACCACGCTCTTGGCGAGCATGGTGGCCGCCACCGGGATGCCGGACGCCTCGGCGAGCGCGATCACGTCGGCCTGGAGCCCGAAGCGGTGCAGTTCGACGCCGGCGATGATGACCGGGCGCCGCGCGGCCGCGATCCGCCCGGTCGCCTCCCGCACCGCCTCGGCGAGGGCGTCGGGGTTGCTCCGTCGCGGCGGGTGGTGGTAGGCGCGGATCTGGTCGGGCACGACCGAGACGATGTCGCGCGGCAACTCGAGGTAGACCGGCCCCTTGTGGCGGTTGGCCATGTCGAGCAGGTAGTCGATGTCGCGGAAGGCCGTGGCGGGATCGACGATCTCGCGGCTCGCCAGGCAGATCTTGTCGAACACCTCGAGCTGCGTCCGCCACTCGCGGACGCGGTGGTGGAGCCGGGGATTGTTCGCCCGCTCGGCGATGCCCGGGGCGCCGGAGATGAGGATCACGGGGCTCTTCTCGGCCGACGCGCCGGCGATCGAGTTCGCGAGCGACAGGCCGCCCACGCCGTAGGTGACGCACACCGCGCCCATGCCGTGGACCCGCGCGTAGGCGTCGGCGGCGAACCCCGCGCAGTCCTCCCGCGTGCAGTTCACGAGGTCGAGCGGGCTGTGTTCGAGCATCGAGTAGAAGGCGAGCACGTAGTCGCCGGGCAGGCCGAAGACGTGCCGGATGCCGTGGTCGGAGAGCCGGCGGATGAGGTACTGCCCGATCGACAGCCCGGTGACGCTCTCGGCCCGCTGCACGGCAAGCCGACCGTCGCGGGCGGCGATGAGTCCGTTGTCGAGGCTGGCCCCGAGGACGATTCCCACGTTCACCTCCCGCGGATGCGCCGCGCCCGGACCGCGAGCATGATCCCCCAGAACCCGAGAAACCCCGCCACGCACGCGGCGACGACGAACGTCCGCCGCACGTCATGGTTGAGCCGCCACGCCCCGACGGCGAGCACGCCCCCCCACACGGCGACGGCCGCCATGATCGCCCCGATCAACCGCTGTCTGCCGACTGCGTCATCCATGTCTCAATTGTAGCGCCGCGCACCTGTCCGCGCCGCCCTCGAACCCCCAACAACGCAGCGAGGGGTCGGGGTGGTGTGCCGTCGAGCCGGCGTAGATGGCCGGCGCAGCCTCGACCCATCCGCCTCCGGTGGATCGGTGCCCTTCAGTGTCGCGTACCTCCAGGCCCCCCCGTGGCGCCCGCCGCCCGGCGGGCGCAACCGCCCAGCATCCGCAACCCCCATGCGCCCCACGGAAATCGTGCGCAGCCAGACCGCAGCGGACGTCCGGGCGAGATGGCACACCACCTCGACCCCGAGCGGCGCGCGAACCCGTCAACCACAAAGGCCCCCGGAACGGTCCAGGTCCCAGGGGGGCGGAGAACCTGAACCGTTTCCGGGAGCGATTGGACGGCCTTTGTGAGCCGAGGGCCTCGCGGCCCGCTCCGACCGGCGGCATCCGTGCCACCGTCGTCGCGGACTGGGGCGGAGGTGTGATCCGCTCCTTGGCCTTCAGGCGAAGCGGACGGTAGGGATCGCGTCGCCCGCGGGTCAAGGCCTCTTGCGGGGGCTGTTTCCGCACCCGGATGGCTTGCCGCGTCGGCGTCCGCCGGTCCGCAGACCGCCCAATCTGCCGGATGTCGATATGCTGCTGCCAGCGAACCCCGAGGATCCGCGATGGCCACCACGACGCCCCCACCCGCCGCGCCCGTGCCCGGCGCCGGAACGCCCCCCACCGCGGCGGCCTGGGAGGCCGCGTTCGCGCGGGCCCTGCCCTATGCCGAGTTTCTGGCGGCGCACGCCACGCCCGACCAGCGGTCGCGCTGGGACGCGGTCCACGCCAAGGTCGCGCTCACGCCCGCGCAACGGCAGCTACTCGCCGGGTTCGTCCGCCGCATACCGGTGCTCGTGCTCTCGGGCGCATGGTGCGGCGACTGCGTGAACCAGTGTCCGATCTTCGCCCGGTTCGCCGAGGCCGGACCGGCGCTCGACGTCCGGTTCCTCGATCGCGACGCCCTGCCGGACGTGGCGGCCCACCTGAAGGTCTGCGGCGGCCAGCGCGTGCCCGTGGTGGCCTTCTTCAGCGAGGACTTCGCGCCGGTGCTCTTCTACGGAGACCGCACGCTCTCGGCCTACCGCGCCGCGGCGGCGGCCCAGTTCGGGGCGAGTTGCGCGAGCGGAGTCGCGCCGCCGGCATCCGACGCGCTCGCCGCGGTGACGGCCGACTGGCTCGACCAGTTCGAGCGTGTGCAGCTGATCCTGCGGCTCTCGGCCCGCCTCCGCGAGAAGCACGGCGACTGACATGACGACCCGCGAGCGTTGGACCGTGTATCCGCTCATCTTCCTGGCCCTGGGCCTGGCGGTCCGTGCCGCCGTGCTCTCGGAGGAGCGGCTGGCCGGGACGGTCGAGACCCTCGAGGCCGGCCGCGTCGAGTGCCGTGAACTGCTCGTCCGCGACGCCGACGGCGCCGTCCTCCTCGAAGTGCCGTCGTCCGCGGGCGAGTGACGCACCGCGATCGATCGGCTCACCGAATCGTGGTGCAGATCCGGTGAGAGCATCCTCGCGCCGTGACCACGATCGTCACACGTTCCCCGCGATCACACCATGTCCTCGCAACCATCGACCCGGCCTTCGTGCAGGTCGGCGACCTTCCAGGGCGGGGTGCCCAGACGTCTCTGCACGGGCACGGGCTCCCAGCCATACCAGTGGCGAAAGGCGTGGTAGCCCGGTGAATCCGGGAGCGGAAAGCGATCGAAGATTTCTCTCCATCCGGCGAACGTCGCCCAGTCGGTCTCCTCCGGAAAAATTCCGAAGTCGAAGGCCGCACAGATCCGGTGCAGGTAGTCCGCCCGGGCTTCCGGGCTCGTGAGCGCCGTGGGGGGCTCGACATCGGGGTAGACGGACTGGTCGATGGTCATGGCGCGGCCTGCGCGAAGACACGGCGAAACCAGTCGCGGACCCGGGTGGCCTGCTCCCGGGCTGCGTCGGGCGCGATCGTCTCGAGTGGCCGGGTCGTTTCGATCATGGCCAAGCGGGCGATGATTTTCCGTTTTGCCTCGTCAACGGTGACGCCCGGGTTTTTCTCCATGAAGCTTGCCCAGCATTCGGGCATGCTCATGACGCCGTGGGTGCAGAGTTGATACATGTCGAGGAAATCACGCGGCGCGCCGCGCTGGACCAACGCCGTCATTTTCGATGCGACGTTGTCTCGCAGCGTCTCGATCAGGACAGGCTGCCACGTGGAAGGAATCGCGTCATCGAGCGCGAGGGGGCGACGGCTGATCTGAAAGGAGAACTGCTTCCGGCCGCCCTGCAAGAGTTCCAGGCTTTCGGTCTCGCCCCAGGAGCGGCGTCGATAGTCGAGGCCGTGTCGCGAGGCGATCGCCTGCATGGCGCTCTCCAGGAACGCCAACGCATCCGCCCTGGGTTCCGCCCGCCACCAGGCGTCAAGATCGACGGTGTCGCGATACGGTAGATAATGACTGAGGGCGACGCCGCCGCCGATCACGATCTGCTCAGCCTCGGCATGGCCGGCCAGGCTCTCGAGCAGTTCGCGGGAGAGTGGATGGAGATTGGCGGGCGGTTGCGGTCGAGGCGCCGACATCCCCCGCATTGTCGTTTCGCAGCCTCATGATGGCAACGTGGAATGCGGCCGCCAGCCGCGCAAGCCGTGCGGCCAGGTGGGCCTCCGCATCGAGGGTCTCAGGATGCCGGAGCCGCGCTCTGCGGGAGCGGGCACCATGACGGGCTTGCGAACGCGGAGGCGGAGCGTCGGTATCGAATCGGTTCAGACGGTGGTGGTGGAGGATTCCTGGCTGTGCGACGAAACTGCCACGCACCCCACATCCGAAAAGCACGGAAAACAAGCGGTTTGAAATACGTCCGGCAGGACTCGAACCTGCAACCCTCGGTTCCGAAGACCGATGCTCTATCCAATTGAGCTACGGACGCGTGGCGGGCGACGCTGGCCGGCATTGTCGATATCCATAGGGTAGCCGCCGGCGGACTCGATCACCACCGGCCGCTCGCGGCGGGCGTCCTTTGACCGCCCACGCTCCGCAGCGTATATCCAAGGATGGAAAGGTCGGACGCGACCGGCGGTGGGGCACCGTCCGGGGGCGGCGGGCTGGCATGGCATACATCACGCTGCGGGTGCTGCACGGCGCCGACCGGGGACGCGTCTTCGACCGCGTGGCCACGCCGGTCACCATCGGCCGCGAGGAAGGCAACACGATCCAGCTCAACGACGAGCGGATCAGCCGCTACCACCTCAAGCTCCAGGACGACAACGACAAGGTCGTGGCCACCGACCTCGAGAGCACCAACGGCACGAAGGTCAACGGCGAGGAGATCCAGGTGCGGATCGTCCGCGACGGCGACATGATCGCCCTCGGCCGGTCCCTCCTCCTCGTCGGCTCCCACGAGGACATCGACCGGCGGATCGCCGAGGTCGCGTCGCGACACCCCACGGCCGGCCGCGAGCGGGCGCGACAGATGCGGGAGCGGCTCGAACGGATCGCCGCCCAGAGCTCGGACATCGTCGAGGACGTCGCGGACGTGCGGTCGCCGCTCCTGCCGGGTGGCCCGCCGCCGCTCCCCGGCCGGCTCAGCCCGGCCCAGTCGGCGGAACTCAGCGAGCTGCTCGAATACGTTTCCGCGGTGCTGCACGCCGCCTCGGAGGACGCCGTCGTCCGCCCCGGCCAGGATCGCGTGGAACTCGACTTTCCGGCCTGGCAGGCGATCCTCGACCTCCAAGCCAGCCTCGCCGCGATGCTGCGCCGCATCGGCGATGCCGAGGGCTGACGCGGGCGCCGGACGACCGGAGCCCGTCGGCTACAATTCGCGTTCCACCGCGAGGCCCACGGATGAGCGCGCAGCCCTTCGCCCACCTCCACTGCCACAGCCACTACAGCCTGCTCGACGGCGCGAGCCCGATCGACCGGCTCGTGGCCCGGACGGTGGAACTGGGCATGAACGCCCTGGCGATCACCGACCACGGCAACCTGCACGGGGCGCTCGAGTTCTACGAGGCCGCCAAGGCGGCGGGCATCAATCCGATCATCGGCTACGAGGCCTCCATCGCCCCGGGCAGCCGCTTCCAGAAGGACGCCGGCAGCCAGAAGGACTCGAGCTGCCACCTCACGCTGCTCGCCCGCGACCGCCGCGGCTTCGACAACCTGCTCCAGCTCGCCACGAAGGCGTACCTCGAGGGCTTCTACTTCAAGCCTCGGATCGACCGGGAGCTCCTCGAGCAGTTCGGCGAGGGGATCGTCTGCCTCTCGGGCTGCCTGTCCGGCGAGTTCAGCAGGGCTCTCATCGGCACCTCCCGGGAACAGCGCGAGTCGCTGGCCCAGGCCCGCGAGATCGCCGCCTGGTTCCAGTCCCGGTTTCCCGACCGCTACTTCATCGAGATCCAGGACAACGGTCTCGCGGTGCAGCGGCAGGTGACCGACGCGGCCCTGGAGATCGCCCGCGAGCTGGGCATCCCGCCGGTCGCGACCTGCGACTGCCACTACGTCAACCGCGAGGA
>JBJTJO010000098.1:0-4227 GCA_046095965.1 Planctomycetaceae bacterium
CCCCCGCCCCTTAGGGCAGCTTTTTCAGCCGCACGTCGCGGAATTCGGCCCACATCGGGGCGCCGGCGTGGAGCTGCAGGGCGATCACGCCCTTCGTCAGGGCGAGCTTCGGGTCGTTGTCGGTGAAGTCGAGGATCAGCCGCCCGTTGAGCCAGTGGCGGACGTGGTTGCCCTCGGCACGGATGACCACGTCGTTCCAGTCGTCGATCCGCACGAGCTTCGCGAACTCGTCCTCCTCGATGAGCGTGTCCACGACCTGCTTGCCCCCCTCGGCCTCCCACGTCGCCCGCTCGCCGACCTGGCAGATCCGTCCGCGCTTCCCCCCCTCGTCGTAGATGAAGCCCGGGGCGTTGGGGACGTTCTTCTCGTTGCGAACCTCGTGCTGATAGCCACGGACGACCCATTTGTTCGCGGCCGACGCATCGGTGATGTGCTTCGAGCGGTACTGGATGCCGGAATTGTTCGTGGCGTTGCAGCGGAACGACAGCCGGAGCTCGAAGTCGCCCACCTCGCCCCCCTGCCAGATCAGGAACGTGTTGCCCTGGGCCGCCTGCTCCTTCGTCGTCTCCCCGTGGATGACGCCGTCCCTGACGCTCCAGAGTCGTGGGTCGCCATCCCAGCCGGCGAGATCCCGTCCGTTGAACAGGCGCTCCATGCCCGACGGTTCAGCGGGGGCCGCGATCGGGGGAGCCGCGACGTCGGCCCGCGCGACGGCCGGGCCGGCCGCACCGAGGATCACGAGGCACAGCAGCACGGGACGCGTGGACATGCGTTTCTCCGCAGAACGTGACGGGGCTCCAGGAAAGCGGAGTCTACTCGCGGGCCCCATCGGCTGGGCCCGGGCCCGCTGCGACCGGGCGCAACTCGCCGCTTCCACGGTCGAGCCGGGGCACGAGGTCGATCGCGTCGATCCGGGCACAGCGACCGAGGTCGGCCTCCATGCCGAGGGCGACGAGGTTCGAGCCCCCCCGGGAGGTCGCAAAGTCCCGGCCGATCGCGGCGGGGAGGTCGCCCCGGTGTTCGGCCGCCAGGCGGCGGAACGCCTCGCGGGCGGCCCGGGCCACCGGGTCGAGGTCGTCCTCCCCCGCCGCGGGATCGCGGGCCGCCGCATCGAGGATCGCGCCGGCCGCAAGCACGTCCTCCGCCGTGACCACGCCGTCGGTGCCGGCGCAGACGAGATGCACCGCGGCCGGCGGGCCGCGGCCGCCACCGCGGTGCGATTCACGATCGCGCCGACGAGCACCTCGCGGGCCGCATCGCAGGCGGCCAGCGCCGCCGTGCCGTTGGTGGTCGTGATCACGACGGTGCGGCCGGCGACCCGCTCGGTGGCGTACTCCGCCGGGGAGTTGCCGAGATCGAAGCCGTCGATCCGCACGCCGCCCCGCTCGCCGCCGAGGAGCGCGGTCGGCCCGAGTCGGGTGGCGATCCGTCGGGCCTCCTCGACGGTCGCGACCGGCCGCACGGCCGCGGCGCCGTTCGCCAGCGCCGTGGCGATCGTCGTCGAGGCCCGCAGCACGTCGATCACGACCGCCACGCCGCCGGCCAGCGAGCCGGGCGGGATGCGGCCGAAGAGGTCGTGGACGAACCAGTGCATGGGGATCGGCCGCGGGGGACCGTCACACGAAGGCGTCGGCCGTCTCCGCCGGCGCGGGGCCGTATTTCAGCGGGGCCATCGTGAAGCTCGCCCGGCCCTGGCTCGCGCTCCGCACGGCGGCCGAGTAGCCGAACATGCTCGCCAGCGGGGACTCGGCCGTGAGCACGGTGACGCCTCCGCGGATCTCGGTGGCCGTGATGATCGCCCGCCGCTGCTGGAGGTCGTTGATGACGTCGCCGAGGTGGTCCTCGGGCACGCTCACCTCCACCCGCATGATCGGCTCGAGGAGCACCGTGCCCGCCGCGGCCAGCATCCGATCCACGGCCTCGGCGGCC
Organism: Planctomycetaceae bacterium; assembly: GCA_046095965.1. Lineage (GTDB taxonomy): Bacteria > Planctomycetota > Planctomycetia > Pirellulales > UBA1268 > QWPN01. Next base: position 1,930 of record JBJTJO010000098.1, read on the forward strand.
GCCATCCGCACGGCGACCTCGGTCGGCGGCGGGTCGGGAATCGGGCTCTCGAGCACGACGATCCGCACCGCCCACAAGGGGCAGCCCTTGAGGCCCCCGCGCTCGGCGCTCTCGCGGACCGCCTGCGTCATGGTGGCGGCGAGGGCCGCGAGCGACTCCGCCTCGGGGAACCAGCCCTGCTCGACCGTCACGGTCCCCTGCGCCTCCACCGGCTCCGCCCGCAGCGTGACCGAGGCCTGCAGGGCCTGCCCCCCCACGAGCCGGTCGATGCTGCCGGTCACGGTGACCGGCTTCGCGATCGTCTCCTTGTAGGAGACCCGCGGCTTGTGGACCCGGCACTTCAGGTTGAAGTCCCGCTCCAGCCGGTGCCGGATCACCTCGAGGTGCAGCTCGCCCATGCCCGAGATCAGGGTCTGCCCCGTCTCCTCGCTCTCGATCGCGCGGAAGGTCGGGTCCTGCCGCTTCATCATCTCGAGCGTCTCGGAGAGCTTCTTCCGCTCGAGGCTCGTCTCCGGCTCGATGGCCATCGAGATCACGGTCTCGGGGAACTCGATCTGCTCGAGCACGATCGGCGCGGCCGAGTCGCAGAGCGTGTCGCCCGTGACGCTCGCCCGCGGGCCGATCACGCCCACGATGTCGCCCGCAAGGGCCTCCTCGATCTGCTCGCGGCGGTCGGCCTGCACGTGCCAGAGCTGCGCGACGTTCTCCTTCTTCTGCTGGATCGGGTTCCAGGCCCGGCTGCCCGCCTTGAGCGTGCCCGAGTAGACGCGGACGAAGTAGAGGTCGCCGTGCTTCTCGGCGATGATCTTGAAGACGAGGCCGCAGAACGGCTCCTTGGGGTCGGCCTTGCGCTCGATCGTCGTCGGAGTCTTCTTCGCCGGGTCGAGGCCCTCGACCGGCGGCACGTCGGCCGGACTGGGGAGGTACCAGGCGACCGCGTCGAGCACCGGCTGCACCCCGATGCAGTCGAGGGCGCTCGCCGCCAGCACCGGCACCACCTGCCGGCCGATCGTGGCCCTGCGGATCGCCTTCCGCAGCACGTCGGCGGGAATCTCCGCCTCGGCCATGACGAGCTCCGCCACCTCGTCCGAGAGGTCGAAGAGCGTGGAGACGAGGTGCTCGCGGTACTCGCCCGCCACGTCGGCGAGCTCGGCCGGGATCGGCCCCGCCGTCACGGCCGCGAGCGCCGCGCCTCCGGCCAGCGCCTCGTCCTTCGGCGGAAACGTGAGCAGCCGCATCTCGACGAGGTCCACGATCCCGCGGAAAGGATCCTTCACGTGCGGCGGCCCGAGGCCCAGCGGCACGTGGAGCACGAGCGGCCTCGCCCCCAGCCGCCTCTCGATCTGGTCCACCGTGCCGAAGAAGTCGGCCCCCTCCCGGTCGAGCTTGTTGACGAGCGCGAGCCGCGGCACGCCGTACTTGTCGGCCTGCCGCCAGACCGTCTCGCTCTGCGCCTCGACTCCCTCCCGCGCCGAGAACACGACCACGGCCCCGTCGAGCACCCGCAGGCTCCGCTCCACCTCGGCCGTGAAATCGACGTGGCCGGGCGTGTCGATGAGGTTCACCGTCACGTCCCGCCACTGGAACGACACGGCCGCCGAGTAGATCGTGATCCCCCGCTCCTGCTCCTCGGGGTCGAAGTCGGTGATCGTGGTGCCGCGGTCCACCTCGCCGAGCCGGTGGCTCGTTTTCGTGAAAAACAGCAGCCGCTCGGTGAGCGTGGTCTTGCCGGCGTCGATGTGCGCCACGATGCCGATGTTGCGGATGTTTTCCAGCGTGCGTTTCATGGGGGAATCTCGTGATGCGCAATCAGCCGTGCGCTGCTTTTCTGTCTGTCATCAGCTCGGTCGTCCACGGTCAACTCGCCCAACCGGCTCGGGACTGCCCGTGCCCCCCTTTCGCCTCTCCCTCTGGGAGAGGCCGGCCGCAGGCCGGGTGAGGGTGCCTGGGGATCGCTGCCGAAGCACCCTCACCCCGGCCCTCTCCCAGAGGGAGAGGGAGATGTGGATGCCCGCAGCGAGCGTCCGGCGAGAGGGTGTGGGCAGCTCCGAGCCGGTTGGGCGCACCGACGATGCGCACGACGGTCGCGCCCGACCCGCCCCCGATAACCATCGCCTCCTCATCACATCCGCTCCACGGTGCCGATGCCGAGCAGGTCGAGGCCCTTGCGGAGGACGCGACCCGTGAGGTCGCAGAGGGCGAGGCGGCTGGCGCGCTCCGGGCCCTCGGCCTTGAGGACGGGGAGCGTGTCGTAGAACGACGAGTAGCGGCCCGCGAGCTCGTACAGCCAGGTCGTGA
>JBJTJO010000099.1:0-11689 GCA_046095965.1 Planctomycetaceae bacterium
GCGTGCCCGGCGGACACAACCCCCAGCGGCCGCCGGGGGGGGGGGGGCGTCGGGGCCCCCCCGCCGCGCGCGGTTCGATGGGCCGCACGCCTTCGGCCATCGAATGGGAGAATGGTGCGACGTTCGATCCCCGTCGCCAAGGGCCGGAGGGTGTTGGCGTCACCTCCGCTTGCGGTCGCGGGTGGCGGGCGCGGAGGCGAGCGTGAGCACGATCACCTCCTCGCCGGTCACCGGGCTGATGTCGTGATGGACGTTGATCGGCGCGGCACCGGCGGCGTCGCGGACGAGGGCCTCGAGGATCGGCCGGCCCGCGACCACGAGGTGGCTGCGCAGCTGCTTGAGCAGGTCGGCCCCGCGGCCGTTGCCCGGCCCCTCCCCCTCGAGCAGCCGCCGTTCCGCCGCGGTGAGCACACCCTCGAGGTGGACGAACACCCGGTTGTCAACGAGGTGGGCATGCACGTTCCGCGGACCACGGCCCATGTATTCCTGCTGGAAGCGGGCGACGGCGTCGCACACGGCCGCCTCGATTTCGCCCTGCGACCTGTGCATTGCACCGCTCCGGGAAGCCCGGCCTCCGAGCCGGCACCGGCGCCCCGACCGAAGGCCGTGACGCCGGCGCCGCACCCGCCGGTACCCTCGCACGCGACACACCCCACCGAAGTGGGGTGTCGCATGCACTGGTGGTTTCGGCGTCGCGGGGCCGCGCTCTTGATTCGTTCTGGGCGCGATTTCGTCGCGACCGCGCTGTGGGCGACCTGACGCATGGCAACTGTTCACCGAAAGAGTCGTCGCGCTGAGACCGGGGAAATTTTTCGGCGAATTGCCCAGTCAAAAAAATCTTCTTGCGTTGCCCAGATTGCCCAATATACTTCCGCCGTTCTTGGACAGCGGCATCGCATCGCGGTGCTCGAGGCCCGGGAAATTCGGGCGGCGAGAGCCGTCCGGTCGATTCGACGGAAGACGAGTCGAGGGGCAGCCCGGCTGAATGCCGGGGGGTCCGTCGCAGCGTAAGCCGGCGCGAGAGAGTGCCTTCGGGCCTTCTTTCCCGCCGGCTTTTTTCGTTTGTGTCCAGGACCTCCCGCTCCAGCCGCACGCGACACGCCGACACCCATGCACTGTTTTTCAGCTTCCGCCCAGCGCGTCACCCGCCAGGTGGCGCAGGCCGCCGGCACGTTCGAGCACCTGCTCCTTGGGCGCACGCCCACGAGCGTCACCGTCGTGGCCGACGGCGACCGGATGGTCGTCAGCCTGCACGAGCCGTTCACGGCCGTCGAGCGCCGCATGGCCCGCGACGGCGAGGGGGCGGCGCGGGTCCGCGACTTCCACCGCTACCTGTTCGAGCAGTCGCTCGACTCGCTCATCGGGCACGTCCGCCGGCGCACCGGCGTCGAGTTGCGGGGCGCCATCACCCACGTGGATGTCCTGACCGGCAGTGTCCTGAAGACGTTCACGACGAGTTCCGACGTCGACCTGTTTCTCCTGGGCCGCGGACTGCCGGCCCTGGGCGTGCCCGTCAACGCGCATGTTCATGCAAACGGATTCACACGGACGGGGGCCGCCGGTGGCACTGGAGCCGCCTGACCCGAAACCCGGACGGAGCCGAGACACGAGGAAGCGAGAGGAGAGTGTCCCATGCTGGTGCTGACCAGGAAGAACCGCGAGAGCGTCGTCATCGGGCGGCCCGAAGACAACCAGGTGGCGCTGGAGATCACGGTGCTGGAGATCGAGGGGGGCCGGGTGCGGCTCGGCTTCGAGGCCGACTCGCGGATGCCGATCCACCGCCGCGAGGTGTGGGATCGGATCTGCAACGGCGACGGACGGGCGGCCACCACCGCCGCGGCACGGACGGAGGATCGTCAGCACGACGGAGGCTGACGATGAAGTCCCAGGGCGAGATCGAGGCCGCCGTCTGCGACGGCATTTCCCGATTCCAGCAGGAGTTCGTCGGGCGGGGCCCGCGTGACATCCACGCGCACCTGCTCGGCAACCTCCTCGTCGTCCGCCTCCAGGGGGTGCTCACGCCGGCCGAGCGCCAGCTGGTCGCCCCCTGGCACGAGGCGGCGGTCGGCGTCGGTGCCGGGGGCGGCGGCGACGCGGCGCTGGGCAACGGGCTCGGCCGGGGCAACGGCGACGCCACCGACAACGGCAGATCGCTGCTCAAGCAGGTCCGCGCCCACATGGTGGCCACGGGCCGGCCCCGGCTGGGTGACATCGTGGAGCAGGCCACGGGCGTGAAACTCGTGAGCGTGCACCACGACATCTCCACGGTGACGGGCGAGGAGGTGCTCGTGTTCTCGCTCGCCGAGCCCCCCGCCTGCCGGCCCAAGAAGGTGAAGACGTGACGGGTGAGACCGCCGCGTAGACCGCTGCCTGCCACCCGACTAGACTGCCCGACCCCCACCCCGGAGGTCAGCACATGGGCGGCATCGGACCCGCGGAATTCGTCTCGTTCGTCGCGTTCCTGCTCGGTTCGGCCGGCCTGCTCGGGCTGCCGATCGCCGTGCCGCCGCTGCCGCCCGACCCGGTCGTCGAGCGGGCCGCGCCCGAGGAGTGTCTGTTTCACCTGTCCACGGCCGGCTTGGCCGCGGCCAAGGGAGACGCGAAGAACCTCACCGAGCGGATGCTCGCCGACCCCGAGGTGCGGGAGTTTCTGGCGGGCGTTGCGGCGCAGCTCTCGGGCGCCGCGCGGAGCGCGACCCCGGCGCCGCCCGAGATGACCGCGGCCATCGCGACGCTCGTCGAGGCCGTCCTCACGCGGCCGCTGGCGATCAGCCTGGAAAAGTTCCGTCCCCCGGTCGAAGCCGGGCCACCGGAAATCTCGGCCACGGTCGTGCTCCGCGTCGGGGACGAGGGGCCGGCGATCGCGAAGGCAGCGGAGGCGCTCCTGGCGCCGTTCATGCAGGAGGCACCGCAGGAGGTGCGGATCGGCGGCGGCACGTGGCAACAATCGCAGTTCCTGTTCCTCGGCCCGTTCTCCTGGGGGCTCAACGACGGGTCGTACGTTCTGGCGCTCGGCCCGGGCGCCCTCGAGGGGCTCGTGGCGCGGCTGGGTGACCAGGCCCGCAAGGCCCCGGCCTGGAAGGCCGACCTCGAGAAGCGGATGCCCGTCGCGCGGCGGAGCACGCTCACCTACCTCGACGCCGGCGCGGTCGTGAAGATCCTCTCCGGCCTCGAGGCACCCGACCGCGACCGCTTCCTGGCGGTCCTCGACGCGACGGGCATCGCGAAGCTCGACTCGGTCGGCGCGATCACCGGCATGACCGACGAGGGCGTGTCGTCGGGGCTGTGGCTGGGCTTCCAGGGCGCGCCGTCCGGCCTGTTCGCGAAGCCCGCCACCGGCATCGGCCCCCGCGAGCTCGGCCGCGTGCCCGCCGACGCGACGCTGGCACAGGCCTGGTCGCTCGACCTCTCGAGGACACTCGCCACGCTGCTCGACGTCGTCGCCGCCGCCGATCCCGACGCGGTGGCCGAGTTCCGCAAGGCCCTCGAGCAGCTCCGGGCGGTGGCGGGCATCGACATCGACGCCCACGTGCTCAAGCCGCTGGGGCCGGACTGGACGGTGCTGTCCGTGCCGGCGCCGGGTGGCCTGCTGCCGAACCTCGCGATCGTCGCGGGCGTCCGCGACCGGCCCACCTTCGCCCGCACCCACAAGGCGCTGCTCGGCATCCTGCGGAACGCGGTGGCCGCCAATCCGGACGGCCCGCGGGTCACCGTCCGCGAGATCCCGTACCGTGGGCAGACGCTCTTCTGCCTCGAGGTCGCCGGCCCGGACATGGCGTTTCCGGTCACGCCCACGTGGTGCCTCGCCGACGACCGCCTCGTGGTCACGCTCTCGCCCCAGCTCATGAAGACGCTGCTCGCCCGCGATGCGGCCGACGGCGGCATCGCGAAGCTGCCGCAGGTGCGGGAGGCCCTGGGTGACGGTGCCCCGGCGCTCGTGGGCGTGATGGACCCCGTGAGCCTCGTGGGATCGCTCTGCGGTCTCTACGAGATGGCCGCGCCGGTGGCCAGGAGCATGCTCCGCCAGCAGGGCATCGCGATCGACCTGCCCCAGTTGCCGCCGTCCACGACGATCATGCCGTACGTGCGGCCGAGCGTGAGCGTGGTGCGGCACGAGGCCGACGGGATTCTGGTGCGGTCCACGGGATCGCTCCCGCTCGGCCCGCTCACGGCCGGCGGCGGCGTGCTCGGCGTCTCGCCTGCCTCGACGCCGGTCCTCATCGGGCTCCTGCTGCCGGCCGTGCAGAGCGCCCGCGAGGCCGCCCGCCGGACGCAGGCGATGAACAACATCCGGCAGGTGATGCTCGCGATGCTCATCCACGAGGATGCGACTCGCCGCCTGCCGTCGCAGGCCATCTGCGACGCCGACGGGAAGCCGCTCCTGAGTTGGCGGGTGGCGATCCTGCCCTACGTGGAGGAGGCGGAACTCTACAAGCAGTTCCACCTCGACGAGCCGTGGGACAGCGAGCACAACCGCAAGCTCATCCCGCTCATGCCGGCGCTCCTGGCCGATCCCGGCGCGACGCCCGAGCAGGTCCGCGCGGGGCTGACGACGCTGCAGGTGCTCACGGGCCCCGACACCCCGTTCCCCGAGCCCGGCCGGGCCCTCACCCTCGGGAAGATCACCGACGGCGCGAGCAAGACGCTCGCCGTGGTCGAGGTGACGCCCGACAACGCGGTGCCCTGGACGAAGCCGGAGGACCATCCCTTCGACCCGGCGCGGCCGCTCGCCGGCGTCGGCAATCCGCAGCGGGCCGGCGGGTTGTTCCTGGGCGGGTTCTTCGACGGCCACATCGAGACATTCACGCCGGACCTCGACCCGGACCGGTTCAACGCCCACGTCACGCCCTCGCGCGGCGAAGCGGTGCAGTGGCCCTGACCGGGGCGGTGGGGGCGGCGGCGGGGTGGCGGCGCGGTTCCGGCCGACCGATCACAAAAGCCGCGGCGGCTTACGAAGGCCGCGCCGGCGTGTCGCCGGAGAACCGCGTCGCAGGCGCGCGGCGCGCGGCATCGAGCCGCGCGCTCGCGGGCGTGTCGGGCAGCGCGGCCCGCTCGCGGGCGTAGAAGTCCCGCAGGCGTTCCGTGTCGATCCCGACCTCGCGGCGCACCGCGCCGAGCGGACGGTCGAGCATGTCGTCTCGGAGCGCGAGGTGGAGGTTCCGCACCCCCATCGCGCGGCCGGCCTCGAGGCCGAGGTCGTAGGCGGCGAGGATCCGCGACGGAATCCGGTAGGGATGCGGGTAGACGTGGGACACGACGTACTTGAAGAACGCCCCCTCGAGCCGCGACACCGCCTTCGTGGTGCCCATCGTGAAGCCGATCACGAAGGCCTCGTCCTGGTCGAGGAGGCCCCGGCCGAGGAGCACGTGGATCCGGTCGTGGTTCACGAGATCGACGGCGCCGTGAAGTCGCAGCCAGCCGTGCGGGTTCTCGAACGTCCGCACGATCCAGGGGATCGCCTGCGGCGGCGCGGCCGGGAGCGTCGCGAGCACCTCGCGGAGCGTGCGCTCGTCGTTGTCGAGGCCGGGAAACCACTTCCGCCAGCTGCGGGTGCGCGTGTCGCCGCCCGTCGCCTCCGCCCGATCCCCCGCCGGGATGTCATTCCGCGTGACCATGGCCGCACCTGCAGCCGCCTTTCCCCCCCGCCCGCGTCCCTGTCTTCGGGATGGTCCGTCCGGAGCGCGATGGGGCGGGAGCGCTCGGGCCCCGGGCGGAAGCCGTGGCTGAATGCTACGCGCGGCGCCCTCGAGTCGTCCCAGCCCGTCGCGTTCGCGGCCGGCCGGGCTTGCCCGCGCAGTCGGGCCCGGCTGGACACGTGGCACACGGCCGCACATCCGGCGCGCGATCGCCCGGAAAAAGGTGCCAGCCACCAAATCTGGGCAGTTTGACGCACGGCGGGTAAACGTATATACATGCGTACATGCCTCGCCCGCGTCGAGTCGCTCCCGGAGGATTGCCGTTCCACGTGCTGAACCGCGCGGTGGGACGACGGACCGTTTTCGAGACGGCGGCCGACTACTCGGCATTCGTAGACGTCGTGGCCGAAGCACTGCGGACCCGCCCAATGCGGATCTGCGGCTATTGCGTGATGCCGAACCATTGGCACATGGTTCTGTGGCCCGAGCAAGACGGTGATTTGCCGGCGTTCGTGCAGCACGTCTCGAATCTGCACGTGAAGCGTTGGAAAAAGGTTCACCAGGAGATCGGCGAGGGGCACCTCTACCAGGGGCGATACAAGTCCTTTCCCGTGCAGACAGATCGGTATTTCCAGGCCGTCGTCCGCTATGTGGAGCGGAATCCACTGCGAGCCAATCTCGTCACCCGTGCCGAAGACTGGCAGTGGTCGAGCTTGGGGCAAGCATCGTCATGCGAACCGATTCCGCTCGCCGCGTGGCCGGTTCCGCAGCCGGCTCAACGGCATGGTGAGCCGTGGATCGATTGGGTAAACGGGCCACAGACCGAGGGAGAACTCCAGGGACTGCGAACGTGTGCGGTGCGCGGACGGCCATTCGGGGACGACGCGTGGGTGCAGCAGATGGCCGCGAACCTTCAACTGGGCGCCACGTTGCGACGGCGGGGAAGGCCCTGCGTCACACAGAAGGCCGCCTGGGCCGGCTGACGGAGCCTCCAGTTTGCCCATATTTGGTGGCTGGCACCTTTTTTCCATGCCCATATTTGGTGGCTGGCACCTTTTTTCGACCAGCCCAGGGAGGGTCACGCCGGGCCGCCCAGGGCTGCCGCCACGAAGGCCTCGGCGGCGATCGCGGCCTCGGAGAGGAGCGTGTAGTTGCCCGAGACGGCGTGGATCCGCCGGGCCAGGTCGGCGTCGAAGCAGCGCAGCACGAGGCGCAGCGGCCGCCCATCCCGCCCGTCCTCGGCGAGCGACTGGGCGGTCAGGCCGACCTCGAGGTTCAACGCGTCGTTGCTCGTGCAGGCGACGAGGGCCCGGGCCCGCTCGATGCCGGCCCGGTGGAGGATGACGGGCCGGGTCGCGTCGCCCACGATCACGGGACAACGCGGGTTGGTCTCGCGATGCAACTCATCATCGGCCCGCGGATCGACGACCACAACCCGGGTGCCGCTCGCGTGGAGGTCCCGGGCCACGGCCATGCCCACCGAGCCGAGGCCGCAGACCACGACGTGGTTCCGGAGCCGCCGCGCCCGCCACTCGTTGCGGAGGTGGTCGGCGGCGCCCGTGACCACGAACACCGTCAGCAGCGAGGCGATGATCGCGATCAGCACCACCCCGGAGAACATGAGCGCGATGCCGAAGACCTTGAGCCAGTCCGGGGCATGCTGGAGGTTGAAGTCGCCGAAGCCGACCGTGGTGACCACGGTGGTCGTGAAGTAGGCGGCATCGATCCACCGCAGGCCGAGGGCCCAGTGGAAGACGCCGATCGCCGTCGCGTAGACGGCGATGAGCAGGAGCGGGATCGCGATGAACTCGGCGCGGACCGGCCGGCGGGGAACGACCGCGCGCCGCCGTCGCGTGCGGCCGCCGGCTTCCGCCGCCGGTGCCTCGAGCGCCGCCGTCACGAACGCGGGCGCGGCGAGGTCCGCCGGCGACAGCGCCGCCGCGATGCCGAAGTCCGCCTCGAACCGGCGGCGAAGCCGCGGTTCCGAGTGCCGCATCACGACCCGCATGCCCGCGTTCTCGCCGCGGATCTCGAGGGCCGCCTCGAGGTTGTCCACGTCGCCGGAACCGGCCAGTACCACGGCCCGGGCCCGGGCCACGTCCGCCGCGTGCCGAACCGACGGGACGCGAAAATCCCCGCTCACGAACCGGGCGCCCGCGGCCTGGGCCCGCTCGATCCGCTCGGGGTGCGTGCGTTCGTCGGAGACGACCGTGACCGGGCAGTCGCTGCCGCGCCGGGCCTCGACCACCTGGAGGCCGAACCGCCCGAGACCGCACACGACGATGGGACGCATCGTTCGGAGTATAGTCCCGCGGCGCGGCCGGCCCCCCCCCCCGCCGCCCCCCGGCAGCGGGCCCGGGGCCGCGCGCACACGGCGGCCGCGCAAGGCCCGGGGGCGCAGAGATCGACCGGGCCGCGCTCGGTGACGAGGACGTCGTTCTCCAGCCGCACGGCGAGCTTCTCGTCGGGGATGTAGATCCCCGGTTCCACCGTGATCACCCAGCCCGGCTCGAAGGGGCCGTCGATCGGCGCCAGGTCGTGCACGCCCAGGCCGAGCGAGTGGCCGAGCCCGTGCATGTAGTATTTCTTGCAGGCCGGCTGCTCGGGGGAGTCGGCGGCGGCCTCGGCCGCGGAGATCAGCCCGAGCCCGACGAGTTCCTCCGTCATCTGCACCTGCGCCGCCCGCTTCCACTCGCGGAACGTCGTGCCCACGGTGGCCCGGGCGACCGAGGCCCGGAACACCCGGAGCACCGCGTCGTACACGGCCCGCTGCCGGGGCGTGAACCGGCCGTTGACGGGGTACGTGCGGGTGAGGTCGGCGTTGTAGTTGGCGTAGCACGCGCCGACGTCCACGAGCACGAGTTCGCCGTCCCGGCACGCGGTCTCGTTCTCGACGTAGTGGAGCACGCAGGCGTTGCGGCCCGAGCCGATGATCGGCTCGTAGGCCATGCGGCTGCGGCGGCGGATGAATTCCGCGGCCAGTTCCGCCTCCAGTTCGAACTCCATCACGCCGGGCCGCAGGTGCGCGACGAGCCTCCGCAGCCCGGCATCGGTGACGTCGATCGCGTGGCGGATGAGGTCGATCTCGGCCGGGCTCTTCACCGCCCGGAGCCGCCGCAGGATCGGCGCGAGCCGTTCGTGGCGGTGGAGCGGGTAGCGGGCCACGAGTTGCCGGGCCAGCCGCAGGTCGCGCTCCTCCACCTCGTAGGCCGCCCGTTCGTGCTCGTTGAGCGAGAGGAACACTGATTCGCTCTCGCACATGATCGCGTGGAGCGCGGCGGGCAGGTCGGACAGCCAGCGGACCTTGGCCACCCCCGAGATCGCCGTGGCCTTCTCCTGCGAGAGCTTCTCCCCCTCCCACGTCGCGAGGTGCTCGCTCGGCTGCCGCAGGAAGAGCACCTCGCGGCTCCCGGGGTCGGCCGCACCGGGCGCCAGCACGAGCACGCTCTCCTCCTGCTCGATGCCCGTGAGCCAGAAGAGGTCGGCGGCGGGGTGGATCATGCGCGTGCCGTCGCCGGTGGTGGGCTGCACGTCGGCGGCGTGGACGATCGCCAGGGACCGCTTCGGGAGTTGCTCCACGAGACGGCGGCGGTTGGCGACGAACAGGGCCGGATCGACGGGCGCGTGACGCATGGGGGAGGGGACTCCGGGTTCCGGAACGCGCGTCCGCGGCGCGACGGCGACGCAGTATGTCAGATGCCCGCCCGTGCGGGAGACGTGGCGGGAAATCGCCGGGCCGGGGCGGTGCGCCGCTGTCCTGTGGTAGCATCGCCGCGACTCCGCCGGAAGAAGTGCCCGTGGCCGCACCGTCGCCCCCCGCCGCCCGCGGGGCCACCGTCCTGCTCGTTGACGACCAGCCGATCATCGGCGAGGCGGTCCGCCGGATGCTCGCCGGCGAGGAGGGCGTGGCCTTCCACTACTGCAAGGACGCCCCCGCCGCGATCGACGTCGCCGGCGGGGTGGCGCCCACGGTGATCCTCCAGGACCTCGTCATGCCGGAGGTGGACGGCCTCGAGCTCGTGCGCCGCTTCCGGGCCGACGAGCGGTTCCGCGACGTGCCGATCATCGTGCTCTCCACGAAGGAGGAGCCGGCGGTCAAGGCCGAGGCCTTCGCACTCGGGGCGAACGACTACATCGTGAAGCTGCCCGACCGGCTCGAACTCGTGGCCCGCGTGCGGTACCACTCGCGGGGCTACGTCGCGCTGCTCGAGCGGAACGAGGCGTTCGCGGCCCTGCAGGCCAGCCAGCAGGTGCTCGCCAACGACATCGCCACGGCCGCCCGCTACGTGCGGTCGCTGCTGCCCCCGCCCGTGGAGAGCGGCCCGATCCGGGCCGACTGGCGGTTCATCCCCTCGGCCTCGCTCGGCGGCGACGCCTTCGGCTACCACGCGCTCGACGCCGAGCACTTCGCCATCTACCTGCTCGACGTCTGTGGCCACGGGGTGGGGGCGGCCCTGCTCTCGGTCTCCGCGCTGAACGCGATCCGCAGCGAGGCCCTGCCGGCCACCGACTTCCACGACCCCGGCGCCGTGCTCGCGGCGCTCAACCGGGCGTTCCCGATGGAGCGGCAGAACGACATGTTCTTCACCATGTGGTACGGGGTGCACCACGCCCCCTCGGGCAGGCTGCGGTGGTCCGGGGGCGGGCACCCCCCCGCGTTGCTGCTGGCTCCCGGCGGGACGGCGCCGCGGCTCCTCGACTCCGACGGCCCGCTGATCGGCGCCGTGGAGGGGCTCGAGTTCGCCGCGAGCGAGGTGGACGTGCCGCCGGGATCGCGGCTGTTCGTCTTCAGCGACGGGGCGTTCGAGATCACCCGGCCGGACGGGAGCATGTGGCCCTTCGCGGAGTTCCTGGACACGCTCACCGCACCGCCGCGGGGGGCGAAAAACCCGATGGATGCCCTCGTCACCCACATCCGCGGCATCTCCGGCCGCGACGACTTCAACGACGATTTCTCGATCCTCGACATGCGGTTCGACTGACGGCCGCCCGCCGGCGCCCCCGCACGGGCGGAACGGTCGGAAAAACCGGGAAACGCCCGGCGCCGCGGCCCGGGGGGGCCGGCTTGCACGGGGGTCTCGAATCCGTACACTTGGTCGATTCGCGGCAGCGATCGGCCGCTAGCGTAGCTCAATTGGCAGAGCAGCTGATTTGTAATCAGCAGGTTGCGGGTTCAACTCCCGCCGCTAGCTCAGCACGCAGGCGGCCGCGGCCCCCGGCCGGCGGTTGGCAGGGCGGCAACGGAACCCGCGCGGCACATCCACCCACGAGAGAACGGCGAACCACCCACACACGAGCGATCCACCAACACACGCGCAACCGGCGCGCCACGCCCAGCGGGGAGTTTCCCGAGCGGTCAAAGGGGTCAGACTGTAAATCTGATGGCTCTGCCTTCGCAGGTTCGAATCCTGCACTCCCCAGTCACCCCGGGCCGCCCACGCGGCGGGGCGAAGGTGTTCCCGGGTGCCGGCCGTCGCGGGTGTAGCTCAATGGTAGAGCAATAGCCTTCCAAGCTAAAGACGAGGGTTCGATTCCCTCTACCCGCTTTTCCCCAATCCCTGCATGACATTCCCCACAACCCCGCTGCTGTAGCTCAGTTGGTAGAGCACGTCCTTGGTAAGGACGAGGTCAAGGGTTCAAGTCCCTTCAGCAGCTCTCCCGCGAGCGACGACGCGGCCGCCCGACCAACCGGTTCGATTTCCCACTTCCCGATTTTTCCTTCCCGAGGAGCAGACAGGAGCAACGATGGCTAAGGACACGTTCACGCGGAGCAAGCCGCACGTCAACGTCGGCACGATCGGTCACATCGACCACGGCAAGACCACCCTCACCGGCGCCCTCGTCGCCGTGCAGGCGGCCAAGAACCTCGCCGTGGCCAAGAGCTACGCCGACATCGCCAAGGGGGGCACCGTCCGCGACGAGACGAAGACCGTGACCATCGCGGTCAGCCACGTGGAGTACGAGACCGACAAGCGGCACTACGCCCACATCGACTGCCCGGGCCACGCCGACTTCATCAAGAACATGATCACCGGCGCCGCCCAGATGGACGG
>JBJTJO010000100.1:0-2523 GCA_046095965.1 Planctomycetaceae bacterium
TCCAGATTCAGCAGGTCGCGGATTTCCGCCTCGAGTTTGCCGGCGGCTGTGCGATCCGGATTGACGGCGACGAGCATGCCATCGGGTCCGAAGAGCAGCAGGTGCGGGATCGGTTGCACGCCGTAGCGCACCGCATATTCGGTGTGGTGCCCCTTGCCGTCGAAGAACTGCGGCCACGGCAATTCGAGTTTGCCCACGAGCGCCACGACCGCGTCCCGAGGGTCTGCCCCCGGCTCCCCTCGACGGTCTCCTGCGTCGAGCGAAATCGTGACGATTTCGAGGCCGCTGTCGTGGTATTTCCCATACAGCTCCTTGAGGTGCGAGAGTCCCTCGACGCAGGGCGCGCACCACGTCGCCCAGAAATCGACGATGACGACTTTTCCTCGCCAGGTCGTGGTGTCGATGTCGCGGCCGTCGAGTGCGGTGAACTTGAGTTCCAGCGGGTGCTTCATCGCCTCGAGCACGTGCCGGCGCTTGGCGGCGAGATCCCGCACGCGAACGCTCGGGCTGGCGGCCATGCGATCGACGAGCGCGGGCATGGCTGCGGGCGCCTGCGCCTCCACGGCGCCCACGAGGCGCGAGAAATAGACGAACGCGTTGCTTCCGTCGGGAAATTTCGTCGCCAGCTCCTCGATGGGCGGGATGAGGCGCGCCTGCCAGTCGGCCGGCAGCGTGCCGTTCGTGAACGGCAGGACGAGGTCGCTCACCTTGCGGCAGGCCGCCTGTTCGGCCTCCGCCGGCTCCGGGCCTCGTGGCTCAGCCGGGCGCTTCGGCACCGGCCGCGGGTTCTCGCGGCGTTGCCGATCCTGCCGTTCCTGGAAAGCCTTGGGGATCACGAAGTCGTCGGTCGGGCTGCCGTCGGGTTCGGGGATCAGTTCCAGCGTCTCGATGAGCGGGATCTCGACGTCTTCCTTCTCGATCAGGGCCGAGAGCGTCTTCGGGGAGATCTTCTTGAGGTTGGGGAGAGAGATCGTGCCCTTGTACGCCGCGAGGGCCTTGGCGACGGCGACGGAGTCGGGGGAGTCGATCGCGGTGATGTGAGAGAGGTCCCCGTTGAACACCCGGACAATCATCCGCACGGTGTCCAGATTCAGGGGCAAGTCCTCCCGCGCTTTTTGTGAAAAATCAATTCTCCCCGCATACTCCCAGAGCGCCACTGCCACCTCGGGGGAGAGCGTCGTCAGGCCTTTGAGGGACAGCGCGTCGCCTTCGTACTGCGACAGCGCCACTGCCACCTCGGGGGAGAGGGTTGTCAGGCCGTCGAGGCCCAGCGCGTCGCCTTTGTGCTGGGCGAGCGACCTGGCCGCCTCGTCGGTAAGCGTGGTCACACCGTTGAGATACAGTTGATACGTGTGCGCGGCCAGGGCCTTGGCGGCCTCGGGCCCGAGCGTGGCCAGACCCTGGAAGACCAGCGGGCCGCGGTGCTGCGCCAGCGCCGTGGCCGCTTCTCCGGAGAGCGTGGCCAGGCCGTTGAGGTACAGCGCATCGCCCTGGTGCTGCGCCAGCGCCGCGGCCGTCTCTCCGGAGAGCGTGGTCAAACCGTTGAGGAGCAGCGCGCCCTTCAACTGCGCCAGCGCCCGCGCCGCTTCATTCGAGAGCGTGGTCAGGCCGTTGAGGCTGAGGCTCAGACGGCCCGTGCGCTGGATCAACGCCCTGGCCTGCTCCACCGTCAGCGTCGTGATCTTGTTCGTGTCCTCGGGCGACTGCTGCGGTATCGCGGGCGGTTCATCCGCCAGCACGGGCGCGGCCAGGCTCGCCGCGATCACCAGGCCTGCCAGCCCGGCGGCCGCGAACGCCGGCAGCGGCCAGACGCTCGACCGCGGATCCACGCCGGTCACCAGCCGCCGGATCCGCGACACGAGCGATCCGTCGGCCGCACCGCAGGCAAGCCCAGCACGGCGGCCGCGAAGCATCTCCACCGCGACGAGCGCCCGGTCATACTCGGCACGTCCGCCCGTCGCCGCCATCACCAGGTCGTCGCAGCAATGCTCCCGCTCCACGCGCAGCCGGCCCGACAGCCACCACACCGCCGGATGGTAGAAGGCCAGGGTCTCGAGCACCGCCTGCAGCACGTTCACCACCACATCCCCACGCCGCACGTGGGCCAGTTCGTGCACGATGAGCGACTCGAGCTGCGCCGCCGGCAACGACGTCACGAGCGCCACCGGAACGAGGATCACCGGCGACAGCCACCCGGCCACCGCGGGAACGTCGATCCCGCTCGTCGCGAGCGCACGAACCCCACGGGCCACGCCCAACCGCCGACAGGCGCGATCCACCATCCGCCCGACCTCCGCCGGCACGGCCACGCCGCGGGCACGCAGGCTCCGCCACGCGGCCCAGCCCACGAGCGGCCGCACCCCGCAGCACCCCACGCCCACCAGCCACGCCGCCACGCACCAGCCGAGCCACGGCTGCAGCCCCCGCCGCACCGCCTCGA
Source organism: Planctomycetaceae bacterium (assembly GCA_046095965.1). Lineage (GTDB taxonomy): Bacteria > Planctomycetota > Planctomycetia > Pirellulales > UBA1268 > QWPN01. The sequence continues at coordinate 2,441 of JBJTJO010000100.1, forward strand.
CCGCGAACCCGCGGCCACCCGCCGCGGCCGCGCGGGCGGGGCGCGCCACGCCGGGCGGCCCGGCCCCCACGCCCCGCGGCACC
>JBJTJO010000101.1:0-6772 GCA_046095965.1 Planctomycetaceae bacterium
GCGAGCGTCCGCAGCAACCCGGAGAGTTGCGGCGCTCGGGAGAACTGCTGGTAGCCGCCGAAGAGTTCGTCGGCGCCGAGCCCGGAGAGACCGACGGTCACGCCCTCTTCCGCCAGCCGCCGGCTGATCACGTAGCTGTTGAAGCCGTCAATGCTCGGCGAGTCCATGGTCGCGAGCCACTCGTGCCACTTGTGGGGCATGTTCGAGGCGTCGAGTTCCATCGCCACGTGCTCGACGCCGAGGGCCCGGGCCGTGGACGCGGCGATCGGCACCTCGTCCTGGCCGTGGATGGAGCCGAAGCCCACGGTGAAGGCCTTGACGCGGGGCGTGTACTCGCGGGCGAGTGCCATCACGATCGTGCTGTCGATGCCGGCCGACAGGAACACACCCACGGGCACGTCGGCCACGAGGTGCCGGAGCACGGCGTCGTGGAGCCGCTGCCGCACCTCCGCGGCTGCCGTCTCGGCATCGACCATTTCCTGCCGCCTGCCGGGGAACTGCCAGTAGCGGCGGGGCGGCGCGGGGCGGCGCCCCGACACGCTTCCCGCGTCGATCCACTGGCTCGAGCCGGCCGGAAACGAGCGGATGGCCGCGAAGGCGGTCCGCGGCGCCTGCACCGCCCCGTAGGCGAGCATGCCGGCGATGCCGGCGACGTCGGGCTCCCTGGGCACGAGCCCCGAGTCGAGCAGCGTGCGAACCTCGCTCGCGAACACGACCCGGTCGGGGAGCGTCGCCATGTAGAGCGGCTTGATGCCGAGCGCGTCGCGCGCGAGGAGAATCCGGCGACTCGCCGCCTGGTAGAAGGCGAGCGAGAACATGCCCTGGAATCGTGAGAGCGCGGCGTCCCCCCAGGTGGAGAGGGCCTTCAGCACCACCTCCGTGTCGCCGCTGCTGTGGAACCGGACGCCGTTCGCCTGCAGTTCGGCCCGCAGGCTGCGGAAGTTGTAGAGCTCGCCGTTGTAGACCAGGCAGTCGCCGGTGTGCGGGTGGAACATCGGCTGGTGGCCGGCGGGCGAGAGGTCGAGGATCGAGAGCCGGCGGAAGCCGAGGCCCGCGAACGGGCCGCTCTCTCCTTCACCGAGCGGCAGCAGCTCGAAGCCCTCGTCGTCGGGGCCGCGGTGAACCATGGCGCGCATCATCGACCGCGTGCCCGCTTCGATGGAAGCGGGTTCAGACGCAATGATGCCGCAGATGCCACACATGGAGAGATTGGCGGGTGTCTTCGTCAGTCGCGTCGCGCAGCGGGAGGCGCAGGCTGTCCAACGAGCCACGCCCCCCTGCGCCGAAACTCGACCGACGGCGCGAAGATTACGCGACCATCGAGGGGCGAACAAACGGTGCCCCATTGCGTTGCCGAAAGGCAGAATCCTCACGGAATCTTCATGGCATCCGCCGCCTTGCGAACCGGAAAGAATCGCATCGACACGTGGGTGTCGCGGCCGATCACTTCGGCTGCGGCGGAAGGGGCTCGGGCAGCCCGCGGGTGGCGGCGCTCGAGCGTCGTGCCGCGCGAAACCATTCCGCCGCCGCGCGGTCGGCCGCATCGCGTCCCCCGGCATCGCGGGACACCTGCGCGAGGTGCAGGTTCGCGTGGCCGAGCAGCGCGGCGAGCTGCCAGTTGGCGGGGTCAAGGCGCGAGGCCCGCGTGCCGCGGGCGATGGCCGCGGTGAGCAGCGGCTCGGCCGGCGGCGCGTCGGGCTTGGCCAGGGCCACGCGGGCGGCCGTGGTGGCCCTGCGGAGGGCGTCGAGCGTGGTGTCGGTGGCGGCGGCGCGGGCCAGGAGCGGCAGGGCCACGAGGCACGCGAGCGCGAAGGCGAGCGCGAAGGCGAGCGCGATGCCGCGGCCAAACGCCCCGCGATCTTCAGTGGGCTTCCGCACCGCCACGCTCGAGAGCGCGAGCCCCGCGACGAGGCACGCGAGCAGCGCGTTGGCCGGCGCGTGCAGCCCCCAGTCGAACACGGAATGCGCCGCCACGCCCGCGACCGCGGCCCACGCGCCCGCGTCGATCTGCCGGCTGGCCGCGGGCCGCTCGCGGCAGAAGCGCCAGAAGCGGGAGCCGAGCACCCAGGCCATCGCGAGCAGGATCGCGACCCCGAGCAGCCCGGACTCGGCGAGCATCTGGGCGTATTCGTTGTGGGCGAAATACATGTTGCGATCGCTGCGGAGGATCCCGGGGTAGAGATCTCCGTAGGTGCCGAGGCCGGTGCCGAGGAGCGGCGAGGCGAGAAACATCCGCCCGGCCACCTGGGCGGCCACGAGCCGGCCATCCGCGAGCACGGCGGCGATCTTGGCATGCAGCGACCCGGGCAGGAGGCCGAGCAGCCCCGAGAGCGGCCCCTGGAACGTGGCCACGAAGCCCACGAGCCCGAGCGCAATGGCGGCGGCGAGGCCGGCGGTCGGCCAGCGGAGCCAGCGGTTCTGGGCAATGAGCGCCAGATACAGGATGGCCGCGAACGCGAGTGACGCCGTGCCGGCCCGCGATTGCGCCATGGCCCCGGTCGTCCAGCATGCCAGCGCCATCGAGGCGAGCAAGACGGCGAACCGCGCGGCCGTGGGCACCTTCCGGCGTGCCGAGAGCATCATCCACATGGCCCACAGAGCCGGGAGCGTGAGGCACAGGGCGTTGGCGTAGTGGTTGCTGTAGATGTAGGTGCCGAAGCCGTCGCCGGAGATGGCGCCATCGGCCTGGTAGCGCTGCGTGCCCACGGTGACCCAGTCGAAGTAGCCACAGCCGGCGGTCTGGAGCGGCCCTCGTTCGGGCGACCGCCAGAAGTCGAGCGGCCCGCGGAGGCTGAAGAAGCCCATCACGGCCCGGTTGTCGGGGTTCACGGGGCACGCGATCGCGGAGACCCAGACGAGGGCGGCCGAGGTGGCGAGCGCCGTGTAGAACCAGCGCCGGTAGGCGGCCGTGCGGGCGAGGCTCGTGACGGCGGCGATCGTGGCGGCGCCGAGCAGGAGCCGGCCGATCCCTGCCGCGGTGGCCGTCGGTGTGACGGAGACGGTGCCCCAGCGGGGCTCGAGGCCCTCGAGCCCCGCCTTCCAGCGTCCGGCGGACACGGGCGCGAGGCTCACGAGCAGCCCGTCGGGCAGCGGCACGAGCTGGAGCAAAAACAGCCCGGCGACGGCCAGTGGCACGACGAGCAGCCGCCAGTCGCGCGGGCCGGAGACCGCCCAGAGCGTGGCGGCGAGAGCCATGGTGGCCTCGAGGCCGAACCGGGGCCACGGGCCGGTCGAGCCGAGCAGGAGCGGCCCGACGACAGCGGCCAGGCAGAGCAGCCCGACGGCTACGCGTTCAGCGAGAGGCGGCGCGACCGACGAGGCATCGGAACCGGGGGAGCGGACCATGCCTCGGAGGATAGTCGATCCAACAGCGGCCCGCGACCAAGGGGATTATCATCGGTCGAAGAACAGGGGCATGCGATGCCCCAGGGAGCCCGGAGCGCCAGCGACGGCATCGGTATGAGCGGTCTCTCCACGGCTTGCTACACCCTGCTCCGCGTCCGCAGGATCCTCCTGCGGTGGCGCTGGTACGCGTGGCACCTGCTTGCCCGCGCGAGGCATCCGGTCGTCACCGTTCCGCCCGCGGACCCGCCGCGGTACCGCAGAGCCATCTGCCTGCTCACCGAGATTCCCGACACGACGCAGATCGAGTTTCTGCGGGGAATCCCGGGCTACGACCTGCTCGTGATCTGCGACGACAACACATACGACCTAACGCTGCTGCGGGCCTCCTGCCGCGACACCGTCTTCGTGCAGGTGGACGAACTACGGTGCCTGCGGGCTGGCTACCGGCAGTTGAACGCCGTCGTGAAGTTCGGCGTGCCGAGCGCCTGGGACAAGGCGATGTATTTTCTCGGCGACATCATCTCCGATCGCTACGAGCACGTCTGGTTCCTGGAGAGCGACGTGCTCGTTCCGGCGATCGACACGATCCCCGCAATCGATGCGAAGTATGGCGAGGGTCCCGATCTGTTGAGCGGAACCGTGTCTTCATACGCCGATATGCCGGACTGGTACTTCTGGTCCAAGCACCACGACTCGAGTCTGCCGCGAGTGAGATGCCAGGCCAGCGCGATCCGGGTGAGCCGGTCGCTGATCGGGCGGGTCCGCTCCTACGCGGCGAAGCAGGGCCGGCTGATCTTTCTCGAGAGTTTTCTGCCGTCACTCGCCGTCAGGGATGGCCTGCGCTGCGAGGACATTCCGGAATTGGACACGGTCCAATATCACGCGCGGTGGGATCCCGCCGCTGTGCAGCGCTCCAACCTCTACCATCCGGTGAAGCAGCTCACCGAGCATCAGGACGCGCAGCGGCGTTTCGGCCCCCGCCTCGGGCGCGACGGGCCGGCCCCCCATCAGTGATCCCCGTCCGCCGCCACCCGCCCGTGGATTGCCAGCGTGTCGCACCGGCCGTGGATGAAGCCGTAACCGTGCCGCTCGAGTTTCCGACAGATGTCCGTGACCTGCCCGACGCCCAGGTGCAGGCGTTCGAAATTGATGAAGTTGGGGGGCACGGGCAGGTCCAACGCCATCCCGACAACCTCGGCGTCGAAACCCTCGGCATCCACCTGGACAAACGCGACGGATTCCACGCCGCAGCGGGCCAGCACCGAGGCCACGGACAGGGCCGGGACGGCGACCTCTTCGATCTCGTCGCGACGCACGCCGTGTTTCAGGAGATGCCTGCGGTCGAACGAGGCGATCTGGCCGACCCACGGGTCGCCCCGCCAGCGGCCGGCCGTCGTGGCGCGATACATCGTCGCCTCCCCGTCGTTGCGGGCGATGGCCGCCTGCACGAAAGTGATACCCTCGACGCCGTCGTAGGTGCGCTGCAGCATCCGGAAGTGCTCATCAATCGGTTCCACGAGGATGGCCTTGGCCCGTCCCTGGCGGAGGAACGCGGCAAGCGGGTCGCCCGACCGTCCATCGAAAGCGCCGACCTGGAGGATGATGCCCGTGGGATTCCGGCATGCGTGGTACGCGATGGCCAGGCGGACGGCTTCGAACGACGACGACGGCAGCCGCCGCCTCACCTCGTAGGGCGTCCACTGCAGGAGGCGGTAGATCGTGGACTTCACTGCCTTCAGCACGTGCCTACCCTCGGCGTCGCGGTTTCCCAAGCTCGTCACCTGGCTCGTGTGGGCGCTGCACTGGCTGGCCGGTTGGGCCGTCGTTCTGTTGCCTCCGGCGGCCGCCAGGGCCGATAACGCCGGGATATCCTCGACCTTGGGTCAGTAGGCGGGTTTGACGATCCCGGACCGTTCCGAGACCACGGAAAACGCGCCGCCCACAGGCACGTCGATCGTCACCGGCTGCTTTCTGCCGGGGATCGTGACGCACACGCCGTCTCGGTCTCCGGTCGGCGCGTGGGCGTAGACGAGCCACTCGCGATCCGGTGCCGTGCCTCGCTCGAGCGCGAGCGCGAAGACGGCGAGCTGCGTCGAGCCCTGCCACGGTCGCGGCGGATCGAGCGACGTGGCGAGCATGAACCAGCGGTCGCGAGCCTTGTATTCGGGCGGGACGGCCGACTCATAGGGGTGCTGATGCGCCCGGTTGGCAACAAGGCGGCCCTTGCGCCACCATTCCCGCAGCACCGGCACGTCGTGCACGCGGTCCACGGCGGCCACGAGCGCCATGAAGTACGGACCGCCGCCCTCGTGAACCACCGTGCCATCGTCGCCCACTTTGTCGGGCCAGGGCTCAGTGAAGGCCCGGAAGTCGCGGACTACCCGCGGCCGCAAGAGCCACATTCCGAACTGCACGAAGCCCTCGTAGCGGTTCGGATCGTAGATCTGGCCGGCCCGACGGTAGACGTTGCGCTTGGCTGGAATCGTCTTTTCGCGTCCGGGGTCGGCGTGGTAGCCATCCCACGTCGAGATCTCGAACCAGAAACGCGGGTTGAGCTCCACTGCCTCGTCACGCATGAACACGAGGTTCATGAATTCGACCTGCGGGCTCCACACGGTGTGGTCGGTGCTGGGGTTCCAGTCGTGCGTGTAGTAACTGGGTCTGCCGCCGTCCCACGTCAGCTGGGCGGGGTCTATCCGGCCCGGCGTCGCCAGCGCGAACTCGATCCAGCCATCGACGGGCCTGCCGTCCGGGGAAGCACTGCCCCAGCGGGCGAAATGGGGCGGGCCGAAGGCGTCGTAGCCGATGCAGCTGGCATTCTCGCGCCACGACCGGTTTTCGAGGCCCTCGAGCAGGCCGGCCTGAAGGGCACGATAGCGCTGGATCCAGCCGTTGGCGACCTGCTGGCGTTTGTAATCACCATCGCGGCCCTTGCCGTGGCGGTCCACGTAGCGAGCGTCTGTCTCGACCTCGGTCCAGGCGAGCCTCTGGTGCTCGTTGTTGGAGACGAACACGACCAGTGGAGGATCGGGATACATCCGCTGCAACTCCCGAATTCGCGGCGTCTGCGTCCAGCGTCGTCCGGCATCGTACCAGGGGCGGATCGGCCCGAAAGGCGACACCTTCGGCAGGACCGCCCCGTCCGGGGTCGCGACGTTCGGATTCTCGGCGGCGGGCAGGTCGAGGAACGGCGGCTGCGACAGCAGCTTCTCCCACTGGCTCGCGACCAGCGTGATCGGCAGCCGCAGTTCCCTCGCCCGCGCGAGCGGCCCCGCGTAGTAGGCGAAGGCGCCCTCCTGCGGGTCGAACGGCGCGTCGCCGACGGGGTGCGCGAACCACGGCAGCAGGTGGTGGCCCTGCTCGATGAGTCGCATCTGGTTGGCCGGACCCCACTCGGCCGACAGCGGCGACGGAAAATCCCCGCAGG
>JBJTJO010000102.1:0-5699 GCA_046095965.1 Planctomycetaceae bacterium
GGTGGAGGAGTTCTGCGGCGCGTCGGGGGCCTTCGTCCGCGGGTTGCCCGGGTCGCTCGCGGCGAGCGTCACGGCGCCGGCCGACCTCGGCGACCGGGATGCGGCCCATGTCGATCGGCTCGTCGGGCACCTCGGGTACGGCGTCGTGGCGCGGAACACCTGGTCGGCCGTCGCCTACGCGCTCGCGAGCGTGCCGTGGGGCGGGTTCCCCGGGGCGACGCTCGCCGAGCCGCGGAGCGGCATCGGGCACGTCCACGACCCGCTGCTCCTGCCGCTCGTGCACAACACGATCATCAGCGGACCGCTCGCGCCGTGGCCCGCGCCGCCATGGGTGCCGTGGCAGCGCCGCGGCGCCCGGGTGGCGCGGGGCGTGGTGGATGCCTACGCGGCGATCGCCGCGGGCCGCGGTGCCGCGTGGCCCATGCTCCGCATGGTGCCCGACGTGTTCGGGTGGTGACCTGGTCGGTGGAGCGGGGCATGCATCACAACCCGATCACGAGTCCGCCGCCGGAGACCGACCTCCTCCTGGAGGCCGTCGTCGGCGCAGGCTATCGGCCGGTCAAGGTGATCGGCGTCGGCGGCATGGGTGTCGTGTACCGCGCCTGGGACCACACGACGGACCGGTACGTGGTGCTCAAGGTGCCACGCCGGGCACTCCTCGCCGACCCCGCTTTTCGGGAACGGTTCGACCGCGAGATGCAGGCGGCGCGGCGGATGACCCATCCTCACGTCGTGCCGGTGCTCGACTTCGGCATCCACGACGATCTCCCCTTCGCGGTGCTGCAGTACATGGCCGGCGGCACGCTCGACGGGCGGCGCCCCACGCAGTCGGGCCGGCCGCTGGCGGCGAAATCGGCGTTGTTGCGGCAGTGGCTCGTCGAGGTGGCCGACGCGCTCGACCACGTCCACGCGAACGGCTACGTGCACCGCGACGTGAAGCCGGCAAACATCCTCTTCGACGGGCGCGGCCGCCCGTACCTGGGGGATTTCGGCATCGCGAAGGCCGTCGGCGAGCGCGGGGCCGACGAGCCGGCCGTCGGCGAGCGCGGGGCTGACGAGCCTGGGCCGGGCCTCACGGCCGCCGGTTTCGCGATCGGCACGCCCGAATACATCGCACCGGAGATCGTGCTCGGCCGCGAGGCCGACGGCCGCGCCGATCAGTACTCGCTCGCGGTGGCCGTGTTCGAGTTCCTGACCACCCGGGTGCCGATCGTGGCCGGCACCGGCATGGCCACGATGGTGGCCCAGGCGACACAGCCGGCGCCCGACCTCTGGACGATCCGACCCGAACTTCCGCGGTCGCTGTGCCTCGCGGTTGCACGGGCGCTGGCGAAGGATCCGGCGCGCCGGTTCGCGACCTGTCGGGAATTCGTCGATATCGCCCTCTGCGACGTCCCGGATGATCAGGCAGATCCTCAGCCCCGGCTGTCCTGCCCGTCATGCGGGGAACTGATCGGTGTCGCGGTGCACTTGGCCGGGCGGGGTGGAACGTGCCCCAAATGCAGCGCGACCCTGCGGATTGCAGTCGATTTGGAGGCGATCGTCCTGCCGGACGAGTCGGTTCCGCGGCCCCGCCCCGGCACGGCCCGGCCGCAGCAGCGCGACGCGACGTCGGGTCCCATCGCCGCCGTATGCCGGGTCGTTGCCGACCTCGTGCGGAAGTTCCGCTGACGAGTCGGGGCGGCCGACGGGCTAGAATCCGCCGCAGGAGCAGGTTGCCATGCGTTCCCCGACCAATGCCCTGCGGATCGCGGTCGGCCTCGGCGTTCCGCTCGTCCTGCTCGTTCTCGTGATCGCGATGGCGCGCCGGGAGCGGGCGACATGCAGGCCTCCGCCGGACGCCTTCGCGGGGCGCGAGAGGCTCGTCGTCGCGGTGCCCGAAGCGGCCGCCGCGACGGCGGCCGCGGCCCGTGGGGAGATCGATCCGCTGGCCGATATCCGCGCAGCCGAGGACCGGGCGCGGCAGACGCGGGAGGACCTCGAGGGCGTGGGCCGGGAACTGGAGGAGCGGAAGCAGGAACTCGAACGGCTCCGCGCGGATGCCGATGCCGACGCCCGCCGGTCGCGGGACGAGATGGAGCAGACGCGGCGGAATCTCGAGCGCAAGCGCGACGAACTCGAGGAGACTGCCCGGGACGCCGAGAAGAGGCTCCAGGTGGTGCGTGACGAGATGCAGGCCATGGAGCAGCAGCGTCGCGCGCAGCTGGAGGCGGCGGCGGGCGCGGGCGTGGCCCGGGGCTTGAACGCGGGGGGGCCTCTCCCGGCCGGCCTCGATCCCCGGCTCGCGCGCCGCGCCGGAGTGCCGCGGCTCGTGCCGGATGCGGCGATCGTGGCGGCCGCGGGCTCGCGCGGGGCCGTGCCGACGGTGGTGCAGGGTCAGGCTCCCGGAGCGATGCCGGAAGCCGTGCCGACCACCGCCACCGGCGCCCTGCTCCGAGCCGAGGCGGAACGCGTCGATGCGCAGGGCCGGGCCAGCCTCAATGCGTCGCAGGCGGCGATCAACGCCCGCACGGCCGATGCCCTGGCGCTGCAGAATCGCCTCGCGGCCGCCGAGGTCTTCTTCGAGCAGCGGCGCATGAACCGCTTTGCGCGTGCGGACGAGGCGGGACCGCGGATCACGATGTCCCAGGCCATCCGGGCCGCGGCGGCTGCCCGGCCACCGCGGCTCGACGACGTGCAACTCGACCGCGTGACCGGGGAGATCGCGTGGCCGCGGCTGCTCACGGACCAGGCGTACGCCGCAGACGTGGCCGAGATTGAGCGGGGATTCCGGGAGCGGGCCGCGTGGGGCCGAAGCCCGGGGTTGGCCGCCGATGCGGCACTCGAGGCGGCGCTCGACGCCCTGGTCGAGCGGCTGCGGGGCGACGTCTCCCGACACCCGGCCGGCCGATACGGCGAGGCCCGGGTGTTCCTCGACGGTCTCAGGGATGCCGTGGACTGGTATCCCTACGACTGAACGCGGCCTTACGTCCGTTCACGGGCCGCGAGGATCGCGCGGAGCGAGAGCAGGGCACAGAGCCACATGGCCGCCAGCATGAGGTTCGGCGTGGCCGGGCCGCTCCGCCACCCGTCGGCCGGGAACCAGTACTCCGCGAGGTCCACGACCTCGCGCCCCGAGGGATCATCCATCAGCGGCCGTTCGAGCACCGGCCGGATGGCCGCCTCGGCCGCGAGCAGCCGCTCGAAGGCCCAGCGCGACGGCACGGCGTCGGCGAGCATCGCGACGGCAGCGGGCATCTCGGGAAGGGCGAGGAGGATGCCGCCGAGGATCACCATCGGGAGGATGACGAGCGGCAGCAGGACCGCCGCCGTCTCCGCGGAACGCACCGTGGCCGACATGCACAGCCCGATCGCCACGGCCACGTTGGCGGCGAGAAACAGCGGCACGAAGGCCGCGTTCCATGGGACCGCGAGCGCGCAGCCCGTGCGGACGATCGCGAGCAGCACCGCGCACTGCACGGCGCACACGCCGGCGAGCACCACGACCTTGGACGCCACGTAGGCGGCGCGGCTCAGCCCCACCATGCGTTCGCGGCGATAGATGGGGTACTCCGCGACGATCTCGCGGGCGGCGTTCGAGCAACCGAACCAGATCGCGGAGATCGCCAGCACGAACGCCACCGTCGCCAGCGTCTTTGACAAGGGCACCCACGCGGCGGCCTCGACCGGTCTCCTCGCCTGTGGACCGAAGACCAGGACCACGAGCAGGGCGATGATCGGGGCCTGCGCGAGGAGCACGGTGGTGGCCCAGGCGTCGGCCGCCGTGACCGCGAGCAGGCGCCGCACGAGCACGCCCCACTGCCGGACGGGTTCTCCGGGGGCCATCGTCCGGCCGGCCGCCACGGGCGCGGGCGTTCCGGGGGGCGTGGCGCGACCGGCGACCCACGCCTCGTGGGCCGGCGAGGCGCGCCAGTCGCGCTGCCAGTCGGCCACGCGGCGGCGGGCGAGGCCGCGGAGCACGGCGTCCGGGTCGGCGGCACCGGAGTCGGGCTCGAAGAACGCGGCGGCGTCGGGCCAGGCGGGGCCGTACCAGGCCAGGGTGCCGGCCTGCCCGGTGGACTCGTCGCGGGCCACGACCGCGAGCCCGTCGAGGAGCTTGAGGATCTCGATGCCGGGCTGGTGGATCGTGAGCACCACCGTCTTGCCGCCCGCGGCGAGCCCCGCGAGCAACCGCACGAGGGCGAGCGCCTCGGTACTCGAAAGTCCGGATGTGGGCTCGTCGAGCACGAGGATGGGAGGGTCGGTGATGAGTTCGAGCGCCACGTTCACCCGCTTTCGCTGGCCGCCGCTCACGCCTCGCCGGTCGGCCGAGCCGATCCTCGCGTCTTCCAGGCCCGTGAGGCCGAGATCGGCCATCACGGTGGCGACGCGGCTGCGGATCTCCGCGGCCGAGTAGTCGCGCGGGAGCCGCAGCCGCGCGGAATACCACAGGGCCTGCCGCACCGTGAGGTCCGCATGCAGGATGTCGTCCTGCGGCACGAAGCCGATGCGGCCGCGGAATTCGTCGAATCGGGCATGGAGGTCGGCTCCCGCGACGAGGACGCGGCCCGCGGTTGGCCGCTGCGAGCCGACGAGCGCGGCGAGCAGCGTGGACTTGCCGGCGCCGCTCGGCCCCATGATGCCCACGAGCGAACCGGCAGGCACCGGCATGGAGACGTCGTGGAGAAGCGATCGCCCCCCGAGTTCCACGGCGACGGCCTGGACGTCGATGGCTGGCGGGGTGGCCGGCGGTGCGCCGGATGGCGCCGGCGTGTCGGCCACGAGCAGGATCTGGCAACTCCCGAGACTGATGGAATCCCCCGCCTGAACACCGGTGGGAGCGGTGATCTTCCGGCCGGCCACGAACGTGCCATTCGTGCTGCCGAGGTCGCGAACCAACCACTCCCCGCCATGGTGCTCGAGGGCCGCATGCCGGGCCGACACCATCGGCCGGTCGAGCACCACGTCGCACGAGGCGGCGCGGCCGATGACGAACGTCCGTCCCGCCGGCGGCAGCCGCACGCTGCGGTCTCCGGTCGTCCCGGGCGCCCGCGGGGGCCACGGCAGCGGTTCGTTCGCTCCCAGCGTCACGCGGTCCGACGGCGACACGACGGTGGGCCGTGTGATCCGGGCGCCGTTGACGAACGTGCCATTCGTGCTGCCGAGGTCCTCCAGCAGCCAGTCGCGGCCGTCGTGGGTGAGTCGGCAGTGCCAGCTGGACACGTAGGGCGACGCCACCCGGATGTCCGCCGACGGTGCTGCGCCGATGGTCCACGAGGCCTTCATGGCCGGTCATGGTAGCCGCCACCGCGCCGGGATGCAGCGCGGTCGGGCCGTGGTACGATTCGGAGCATGACGACCGAGCGCGACGAAGAACGCGATGGCATCGACGGCGGCACTGTCGTCGAGTCCCTGGAAGCCTTTCGGCAGCAGGCCGCGGCCGAGGCGCCGCGGCACACCGTGATGGAGCCGGCCGTCCGTGACGGGGGGCCGGCCACCACGCAGGTGGCGCAGCTGCCGGGCGAGGAGGGCGAACTGCCGTTCAGGCCGCTGTTTCGGCCGCCGGTGCCCCGGCTCACCATCCTCGACGACGGCGAGCAGGCATGCGGCCAGACGGTGCGGCTTCGTGAGGAGGTCACGGTCATCGGCCGGACGGACGGTGATGTACGGTTGCCGCACGACATGCTGGTCTCGACGCGCCACGCCGAGATCGTGCGGCG
>JBJTJO010000103.1:0-10846 GCA_046095965.1 Planctomycetaceae bacterium
CTCGAGGACGACGCCCAGCGGACCTGCCTGTTCATCGACGAGATCCACCGGCATTCGAAGTCGCAGCAGGATGTGCTCCTGCCCGACGTGGAGAACGGCGTCGTGGCGCTCATCGGGGCGACGACGCAAAACCCCGTCTTCGCGCTGACAAGCGCGCGTGTGAGCCGCAGCCGGATCTTCGAGCTCGCGGCGCTGGGGCCGGAGCACGTGGCCGCGCTCCTCGAGCGGGCCGTGGCCGACCGCGAGCACGGCCTGGGGCTCGAGCAGGTGACGCTCGCGCCCGAGGCCCGGGCCTTCCTCGTCGAGACCTCCGACGGCGATGCGCGGCGGGCGCTCGGCGCCCTCGAGGTGGGCGTCCTGTCGAGCCCGGAGCGGCCACTCCACTTCACGCTCGACCTGGCCCGCGAGAGCGTGCAGCGGAAGGTGGTGGCCTACGACTCGGGCGACACCCACTACGACTGCGCGAGCGCCCTCATCAAGAGCATCCGGGGCAGCCCCACGAACTCGGTGGCCTGCATCGCGGCCACGGCGATCATGAGCGCCCGGGGGTCGGCGTTGCCCACGTCCTCGCTGGCGAGGATCACGAGCCGCCGGGCCAGGAACCGCACGTCCTCGCCCCCCTCGAGCATCCGCGCGAGCCAATACAGGCCCGCGTCGGCGTCGCTGCCCCGGATGCTCTTGATGAGGGCGCTCGCGCAGTCGTAGTGGGTGTCGCCCGAGTCGTACGCCACCACCTTCCGCTGCACGCTCTCGCGGGCGAGGTCGAGCGTGAAGCGGAGCGGCCGCTCCGGGCTCGAGAGGACGCCCACCTCGAGGGCGCCGAGCGCCCGTCGCGCATCGCCGTCGGAGGTCTCGACGAGGAAGGCCCGGGCCTCGGGCGCAAGCGAGACCTGCTCGAGCCCCAGGCCGTGCTCGCGATCGGCCACGGCCCGGTCGAGGATCGCGCCCACGTCGTCGGGCCCGAGCGCCGCGAGTTCGAAGATCCGGCTGCGGCTCACGAGGGCGCTGGTCAGCGCGAAGAAGGGGTTTTGCGTCGTCGCCCCGATAAGCGCCACCACGCCGTTCTCCACGTCGGGCAGGAGCACGTCCTGCTGCGCCTTGTTGAAGCGGTGGATCTCGTCGATGAAGAGGCACGTCTTCTCGCCGTCGTCCTCGAGCCGACGGCGGGCGGCCTCGAGCACGTCGCGGAGTTCCTTGACGCCCGACGCGGTCGCGGAGATCTCCACGAACCGCCGCCGTGTTTCGCGGGCCACGATCTCGGCGAGCGTGGTCTTCCCCACGCCCGGCGGCCCGTAGAGGACCACCGAGCCGAGGCGGTCCGCCTCGATGAGCCGCCGCAGGAGTTTTCCGGCGCCGACGACGTGCTCCTGGCCGACGTAATCCGCGAGTCGCCGCGGCCGCATCCGCGCCGCCAGGGGCGCGGCCCGGGCCACGTTCGCGGCGCGCGATGCACTGAACAGGTCCGCCATGCGTCGCGGGCCGCCGGTCGGCGGCCGGAAGAGGTCTACGGGGGCGCCAGCGACCCGAGGGTCGCCCGCTCGGCATGAAAGACGTCGCCGCGCTCGTCGCGCACCGCGAGCGTGAGCGCGGGCTCGGCCGCGTCCCAGTCAATCTCGATCGTGCCGAAGTTCACGCCACGGCACCAGGGCCCGAGCCGGAGCCGGTTGGGCTCGTCGGGGCCGCCGCCCCCCTTCGGCTGGTTGAGACTGCTGGCGGTGAGGTCGTAGAGCGGGTAGGCGAGCGCCTCCGGCCCGGCAGGGATGCGGCTGATCTCGCCGGCGTGGCGGTCGCCGCTGACGACGACCACGCCTCTCGCGCCCGACGCGCGGATCGTCCGCAGGAGCCGGGCCCGCTCGGCGGGAAAATTGCCCCAGTGCTCGTGGTGGTGCTCGGTGGCGGCCACCTGGATGCTCGAGAGCACGATCCGCACTTCCGCCGGCTCACGGAGCACGCCCTCCAGCCAGGCCCATTGCTCGGCGCCGAGCACCGTGGCGTCGGGATCGGTGGTCGGTGCGTAGGAACCTCCGCCCTCGCGGGCCTTGGTCAGCGGCGACCGGTGATACCGCGTGTCGAGGCAGACGAACTGCACGCGGCGTCCCGGCGGCCCCACGGTGACGGCCCGGTAGATCCCGGCCTGCGTCCGCAGCGGGCTGTCGGCGGCCACGCCGAAGAAGTCGAGAAACTCCTGCTGCGACTCACGCTTCCGCGGATACTCGCGGCCCGTATCGTTGGCGCCGTAGTCGTGGTCGTCCCACACGGCCACGATCGGCACCCGCTCCCGCAGCGCGGCGAAGCCGGGCTGGGCGGCGAGTTCGGCGTACTTCGCCCGCATGACAGCCATGTCCTCGGTGTCGCCGTAGATGTTGTCGCCGAGCATGAGCAGCACGTCGGGACGGAAGGCCGCCACGGCCTCCCAGATCGGCTGCGGCCGGTCCTGCCGCGCGCACGAGCCGACGGCGATCCGGGAGATCGGCCGCGTCGCATCGAGTTCGACGGCCCGCGCATGGCCGCCGACCGCGGACAGAAGCAGGCCCACCAGACTCAGCCGGACCAGACTCAGACGAATCATGATCACCCGGACCATGTGAACTCGACCGCCGCGTCGATGTCGGGATGGAGGCTTGCGTGCACCGGACAGGCCCGGGCCGCCTGCTCGAGCCGGGCTCGTTCCGGATGATCGGCGGGCAGCGGGATCACGAGCCGGGTCTTGAGCGACGCGATCCGCCGCGGCGGCTGCGCCGTCATCACCTTCTCGGTCTCGACTTGCATGCCGGTGAGATCCACGCCGTGCCGCTCGGCCACGATCCCCATCACGGTCATCATGCAGGCGCCGAACGCCGTCGCCACGAGGTCGGTGGGCGAGAAGCTCTCCCCCTTGCCGTGGTTGTCGGTGGGGGCGTCGGTGACGAGCGTGGTGCCCGACGGGCCGTGCGTGGCGCGGCACCGCAGCCCGCCCTCGTAGATGGTCGAAATCTGCACCATGGACTCTGTTTTTCTCCTCGGGGCCGTGCCCTCAATCTACACGCGCCGGCGGCGAGGCTAGGATTTCCCCCGGAGGTTCGCCGCGCCCATGGGATTCCGCTCGCTCGCCGCCTGCGTCGCCGCCCTGCGGGCCGAGGGGCAGCTCGTCGAGATCGACCACCCGGTCGATCCGCGGCTCGAGATCGCCGAGATCCAGCGGCGGCTGTTCCGCTGCGGCGGGCCGGCCGTGCTGTTCACGCGGCCCGCGGGCTCGGCCTTCCCGGTGCTCGTCAATCTCTATGGCACGCAGCGGCGGATCGAGCGGATCTTCAGCGACACGCTCGATCGTGTGAAGCGGCTCGTCGAGCTCAAGGTCGATCCCACGGCCGCCCTGCGGCGGCCCTGGCGCTACGCGAGGGCGCCGCTCGACGCGCTCGCGATGCTGCCCCGCACCGTACGGACCGGGCCCGTGCTCGCCCGGAACGTCCCGCTCTCCCGGCTGCCGCAGGTGGTGTGCTGGCCGGGCGACGGCGGCCCCTTCGTCACGCTCCCCGCCGTCTACACCGAGCACCCCGATCATCCCGGCACGGCGCGGTCGAACCTCGGCATGTACCGCGTGCAGCTCGCGGGCAACGACTATGCCCCCGATCTCGAGGCCGGCCTCCACTACCAGATCCATCGCGGCATCGGCGTGCACCACGCGGCGGCGCTGGCCCGCGGCGCGTCGCTCAAGGTCGCGATCTTCGTGGGTGGCTCGCCCGCCATGGCCGTTTCGGCGGTCATGCCGCTCCCCGAGGGGCTCTCCGAACTCACCTTCGCCGGCGCGCTCGCCGGCCACCGCATCCCGATGATCCGCCGCCAGGGCCGGCCCGCGATCTACGCCGACGCCGACTTCGTGATCGAGGGCACCGTGCGGCCGGGCGTCACGAAAACCGAGGGCCCGTTCGGCGACCACCTCGGCTACTACGCGCGGACGCACGCCTTCCCGGTGCTCGAGGTGGACGCCGTCTGGCACCGCGAGGGGGCGATCTGGCCGATCACCGTCGTCGGCCGGCCGCCGCAGGAGGACACGCTCTTCGGCTGGCTCGTCCATGAATTGACCGGCCCGGTGATCCCGACGGTGCTGCCGGGCGTGTCGAGCGTCCACGCGGTCGATGCCTCGGGCGTCCACCCGCTCCTGCTCGCCGTGGGCAGCGAACGCTACCAGCCGTGGCGCGACGCGGGCCGCCCCGCCGAGCTTCTCACGCAGGCCTCGGCGATCCTCGGCCAGGGGCAGCTCTCGCTCGCGAAGTATCTGCTCATCGCGGACGGCCGCGAGGCGCCGGGGCTCGACGCGCACGACGTCCGCGGGTTTTTTGGCCACCTCCTCGCGCGGGCCGACTGGACCCGCGACTGCCACTTCCACACCGAGACCACGATCGACACGCTCGACTACTCGGGGCACGGGCTGAGCGCGGGCTCGAAGCTCGTGGTCGCGGCCCGCGGCCCGGCGATCCGCGACCTGCCGCGAGAGCTCACCCCCGGCACCCACGTGCCCGACGGGTTCCGGAACCCGCGGCTCTGCCTGCCCGGCGTCGTGGCCGTCGAGGGTCCGCCGATCGAGCCGCGGCCGCGGCTGGACGCCAAGAGCGACGCCGCGATCTGGGCGACAGCGGCCGCCGCGCCGTGGGCCGCCGACATCGGTCGGTTCTGCGCCGCGATCGACCCGCTCCACCCGCTGCGCACGGTGCCGCTCGTCGTGATCGTGGACGACGCCGACTTCGCCGCGACGGCGCTCGAGAACTTCCTCTGGGTGACCTTCACGCGGTCGAACCCCGCGGCCGACGTCCACGGCGTGGAGGCGTTCACGCACCAGAAGCACTGGGGCTGCCGCGGGCCGCTCGTGATCGACGCGCGGCTCAAGCCGCACCACGCGCCGCCGGTCGAGGAGGATCCCGCCACCACCGCCCGGGTGGACGTCCTCTGCCGCCGCGACGGCCCGCTCGGCGACCTGGGACTGTGAAGGCGGCGGGCCGGCCGCGCCGCGCGATCGACGCCGCCGCGCTGCGCACCCGACCCCGCCTCCGCGTCGGGCTCACGCCGAAATCGACGCGATGCGGATCTTCGTGGCGAGCGCCCGGTGGCCGGTGCGGCGGCGGTAATTCTTCCGCCGCGCGAACTTCTGGACGTAGATCTTCTCGCCCTGCACGAGCCCGAGCACCTCGGCCTTCACGCTCGCGCCCTTCACCTTCGGCTTGCCGAGCGTGAGTTTGCCCGCCTTGCTGACGGCGAGCACGTCGTCGAACACGAGCTCGGTCCCCGCCGGCAGCGGGCTGCCGTCGTCCTGGTGACGGAAGTCGATCTCCAACTCCTGCCCGGCCATGACCCGGTACTGCCGGCCCCCATCGACAACGATCGCGTATTCGTGCCCGGCGCCCTGCATGGACGCGGCGGACGAGGGAGCGGAGGGGGAGGCTGCCTTGGCCATGACGAAAATCCGGGGGAGGGTTTCGGGAGAGGGGATTGTGGACGGGGCGTCCGGGTGGCGCCGACCGCCGAGCCCCAGACCTTACACCGCCGCAGGGCCGCGGTCGAGCGCGGCCCAGGAAATCCCGGGCTTCCGGGCCGGTCGCCGGCCGCCGCCCCCGCCGGGGAACGCGGCTCTGGGACGTTGCTCCGGGCCGCAGCCGGGCCTCATGCCACCTCCCAGCCGGGCCGGTACTCCTTGCGGATGAACTTCGCGGCCTCGGGCGCGTTCGTGGCCTCGAGTTTCGCCGCGTCCCACTCGATGCGCTTGCCCACGCGGTAGGCCACGTTGCCCAGCAGCACGGCTTCGGAGAGCGGGCCGGAGTAGTCGAAGGTGCACGCGGCGGGTGCCTCGCCCCTGCAGGCCGCGATCCACTCGGCATAGTGGCCGGGCGACCGCGGGATCGACGGCGCCGGCGGCTTGAAGTCGGTGAACTTCTCCTGCGGGAAGAGCTTGTAGCTCCCGTAGTCCGCGAACATCTGCCCGTTCGTGCCCACGAACATCACGCCGCTGCCCGGCACCCGCTGGCCCGAGACCTCCTTGGGCGTCTTGTTGCCGTCGTACCAGGTGAACTTCACCGGGGGCTTCGAGCCGCGGGCCGGGAACTCGTAGTGCACGACGAGGCCCTCGGGGCAGGTCTCGGGGTGCACCGGCGGGCCATCGGCCGCGCAGGCCGTCGGGTATTTCAGGTCGAGCGCCCAGAACGGCAGGTCCATGTAGTGGCAGCCCATGTCGCCGAGCGTGCCGTTGCCGAAGTCCCACCAGCGCCGCCACTGCGCGGGATGGTAGCGCCCCGGAGCGTAGGGCCGCACGGGGGCGGGGCCGAGCCAGAGGTCCCAGTGGAGCGTCTTCGGCGGCTCGACGCCCTCCTTGGGACGCTCGCCACCGCCCCAGCCCTTGCCCACCCAGACGTGCACCTCGGTCACGTCGCCGATCGTGCCCGCGCGGATGATCTCCACGACGCGGCGGTAGTTCTCCTCGGCGTGGATCTGCGTGCCCATCTGCGTGGCCACGCCGGCCTTCCGCGCCTCCTCCGTGAGGAGCCGGGCCTCGGCCACGGTGTGGGCCAGCGGCTTCTCGACGTAGACGTGGAGTTTTTTGCGGACGGCCCGGATCGCCGCCGGCACGTGGTGATGGTCGGCGGTGCTGACGACCACCGCGTCGATCTTTCCCTGCTCCTTGTCGAGCATCTCGCGGTAGTCCAGGTAGCGACGCGCGTCGGGGAAGCACGGGGCAATCGTCTTCTCGACCTCCGTGTCGCCCTGCTTCTCCTTGACCGTGCGCGGCCGCGTCAGTTGGTCGAGGTAGGTCTCGTCGATGTCGCAGAGGGCCACGATCGCCTGCCCCGCGATGCCGTTGAGGTTGTCGCCCGCCCGGTTGGCGACGCCGACGCAGGCGATCTGCAGCTTGTCGTTGGCGGCGAGCGATTGCCTCGCGGCCGTGCCGGTGAACACGCCGGCGGTGAGCCCCGCGGCCCCGGCGGAGAGCGACTTCAGGACCGTGCGGCGCGGGACACGGATCGGGGCGGGACGGGCGGGCATGGGAGGCATTCTCGGGGAGGCGCGGCGGGGCCGACACGGACCGTGACCGACGTGGTGGTATCCTGCGGCCGCGACGACGGCATCGTCAACTGTCTCTCGGAGCTCACCACGTGCGTGCATTCGCGCTGTCCATCTGCTGGGCCTCCTGGACGCTCGCGGGCGTCCTCGCCGCCGCCCCGACTGCCGGTGCCGCCGACGATCCCCTCGCGGCGGCGCTCGCCATCCTCGAGAGGACCGGCGCCACGCCCCTCAAGGATGCCGCGGGCACGGTCACCGAGGTGCGGTTCGGAAAGACGGTGCCGGCCGAGGCGCTCGCGGCGCTCACCGCCCTGCCCGGGCTGAGGAGCGTCGTGCTCGCGGGCAGCGACGCCGGCGACGACGCGGTCGCGGCGGTGGCCCGCGTGGCCGGCCTGCGCAACCTCGACCTCCGCGACTGCAAGGTGACCAATGCCGGCCTCGCGCCGTTGGCGGACCTGAAACGGCTGGCGGCACTGCGGCTCTCCGGCAAATCGGGGGCGACGACGGTGGACGACGCCGGGATGGCACACGTGGCGAAGATCGCGTCGCTGCGGACGCTGATGCTCGACTTTCTCTGGGTGAGCGAGCAGGGGCTCGAAACGCTCGCGCCGCTCGCGGACCTCGAGGAACTCACCCTCGCGCAGTCGCTCGCGGGCGACGAGGCCGTGCCGGTGATCGCCCGGCGGTTCCCGACATTGCGGCGGCTGCGGCTGGCCCGCACGCAGGTGAAGGCGGCCGGGCTCGCGGCGCTCGCGCCGCTCGCCGAGCTCCGCGACCTCGACGTGAGCGAGTGCTCGCAGATCAACGACGCCGCCCTCGAGCCGGTCGGCCGACTCACGGGGCTCGTGAAGCTCAACCTCTGGCGGGTGCCGGTGGGCGACGCGGGGATCGCCCACCTCGCGCCGCTCGTCAACCTCGAATGGCTCAACGTGGACAACACGCGGCTCTCCGACGAGGGCCTCGCCGCCCTCGCGGGCATGCGGAAGCTCGCCTACCTGCATGCGGGCTCGACGGCCGTCTCGAACGCCGGCATCGCGCGGCTCGCCGCGCTCGAGGGCCTCCGCGAGGTGATCCTCACCCGCACGGCCGTGGACGCGGCCGGCGGGGCGGCGCTCGCGGAGAAACTCCCCGCGGCGAAGGTGGTCCTCGAGGCGGCTGACAAAAAGGCCCCGTGACGGCGCGACGGGCGCGCGCTTCACCGGCCACGTGGTATATGCTGCCAGACTTCGACGACCACTCGCTCCCCGCCTCGTACGGACTACGAAGACCCATGGATCGTGCCCGGCTGAATGCATCGCGGACCTGGTTGGCCGTCGGCGGCGTGGCCTTCGCCTGGTGGTTGGCGGGGCTGCCGATGCGTGCGGCCAGCGCACAGGAATCGGCGCCCGAGCCACCCCGCGGATTCACGGCCCTCTTCAACGGCAGGGACCTGGCCGGCTGGCACGGCATGCCGCAACTCGATCCGCGCGAACTGGCCAAGATGACCGACGCGGATCGCGCCCAGAAGATCGCCGCCTGGACGGAGGACGCCACGAAGCACTGGTCGGCGGACAAGGGCGAACTCGTCAACGACGGCCAGGGCACCTTTCTCACGACCGACGGGGAGTTCGGCGACGTCGAATTCCTCATCGACTACAAGACGGTCGCCAAGGCCGACAGCGGCATCTACCTGCGGGCCACGCCGCAGGTGCAGATCTGGGACACGACGCGCGAGGGGGGCAAATGGAACATCGGCGCCGACAAGGGCTCCGGCGGCCTGTGGAACAACAGCCCGGGTGCGGCCGGCAAGGATCCCCTCGTGCCGGCAGACAAGCCGTTCGGCGAATGGAACACGCTGCGGATCATCCAAATCGGCGCGCGGACCACGATCTACCTCAACGACAAGCTGGTGGTCGATCACGCGATCATGGAGAACTTCTGGGACCGGGCGTCGCCCCTGTTCGCCAAGGGTCCCATCCAGTTGCAGACGCACGGCGGTGAGATTCGTTGGCGGAATATCTTCATCCGCGAGATTCCCGCCGCGGAGGCGAACGAGATCCTGGCGTCGAAGGGCGCCGCCGGATTCGAGCCGAAGTTCGACGGCACCTCGCTCGCGGGTTGGGCGGGTGCCACCGCGGGCTACGAGGTGGTCGATGGCGCGATCCGGTGCAAGCGGGGCCAGGGGGGCGTGCTGCACACCAAGGACGAGTACGCCGACTTCGTCGCCCGCCTGGAATTCAGGCTGCCCGCGGGGGGCAACAACGGCCTCGCGATCCGCTATCCCGGCCAGGGCGACACCGCCTACACGGGCATGTGCGAACTGCAGGTGCTCGACAACGAGGCCCCGCAATACGCCTCCCTCGACGCTCGCCAGTTTCACGGCTCCGCCTACGGCATGGCGGCGGCCAAACGGGGCTTCCTCCGCACGGCCGGCGAGTGGAATTTCCAGGAGGTGACGGTCAAGGGTCCCACGATCAAGGTCGAGCTCAACGGCACGGTGATCCTCGACACCGACCTGTCGAAGATCACCGACTTCATGGCCAACTCACCCCACCCCGGCAAGGACCGCACGAGCGGCTTCTTCGGCTTCGCCGGCCACGGCGATGCCGTCGAGTTCCGGAACGTCAGGCTCAAGGTCCTGAAGTAGCGCGGCTGCGGCTGGCGCGGAGCGAGGGCTCGCTTGGCCATGCCCTCACCGTTTGAATCGCCATGACCTGAAGCCCGCAGGCAACGGCAGCGCCGAGGCCTGGAGCCTGACAAGGGTGATCACGGAAACCGCACGGTCCTCCCGTTCGTGTCGAACGCCTGGAAGACCAGGTGCTCCGGGGCCACGTCCTCCCGCCCCTCCACGTGGAGCTGGATGTGGGTCGCGTCCTCGAACTGCGTGATCTCCCGGCGCTTGCGGTTGTTGATCCACGTGGCCACCTCGTCGTGCACCGTGACGTCGAGCTTGGTGACGTCGTCCCGCGTGGCGGAAAGGTGGAGCGTGCGCATCACCTCGATCGCCATGCTCTCGGCCGTCTTCACCGTGCCGGTGCCCGCGCAGGTGGGACAATCGCGGAAGATGCTCTTCCGCAGCGACGGCCGGATCCGCTGCCGCGTCATCTCGATGAGGCCGAAGGGGCTCGTCCGCAGGATCTTCGTGCGGGCCCGGTCGCGCTTCATCGCCTCGTGGAGGGCCTTCTCGACGCCGCGGCGGTACTTCTCCTTCCGCATGTCGATGAAGTCGTTGACGATCACGCCGCCGAGGTCGCGGAGCCGGAGCTGCCGGGCGATCTCCTTGGCCGCGATCAGGTTCATCTGGTAGGCGTTCTCCTCGGCGCTCTTCTCGGTACGGAACGAGCCCGAGTTGACGTCGATCGCCACGAGGGCCTCGGTCTGGTCGATGACGATCGACCCGCCCCCCTTGAGCGGCACCTTCCGCTGGTACATCTTCCCGATCTCCTCCTCCAGCCCGTAGCGGTGGAAGAGCGGCTCCGTGCCCTCGTAGAGCTGCAGCCGCGAGGCGTACTTGGGCATCACGAGCTCGAGGAACTCGCGGGCCCGCTCGTAGGCGGCGGGATCGTCGATCAGGATCCGCCCCACGTCCTCCGTGAACATGTCGCGGATCGTGCGGATGATCATGTCGCTTTCCTGGTAGATGTCGATCGGCGCGGAGTACTTCCGCATCCGCCGCACGATGCTCTTCCAGAGGTTCAGCAGGTAGGCCATGTCGCGGGCCATCTCCGACTTCGTCCGCTCGGTGCCCGCGGTGCGGACCACGAAGCCCACGCCCTTGGGAGGCTGCAGGTCGAGCATGATGTCGCGGAGCAGACGGCGATCCCGCTCGTCGTCGATCTTC
>JBJTJO010000104.1:0-13175 GCA_046095965.1 Planctomycetaceae bacterium
GAAACTCGGGCGCGGGAAGAAACTCCTGCACGGGCACGCCCGCGCTGCCGCGCTCGGCCAGGAACCTGCCCTCCATGTACCGCCAGCGGTCGGCCAGATACTGCCGTTCGGTCTCGCGGGCGATCCGCCGCATCATCTCCACCACCAGCCGCGGGTGCTCGCCGATGGCGGTCTCGCCCGAGAGCATGCAGGCGTCGGCCCCGTCGAGGATCGCGTTGGCCACGTCGGTGGTCTCGGCCCGCGTCGGCCGCCGCGCGTGCTGCATGCTGTCGAGCATCTGCGTCGCCACGATCACCGGCTTCTGGTAGCGCTGGCAGGTGCGGATGACGCGCTTCTGCACCATCGGCATCCCGGCCACGTCGATCTCCACGCCAAGGTCACCGCGGGCCACCATCACGACGTCGGCCGCCGCCACGATCCCGTCGAGGTCGTCCACCGCCTCGCGCTTCTCGATCTTGGCCACGACCCGGGCCCGCGACCCGCGGGTCCGCAGTAACTCCTTGAGGAGCCGCACCTCGACGGCCGAGCGCACGAACGACAGGCCCACGAAGTCGGCGCCGGCCGCGGCGGCCCACTCGGCGTGCTTCCAGTCGGCGTCGCTCATCGACGCGACCGAGAGCTTGACGCCCGGCAGGTTCACCCCCTGGCGGCTGCGGATCACGCCCCCCTGGACGACGCGGCAGCGGGCCTCGGCCGCCGACCGCTCCTCGACGACGAGGCTCACGGTGCCGTCGGCGAGCATCACGGAGTCGCCCACGGCGAGCTCGTCGAGGAGCGGGGCGTAGGTGACGGTAAAAGACGCGGGATCCGGGCTCTCCGTGCCCCGCACGAACCGCACCGTCGCCCCCTCGACGCACTCGACGGCGCCGCCGGGCAGCTCGCCAAGGCGGATCTTCGGCCCCGCGAGATCGACGAGCACCCCCACCGGGCGACCCGCGGCGTCGGCGACGCGGCGGACCCGGTCGAGCGTCTCCTGGTGCTCGGGGATCGAGCCGTGGGCCATGTTGAGCCGGAACACGTCCACGCCCGCCTCGACGAGCCCGGCCAGGACCGCCTCGTCGCGGCAGGCCGGGCCGACCGTGGCCACGATCTTCGTGCGCACGACTTCGGGCGGGGCGGGGGGCATGAGGCGGCCGGCGGGCGGGCTCCGCGGCCGTCCTGGCCGGAGATCGTCACAGACTACACTCTCGCCGCCGCCCCGACAGGCGGGCCGGAGCAGCCGGCGGCGGACGTGGAGCAAACGCCATGTGGCGGGACCGGCGGGTGATCGTCGCGGGAGGCACGGCCGGCTTCGGCCTCGTGCTCGCGCGGCACCTCGCGGCCGCGGGTGCGCGGCCGCTCCTCGTGGGCCGCTCGGGCGACGGCGTGCGTCGGGCACTCGAGGCCTGCGAACGCACCCCCGGGGGCGACCGGGTCCGCGGCATCACGGCCGACCTCGCCACGCCGGGGGAGGGGGGCCGCGTCGCGGGCGAGGCCCTGCGGATCCTCGGCGGCCTCGACGACGTCTTCTTCTGCGTGGGCCGCTCGGGCCGCGCGCGGATCCTCGACACGGGGGTGGACGCACTCCGCGAGTATCTCGACGCCAACCTGCTCGCGGCGGTCGAGCTCACGCGGGCCGCGGCGGACGACGTGGCCACGGCCCGGGGCCACCTCGTCTACATCGGAAGCCTCGCCGGCAAGTTCGTGCTGCCCTTCATGGGGCCGTATTCGGTCGCCAAGTCGGCGCTCGCGGCCTACGTCGATGCGGTCCGCGTGGAACTCGCGCCGCGCGGGGCCCACGTGCTCCTCGTGTCGCCCGGCCCGATCCGCCGCGCGGCCGACGACCCGGCGGCCGACCGCGCGCTCGACCGCTACGCCGCCGACGCGGCCGCCGCCGGCCTGCCCGCGGCGGCGACCGCGCCGGGGGGCACGACGAGCCTCGCGCAGCTCGACCCGGATCGGCTCGCCGACCGCGTCCTCGCCGCTTGCCGGTGCCGCACGGCCGAGCTCGTCGTGCCGGCGAAGGCCCGGCTCCTCGCGGGCTTGGTCGAGTGGTTCCCCGACGCCGGCCGCCGCCTGCTGACCCGGGCCACGGCAAAGACGAACGGCCGCTGACGGCCGTCCATTCCAACGACTGTATATTTTGTCGCGGTCGTCCGGCGCGCGGGCGGCGAAACATCCCAGGAGAGGACTTCATGGCGACGACCGGCACGGCGGCGGAGGCATTCGCGGGCATCGGAAAGATCCGGTACGAGGGTCCGCAGTCCACGAACATGCTGGCGTTCCATCACTACGACCCCGACGCGGTCGTCGAGGGCCGGCCGATGCGCGACCACCTCCGGTTCGCGGTGTCGTACTGGCACGCCTTCCGCGGCACCGGCGCCGACCCCTTCGGCCCCGGCACGATGATCCGGCCCTGGGAGACGGCGGGCGACCCGCTCGCCCTGGCGATCCGCCGCGTGGACGTGGCCTTCGAGTTCCTCGAGAAGCTCGGCGTCGATTTCTACTGCTTCCACGACCGTGACGTGGCCCCCGAGGGGGCGACGCTGGCCGAGAGCCACGCGCACCTCGACGCCGTGGCCGACGCCCTCGAGAAGGCCCAGCGCCGGACCGGCAAGAAGCTCCTCTGGGGCACGGCCAACCTGTTCTCGCACCCCCGCTACGTCCACGGCGCGGCCACGAGCCCCAACGCCGAGGTCTTCGCCTACGCGGCGGCGCAGGTGAAGAAGGCGATCGAGGTCACCCACCGCCTCGGCGGCGCGGGCTACGTCTTCTGGGGCGGCCGCGAGGGCTACCAGTGCCTGTGGAACACCGACATGAAGCGCGAGCTCGACCACCTCGGCACCTTCATGCGGATGGCGGTGGACCACGCGCGGTCGATCGGGTTCACGGCGCCCTTCTACTTCGAGCCCAAGCCCCGCGAGCCGATGAAGCATCAGTACGACTTCGACGTGGCCACGTGCATCAACTTCCTCCGCACCTACGGACTGGAGAAGCACGTGAAGATGAACATCGAGACGAACCACGCCACGCTCGCCGGCCACGAGATGCAGCACGAGCTCGAGTACGCCGGCCTGCAGGGCTTCCTGGGCTCGATCGACGCCAACACCGGCGACACGCTCGTCGGCTGGGACACCGACCAGTTCCCCACGAACGTCTACCTGACGACCCAGATCATGTGGACGCTCCTCAAGTACGGCGGCCTCGCGCCGGGCGGCATCAACTTCGACGCCAAGGTCCGCCGCGAGAGCTTCGAGCCGGTGGACCTGTTCCACGCGCACATCGGCGGCATGGACGCCTTCGCCCGCGGCCTGAAGATCGCCGCCGCGATGCGGGCCGACGGCCGCCTGCAGAAGCTCGTGGACGATCGCTACGCCTCGTGGTCGGGCCCGCTCGGCACACGGATCGAGGCGGGCGGCGAGTCGTTCGCGTCGCTCGAGAAGGAAATGCTCGCCAAGGGCGAGGCGGCGCCGAACATCAGCGGCCGCCAGGAACTCTTCGAGAACGTGATCAACACGTATCTGTAGCGCGGGCGAACCGTCCTGGCCTCGGCCGCCGTCGCCGGCGGAGGGAACGCCGAGTATTGCCGTGCCGGTCCAACCGAAGACACGCTTCACCGCATGCATGCCCGTAGCGCATAGGTGCAGACTGGCAGTCTGCACACGGTGGCAAGCCTGATCGCGTTGCGGTGGCCGAACGACGTCGCATGCCGCATTCCGCAGAGTGCCACTCCGCGGCTACTTCCGGAAAGGGGCAGCCCGACCCGCAACCATCGCCTCCGCCCAGCGCGGACCTGGCGACCCGCTCACCCCGGGCCGGTGACCGGGGCGGCGGCGGCCTCGAGCGCCGTGCGGAGCGCCGCCAGCCGCGCCGGGTCGGTCGGCTTCGCGCCGCGCGCGTCGGTCACGTGGAAGGCGTCCACGACCTGGTCGAGGTGCGTGCCGATCCGCGCCGACCGCACCGACAGCCCCGCGTTGAAGATCTCCCGCGCGACGGCATGGAGCAGGCCGGGCGCGTCGGTCGCGAAGACCTCCACGATCGTCGCCGCCGCGGAGCTGGCCGTGTCGATCGACACCCGCGGCGGCGCATCGGCGGCGGCCGCGGGGCGCGGCGCGAAGGGGTTCCAGCGGCGGCGGAACTCCGGCGGCCGTTCGGCCTTGAGCGCGGCCCGGATCGCCGCGGCGACCTCCGCGAGCCGCTCCGGCGGCGGCGCGCCCGCGAAGTCGGGGTCGAGGGCCGTGAAGTGGTCGATGACGAGGCCGTCGTCGAGCGTGTGGATGTCGGCGGCAAGCACCTCCAGCCGCTCCGCCGCGAGGGCGCCCGCCACGCGATGGAAGATCCCGGGACAGACGTCCTCGCGGGTCACCACCGTCACCGCCACGGTCCCCGTCTCCGGCTGCCAGCGCGCCGCCGTGACGACGCCGTCGGCGGGCAGCCGCGCGAGCCGGCCGAGTTCCTCGACGAGCCGCTCCGGTGGCGTGTCGCGGAACAGCGCGGCGGGCAGCCGCCGGGCGAGCCGCACGACGGGGTCGGCCGCGTCGCGTCCCTCGAGCAGCGTCTCGAGCCGCCGGCGCGCGCGGTCCGCGCCGGGCGACGGCCGCTCGCCGTCGAGGTGGCCGAGCGTCCGTGCATGGAGGTCGCCGAGCAGGTCGGCCTTCCAGCGCGTCCAGGTGCCCGGGCCGACGGCCGACACGTCGGCGGCCGTGAGCAGGGCGAGCATCCGCAGCACCTCCGGCGAGCCGACGTCGCGGGCGAAGCCCATCACGATGCTCTCGTCGCCCGAGTCGCGCCGGAAGGCGAGGTGGGCCATGGCGAGGTGGTGCCGCACGAGGAACTCAACGATCTCCGCCTCGTCGGCGGGGAGCGCGAGCCGGCGGCACGTCTCCCGCGCCAGCCGCGCCCCGACCGCGGAGTGATCCTCCTCGAACCCCTTGCCGAGATCGTGGAGGAGCAGGGCCAGCAGGAGCGGGCGGCGGCGCGGCAGCTCGCGCCAGGCCTCGCCGAGCCAGCCGTCGTCGCCCGCGAACGCCACGGCCGCCTCCACCGCGCGGATCGAGTGCTCGTCCACGGTGAACTTGTGGTAGTTGTTGAACTGCAGGAGGTGGCGGGCGTGCGCGAACGGCGGCACGAGGATCTCGAGCACGCCCACCTCGTGCAGCCTCCGGAGCGCGGCGGGCAGGCTCGCGGGCCGCGCGAACAGGTCGAGGAACGCCGCCGCCGCGGCGGCGTCGGGCGCGCGGGGCAGCGTCGCCACGCCACCGCGCACCGTCGCCCAGGTGGCGGGCTCGATCGGGAGGTCGAAGAGCCCGGCGAGCTCGACGAGCCGCACGACGCCCGCCACGCTGCCGGCCACCTCGTCCACGCATCCCGGCAGGGCCGCGACGTCGCCGGGGCCCACGCGGAACCGGTCGTCCACGCGGTGCCCGAGGAGGCCGGCGGCGGCACGCCGCGCGGGGCCGGGGCGCCGGAGCCGCGCCGCCAGCAGCTCGACCGCCTGCTGCACGCGGCTCGTGTGCCCGAGATAGTCCCGCATGAACCGCTCGACGCCGAGCAGCCCCCCCTCGGGGCCGATGCCCCGCGCCGTCGCGATCCGCGCCTGCTGCTCGCGCGTGAGGTCGTCCGCCGCGCGGCCCGCGGCGAGGTGCAGGTCGGTGCGGACGCCGGCCAGGAATTCGGCCGCGTCGCGGAGGGCGGCCGCGTCGGCCCGTGACAGGCCCCCGACCCGGGCGAGGTCGTCCCACGAGGCGGCGTCGCAGAGCACGATGCCCAGCCAGTGCGCGAGTTGCACGTCGCGGAGTCCGCCGGGCGACCGCTTCACGTTCGGCTCGAGGAGCGCCACCGCCTGCCCGAACCGCTCCGCCTCCTCGCGGCGGGCCGCGAGGAGCGCCGCGGCGAGCCGGCGCCGGCCGCGATTCACCAGCCCCCGCAGCCGCCCCGCGAGCCGGTCCACGAGCGTCGCGTCGCCGCCCAGCGGCCGGGCGTCGAGCAGCGCGCTCGACACCGTGGCGTCCGCGCTCGCGAGGCGGATCGCCTCCGCGACGCCGCGCACGCTCTGCCCCACCTGGAGGCCCGCGTCGAAAAGATCCTGGAGCACCCGTGCCGCGACGGCGGCCAGCGCGGCCGGCAAGCGGCCGCCGCCGTGCAGGAACATGAGATCGACGTCGGAGAACGGAAACATCTCGCGGCGGCCCCAGCCGCCGATGGCGACGACCGCCGAGCGGCCGCGAACCGCGGCGGCGTCGGCGGCGGGCAGGTCCGCGAGCGCCGCCTCCCAGACGCCGAGCACGATCGCGTCCACGAGATCGCTGGCGAGCCCGCAGGTCGCGAGGCCCGGGGCACCGGCGGCGTGCTGCCCGGCGATCCGGCGCCGCAAGACCGCGACGGCCTCGGCGGCCTTCTCGACCGCGGGCCGCCGAGCCGCCGCGAGCGGCGCGTTCATGCCGGTAGCCACAGGTCGTCGGCCACGCCGGCGTCGCGATTGGCCACCCGGGCCATCACGAACAGCAGGTCGCCGAGGCGATTGAGGTATTCGATCGCGTTGGCGGGGATCGTGGTCTCGGGCTGCATGGCGAGCGTCACGACACGGCGCTCGGCGCGACGGCACACGGTGCGGGCGACATGGATCGCCGCGGCCAGCGGCGTGCCGGTGGGGAGGATGAAGCACGTCAACGGTTCGAGCGTCGCCTCGTGGCCGTCGATCTCCGCCTCGAGCGCGGCGACGTGGGTCGTCGTGATTCGCTCCGCCGCCCGCGTGGGCGTGGCGAGCTGCGCGCCCAGGTCGAAGAGCTCGCACTGCACGCGGCGAAGCAGGGGGTCGAAGCCGGCGGCGGCCGGGAGCGTGCGGACCGTGCCGAGGTGGCTGTTGAGCTCGTCCACCGTGCCGAAGGCCTCGATCCGCGCATGGTCCTTGCGGACCCGCGGCCCGCCGAAGAGGCCCGTCTCCCCGGCGTCGCCGGTCTTCGTGTAGATCTTCATGCGCGTGCGTCTCCCGCGGGCTCCATCCCTCCGCCTATACTGGGCGGCGCGGGTGATTCGTGCAACCGCCACGCGCCCCGCAATCCCCAGGAACCTCGCCGTGGCCGACCGGGAAGCCTCCCAACCGCGCTCGATCGCCTTCATCGGCGGCGGCCGGATGGCGCAGGCGCTGGCCGCCGGTTTCTGCCACGCGGGACTCGTCGCCGCCGCCGACATCACGGCCTTCGACCCGGTGCCCGAGGCCCGCGACCGGCTCGCGGCCCGGGTGCCGGGCGTGCGGTTCGCCGCCACGGGGGCGACGGCCGCCGCCGCGGCGCGGCTGGTCGTGCTCGCGGTGAAGCCGCAGCAGGCGGCGGCGGCCTGTGCCGAAATCGCCCCGGCGCTCGCGGCCGACGCCACGCTCGTCTCGATCGTGGCCGGCCTGCCGGTGGCCCGGCTCGCCGCCCTCGCCGGCACGCCGCGGGTCGTCCGCGTGATGCCCAACACGCCGAGCCTCGTGGGCAGAGGGGTGTCGGTCGTGTGCGCCGCGCCCGCCGTGCCGGAGGCCGACCGCAACCGCGTGGTCGCGCTGCTCGCCGCGGTCGGTCACGTCCACGAGGCCGACGAGTCGCTCATGGACGCGGTCACGGGGCTCTCGGGCTCGGGCCCGGGGTTTCTCGCGCTCGTCGTCGAGGCACTCGCCGCCGGGGGCGTGCGGGCCGGACTGCCCGCCGACCTCGCGCTCGCGCTCGCGGTCGAGACCTTCGCGGGCACAGGCGCGCTGCTCGAGGAGACGCGGGAGAGTCCCGCCGCCGTCCGCGCGCAGGTGACGAGCCCCGGCGGCACGACGCTCGCGGGCCTCGCCGTGCTCGAGTCGCGCGACGTCGCGGCCGCGCTCGCCGAGGCCGTGGTCGCCGCCACGGCCCGCGCCCGCGAGCTGGGCCGCGCTGGCTAGCGGACGACGACACGGCCGGACGGGAAGCGACACCCGCGAACCTGGAAAATCGTCGTGGACCCGACGGCTGCCCCGGTGGAGTACGCCCTCGAGGCAGTTTCCAGGAACGGATCTGCTACCGCTTCTTGCGGGCCGACTGCTGCTTCCGCGCCTTGCGCGCGGCCTTCACCGCCTGCGGCTTGGCCTTCTTCGTCCGCTTCGCCGTGGTGGCGGCCGCCTTGCGGACCTGCTTCGCTCCCGCCTTGCCGCCGCGGCCTGCCTTGGTGCCGCCGAAGATGGCGTCCCAACCCGCGGCATACGTGCTCGTGCTGCCCACCCGGATGACCGACATGACAGGAGACTCCTCGCGAGGCCGACGGTGTGGTCGCGCGACACGGCGCCACTGGACGTTTCGTAGCGATCCCGCGAGGCGCGTGTCAAGGCAGCCGGGGCGTCACTCGTCGGCTTCGATCTCGAGCCACACGCATCCGGCCGCCTCGGGCAACGGCACCCGCACGCACGCCGCGACGGGCCCCGGCGGCGCGGCGAACTCGAGCCGCAACTCGTGACGCTCCCGCAGGTCGGCGTTCAGCGCGTGCCGCCACGGGCCGTCCCCGACGCCGACCGCGGCAAGCGGCCGGCCGTCGATCGCGGCCGAGCGGGCCGCGGGACGCTCGATGACGAGCCAGACCCGGTCACCCGGCCCCACGCCCGTGGGCCGGCCGAATGACCGCGTCCACGTCCTGCCGCCGGCCGCCACGTCCCATGCGGCCTGGAGCCGGATCCGGTGCGTGTCGCCCATCGCGTCTCTCCGTCCCGCAGCCGTTTTCGGCACGCTCGGTATACTGCCGCGATCGGCCGCCGCACCCGGCGTCGATGCCGCAGTCCGGCATCGTACCGCGGCCCGGCGGTCGAGAGAGACCCGATCTTCCACCCCCCGGAGCCGCACCGACGATGGGACACGCCGCCCGCGAATTCACCGACGACAACTTCCAGAGCGAGGTGCTCGACTCGCCGGTGCCCGTGCTCGTGGACTTCTGGGCGCCGTGGTGCGGCCCGTGCCGGGCGATCGGCCCGACGATCGAGGAACTCGCCGCGGAGAACCAGGGCACGTTCCGCGTCGGCAAGGTCAACGTGGACGACAACCAGCGGCTGGCGATGACCTACAACGTGGCCAGCATCCCCACGATCATGATCTTCAGCGGCGGCCGCCTCGTGCAGCAGTTCATGGGCGTGCAGCCCAAGGCCCGGCTCCAGCAGTCGCTCGACGAGGCGAAGTCGGCATAGCGGGGCCTCACGCCGGCGCCCCGGCCAGTTCGGACTCCGCGGACTCCTCGGGCCGCGGAGACCTGGGCCGGGCCGCCTGCTCGGCCCGGCGGAGCGCCGCGGCGCGGGACCGCTCCACGAGCCCGTCCGCCATGAATCCCGCGAGGTCCACGTCGAGTTCCGGGTCGCGGAGCTTCTCCACGGCCTTGGCCTCGATCTGCCGCACCCGTTCGCGGGTCACGTCGAAGATCGTGCCCACTTCCTCGAGCGTGTAGGCATAGCCGTCGGCGAGGCCGAACCGCAGGCGGATGATCTCCCGCTCCCGGTACGACAGCCCCTCGAGCGCCCGCGAGATCGACGACTTGAGCGCCTGCCGGTTGACGTCCACGAGGGCGTCCACCTCGCGGTGGTCGCGCACGAAGTCGCCCGCCACCGCCTCGTCGCCGTCGCCCACCGGCTGGTCGAGCGACGTCGGCCGCCGCGACATGCGCCACACGCACTCCGCGTCGTCGAGGCTCACGCCCGAGCGGGTCGCGAGCTCCTCGACGGTCGCCTCGCGGCCGAGCTCCTGCCGCAGGTCGCGGGCCACGTTCCGCATCTTCGTCATCGTGTCCACCATGTGGACGGGCACGCGGATCGTGCGGCTCTGGTCGGCGATCGCCCGGGTGATCGCCTGGCGGATCCACCACGTGGCGTAGGTCGAGAACTTGAAGCCGCGGGCGTGCTCGAACTTGTCCACCGCCCGCATGAGCCCCGAGTTCCCCTCCTGGATCAGGTCGAGGAACGACAGGCCGCGGTTGCGGTAGCGCTTCGCGATCGAGATCACGAGCCGCAGGTTCCCCTCGGCGAGGTCGCGCTTCGCGGTGTCGTAGCGGTGCTGCAGCTCGCCGAGCAGCGTCAGCCGCCGGTCCAGCGTGCGGCGGCTCTCGCGGGCGGCGAGGAGGATGCGGCGCCGCTCGGCCGCGAGCGCCCGCGCGTCCCGCGGAACGCCGCCGGACGCGGCGGCGCGGGCCTCGAGCGCGTCGAGCCGCTCGGCGCGGGTCCGCAGCTCCTTGAGCAGCGGATAGAGCCGCTGGATGCGGAGGTGCATCTCCTCGACGAGCCGGACGGCCTTGTTCCGCTGGCGGACGAGGCGGCGCCAGGCCTCGCGGCGGCGCTCGACGGGAACGCTCCGCGACAGCGCCGTGCGGAACAGGCGCGTCTTCTCCTCCTGCAGCCGACGGAGCGTGACGAGGTTGGGGGCGAGCCGGCGGAGGATCCGCCGCTTCTCGCGGGTGTTCGTGACCGAGACCTCGATCGTGCGGTCGAGCCGCACCGTCCCCGCCTGCACCTTCTCCAGGAGCGCGACCGCGCCGGCGAGCACGAAGTCGTTCGCCAGCAGCGTCCGCCGGAAGCGGCGGCGCCAGTGCTCGATCTGCCGCGAGTGGGCGACCTCGCCCTCCCGCGTGAGCAGCGGCATGCCGCCCATCTGCGCGAGGTAGAGGCGCACGGGATCGTCGATGACGGCGGTGCTGCGGCGGCCGCGGCTGGGGCGGGGGGGATTCGTGGCGACTCGCACCATGCGCTGGACTCCTCGGGGACGCTCGGGCCGCCCGTGGCGGCGTGCCGCAGGCGGACCGGGAGACGAGCGGGGGCATTTCCGGTGCCGGCGCCGTCGGCCCCGCCCCACAAACCCATCCCGGGCCGGGGCCGCAGGGCTTTCGCGACCCTCCAGGTCCACTGCGGCGGCCCGGACCGTGTCGCCGGCGGGCGACGCGCCGCCCGGCCCCGCGTCGCCCGCGGTCGCCGGCCTCAAGCCCCGCACCGGCCCGATACGAAGAGTCCCGGGATTTCGGGGCACGGCGATATACTCCGCCGGCCGGAAGCCGCGTGCCGGGGGACGGCGGAACAGGCCCATGCAGACCGGCGAAATCCTCCTCGTGGCCACGGTGGCCCTCGTCCTCCTCGGCGGCCTCGTGTCGCTGGGGATGGGGCACCGGCGCTGGAGCATCGGCACCGTCGTCGCCGGGTTCCTCGTCCTGCTCTCCGCGGCGACGTTCCTCTACCTGGCCGCCCGCCTGGCCCAGCGGGAACGGCTCTGGGCGCAGAAGATCGCCGACTACCAGCTGCGCCTGGCGACGGCCGTGGACGACCAGGTGCTCGACACGGCGACGGGAAGGTTCGTTCCGCAGGGTGGCGGCGCGGCGGGCGACGGCCCGCAGTCGCTGCCGCGGCTCCGGACGGAGCGCGACCGGTGGCGACGCGGCCTCGACCGCGTCGAGACCTGGCACGGCCGCACGTGGCGCGACGCCTCGTTCCAGCCCCCGCGGGACGACGCCACCCCCGGGAGGATCGAACTGGCCGCGGAGGCCAACGCCGAGGACACCCCGCCGATCGGCGTCGGCTCCCACGTCTTCCTCTTCGACTCGATCCCGATCGAGGAGGGGGGCGCGTACGTCGGCGAGTTCCTCGTGCAGGGCACGAGCTACGACCAGGCGACGAAGCGCCACACGCTCGCCGTCGTGCAGACGAACCCGCGCGACGCATACGACGACAAGGTGCTGGCCCGCCCCCACGACTCCGTGACCGTCTTCGAGAACCTGCCGGTGGACCGCTGGCTCGCCTTCTACCGCTCGCGGCGGGCCGGCGCCGACGCGGCGCTGCCCGAGCCGACCAAGGAGGACGCCGGCAAGGTTCAGGAGCAACTCGGCGCGCTCATCAAGGATTTCGTGGACCTGTTCAAGCAGCACGAGGAGGACGTGCCGAAGGACGAGTGGCCGGAGGCGGAAGCCAGGGCGGCCGAGCAGCCGGGAGAGCTGTGGGCCGAGGTGGAGTTCGCCAAGCCGTATTCGTTCCCGCCCGTGGGCGAGGCGCCGCCCGCCGAGGGACCGGCCGCGGAGGAGGGGCCCAAGCGGGACTTCGAGGCCGGTGACCGCATCGAGTTCGACCTCCAGACGGCCGTGGGCTTGCGCGACGCGGACGGCACGGTCACGATCGAGCGGGTGTTCCGCCGCCGTCCGCTGACCGACGCGCTCACGCTGCTGCACGGATCGCTGGCCCCGGTTGGTGACGAAGCGATCCCGGTCGAGGGCACGCCCTCCCTGGTGCGGCGTCTCCGGGACGAGATCGCCGCGCTCGAGCGGTCGAACGAGCGGCTGCAGGCGGCCCAGCAGGCCGCCGCCGCGAACACGAAGGACGACCTCGAGGTCGTGCGGCAGCTCGAGCTGGATCTCACGTCGTGGCGGCGCGACTCCGACGCGGCCGCGGCACTCGTCGCCGGCTTCGAGCGCGAGCGCGACCGCACGGCCCGCGCGCTTGCCGCCGCCGAGGCCGCGATCGTGGCCAACGGGCGCGATCTCGCCGCCGCGATGGACCGGCTGGCCCGCGAGATCGACCGCGCGGCCCCGCCGCCGGACCGGCGGGCGGCACAGCCATGAGCGCTCCCGGCACGGGGCAGGCGGCCGCGATGGACCGGATGTACCGGTTCACCCGCCACGTCTACGACCTGACGCGCCGCTACTACCTGCTCGGCCGCGACCGCCTGCTCGCGCAGGTGCCGACGGCGGCCGACACCGCCACGCTGGAGGTCGGCTGCGGCACGGCGCGCAACCTGATCAAGCTCGCACGGCGGCCCACGCCGGGCCTGCTCTGCGGTCTCGACGCCTCCCACGAGATGCTCGAGACCGCCGCGCGGAGCATCGCCCGGTGCGGGGTGCCCGCCGCCGGCCAGCCGCGGATCGTGCTCCGACAGGGGCTGGCGGAGGATCTCGACGCGCGGCGGATGTTCGGCCGCGACGAGCCGTTCGACACCATCTACTTCTCCTACTGCCTGTCGATGGTGCCCACCTGGCCCGCGGCGATCGAGGCGGCCCTCGAGAACCTCGCGCCGGGCGGCCGGATGCTGATCGTCGACTTCTGGGACCAGCGCGACCTGCCCCGCGTGTTCGCGGCGGGGCTCAAGCGCTGGCTGTCGCTGTTCCACGTCGAGTACCGTCCCGAGGTCCACGCCGCGCTGGAGGCGCTGGGTCGGTCCGGTCGTGCCGACGTGACCTTCCAACCGGTG
>JBJTJO010000105.1:0-3509 GCA_046095965.1 Planctomycetaceae bacterium
CTGCCGGCGCCATTGAGCGCGAGGCCGCCGCCGCCGGCCAGGTCGGCCACGCTCCCGCCGATGCCCGTGAACGACAGGTTCGCAAGCGTCTGCAGTCGGCCGTTCACGTCCAGCGTGGCACCGGCGGTCGCCGCGCCGATCGAGACCGGCGTCGTCCGTCCGAGCGTCTCGTTGCCGCCAGCCAGCCGCAGCGTGCCGAACTGCACGCCCACCGTGCCGGACGTCGCCACGTTCCGAAACAGGCTCACCACGCCGGTGTTGCCCGCTGAACCGATCGACACGTTCACCTCCGCCGCCGTGCCGCTGCCGCCGGCCGCACGCCAAAACCCGGAGAAGTTCGTCGTGCCGCCGGTCGCCGCCATGAGCGTGACGGGCCGGCCGAGCCAGAGATTATTCGAGAACTCCACCGTGCCCGCGCCCGAGCCGCCGAGCATGACGACCTGCGAGCCGCCGCCGGTCTGCACGTCCATCACCTTGTCCGTCGTTCTGCCGCCGGCCATGA
Source organism: Planctomycetaceae bacterium (assembly GCA_046095965.1). GTDB lineage: Bacteria > Planctomycetota > Planctomycetia > Pirellulales > UBA1268 > QWPN01. The sequence continues at coordinate 503 of JBJTJO010000105.1, forward strand.
GCACCGCGGCCGTGCCGCTGGCGCCGGCCGACGAGTCGCCCACGAGAACCGTCGGCATCGAGCCGCTCGCTCCGAACGCGCCGTTCGTTTGGCCAGAGGTGGCGTCGACGAGCGCCACGATCGTGCCGTTCCGGACCGAGAACTGCCCGGTGAAACTGCTCGCGGCCGAGAGTTGCCAGAGGCCCGGGCCGTCTTTGACCACGGCGAGGCCGCCGGAGGCGTCCGGGATCGCGCCGATCGTGTTGGCCGCCGTGCCCGAGCCGCCGAGCGCGAGCGTCTTGGCGCCCGCGGCGATCGTCAGCGCATTGGTCGGCACCACCAGGGCGCCCGAGCCGCTGGCCTCGATGCCGCCTCCGCCGGTGGTGCCTGCGAGGTTGAGCACGCGGGTCATCGTGCCGGAGGTGTCGCCGATGTAGCGGAACGTGCCACTCGTGGCCGCGTTGCCCAGCGAGATCGTGGAACTGGCGAGCAGCGGCGCGCCGAGCGAACTGGCCACGCCCGGGCCCGCGACCGACACCGCCTCCACCACGCCCTCCTGGATCGCCGTGGCGCCCATGAACGTGTTCGCCGTGGAGTCGATCCGGAACACGCCCGTGCCGGTCTTTGTCATGCCCGCCGAGCCCGTCAGGACACCGTTGGTGAGGCGGCCGGCCGTGGCCGTAACCGAGCCGTTGCGGGTCAGCGTGAGATTGGCCAGATCGAGCGTGCCTCCGGCGAAATTGAGAAAGGCCGTGCCCGAGCCGAGCGCCGCCGTGTTTGTGATGGTGAGCGCGCCCGCTTCGATCCGCGTGCCGCGGGTGAACGTGTTCGTACCCGCGAGGGCGAGCGTGCCGCTGCCGTGGTTGACGAGGCCGATCTGGCCGCCGCCCGTCCCAGACGTGTCGGCGATCGTGTCGTTGACCGTGAACGTGCTGCCGGTGTTCGTCGTGTCGAACCCCCAGGATGACGTGGACCGCATCCCGCCGGTGCTCACGTCACCGCCCAGGTTCGTGAGCAGCACGGTGATGTCTTGGGGCGTGAACTCGTCGGCTCCCCCCACGCGGAAGCCCATCACAGCCCCGCTGCCCGACACCGTGAGCACCTTCGTCTTCACCCAGTCGGCCGTGCCGCCCCCGAGGAGTGCCACGCGCTTGGCGAACACGAGAGTGCCACCCTGGCTAGAGGTCTGCGGGACCGCGTTGGAGCCGGTCAGTGTCCAGGTGCCGGCCTCAGTTTTTTGGATGCCATAGGACGTGGAGGACACACTCGAGGCGAGCGTTCCCCGGCCCGTACCGCTGAGCCATATCGGCATACCCAAGTATGTCCCATCCTTGATGATCGACGCGGTGTTCGACAAGATCAACTCGCCGCTCCCCGAGGCGTCTAACCACGCTTCAACGTTGCCCCCCCCGGTCCATGCCGTCCCGATTATCTTGTTACTCGTCTCCCCGGCGCCGGTGTAACGCAGCCGTGTGGCGTTGGTCAGAACGATCGTGGAGCCGGCCCCGATCGGGGATGGCGATCCGCTCATGCCAAAGGTCGAAAGGCTGTAGGTGCCGTTAAAAAGCCCTACGCCGAGCGTGAACGCGCCCGTGAAGGAGTTGTTCGGATTCGTGAGCACGACCCCATGCGAGGTGACCCCGAGCCTGTGCGACGCAGACTCCGAGATCACCCCCGACAGCGTGCCGCTCTTGCCCGTGTAGAAATCCGACAACATGGCCGCAGTGCCCGACCAGCCCGCGATGGGCGCGGCGGTGATCGAGCCCGACAGGTTCAATGGTACCGAGCCATACTGCCAACCTTGATTGAAGCCGCTCGCGCCACCATTCAGACCGAAACCAGCACCGAAAGCCGTGTTCACTCCGTTGATCCACTCGAGCACCAGCGACTTGTCGGACGACTGGGCAGCGGCGGTGGTGGAAAGATAGAGGTTGTACGAGTTGCGCAACACGATTGTGCCAGCCGTTCCCAGCGAACTCGGCTGCCCTGCCATGCCGAGCGAGGCGACTGTCGCAGTACCGTACATGGGCCCATTGTTGGTGCTAACCGTATCGCCCCCAAACCGTATCGTGCTCGCGAAGGTGTTGCCGGCGTGGGTGAACGTCTGAGAATTTTGGTAAGAGACTTCACGGATCCAGAGAACATCGCCCGCATTCCCACCGGAGATGGTGCCGCTGAAAACGTTCGGGTTTGCCATTAGAAATGTCTGCGTGCCCGAACCGCCCAGGGCGATGTTCGCCCCGATCGTGCCGGTGACCGAGTTGCTCTTCGATAGCGGCGTCGTGCCCGTCAACGTGAGCACGGCGGCCGGGTTGGCCGAGCCGAACGAGAACGCGCTCGCCTGGCCGAAGACGAGGGAGGTCGCCGTCGCGCTGGCGGTGAGCGTGGGTGCGTTGGGGATGGTGGTGCCGTCCGTCAGTCGCAGCGTGGCGTTCGTGGGGATGGGAAAGGTGAACGCGGAACGCCAGTTCGTCGAAGCGTTGAAGTCCGTGCTTGTCGTGCCCGTCCACGTGTAGATCTGAGCCCGCGCCGGCGCGGCGCAGAGGATCGCCAGCGCGAGACTCACCGCGAACGCGGCAGCGGAGCGGAGTTGGCGGCATTGCACTGCCATGCGTTTCACCATTGAAATGAAAAAAAGTCCGCGACCACCCAAGAGCACTCAGTGGCATGTCATGCGGCGTCATGGCGATGCATGTCTGCCAACTCCTCGCTCGTCCATCTACGGGGTACCGTTTCCACCCGTTCACCTCGAGAAGGATACGGCCGGATTTCAGACGCAGCCACTAGCCACCTGGCTAGGGTCCGTGCGGCCGCGGCGTCGATTCGCCATACTGCGTCTGCGTCACGCCGCGGAGGGTGCTCCGCCGGAGGGGACGGCGCGTTTCCCGAGCCATGTCGATCCATGCAGGCGTCTCCCCCCATCCGACTGATGCTCGTCGACGACCACGCCGTCATGCGGACCGGCCTGGCGAACCTGCTCGCCGCGACCGGCCGGTTCACCGTGGTGGCGCAGGCCGACGACGGGCCG
>JBJTJO010000106.1:0-14584 GCA_046095965.1 Planctomycetaceae bacterium
CCATGTGCCCCGCCGCTTCGGCGCGTTCCCGTCGGCGTTCTGGAGACGGCCGTACCGTGGCCGTCGGTGCCTGCCTGGCCGCCGTCCTTCTCGGCGGGGTCGCCCACGCGCAGGAGTGGGCCACCAAGATGTTTCCCGTGACGAGCCACAACTTCGGCAACGTCGCCAAGGGCTCGAAGACCGAGTACCACTTCGAGTTCAGCAATCTCTACAAGGAGGACGTGCGGGTCACCGGCGTGCGGTCGAGTTGCGGCTGCACGTCCCCCGTCGTCACCAAGAAGGAACTCAAGACGCACGAGTCGGCGGAGGTGGTGGCCACCTTCAACACCCGGACGTTCCTCGGCCAGCACGGGGCCACGCTCACCGTCTCCTTCGACAAGCCCTTCGCCGCGGAGGTCCAGCTCCGCGTGGCGGGCCACATCCGTGGCGACGTCTCCTTCGAGCCGCCGTTCGTGGACCTCGGCAACGTCGATCTCGGCAAGGGGGCGGAGCGGAAGGTGCGCATCACCCGCGTCGGCTCGACGCCGTGGGCGATCTCGGACGTGCGCAGCGCGAACCCCAACTTCGAGGTCGTGCTCTCCAAGCCTCTCAAGACGCCCGCGCAGACGGTGTACGACCTCACCATGCGGCTGAAGCCCGAGGCGCCGGCTGGCTACATGAAGGGGCAACTGATCCTCGTCACCGACGATCCGCGGGCCGGCCAGATCCCGATGGACGTGGAGGGGCGTGTCGTGGCGGAGGTCACCGTGAGCCCGCAGCTACTGACGCTGGGGGCCGTCTGCTGCGGCGACTCGGTGACGAAGAACGTGGTCGTCCGGGCCAACCGGGAGTTCTGCATCACCGGAATCCAGTGTGACGACGGGTGCGTGACCTGCGAGCCCAAGGCCGCACCCGCCAAGGTCCACATCCTGCCGGTGAAGTTCCAGGCCGGGGCCGCGGCCGGGCGCGTCGAGCGTCAACTGAGAATCGCCACCGATCTTGGCGAGGGGGCCGTCCCGACGGTCACGGTGCAGGCCGACGTCAAGGCCACGGACGGGGCCGTCACCGCCGCGGCACCGGGACAGTCGGCCAGCGTGAAGTAGCCGCGAGCGGCGGCGGGCCGGCGGGCCGGTATATTTTCTGGCGGTTCCCACCCCGGCCCCGGAAGGTGCCATGGCGCGCCGCCGTCGCAATCCGTTTTATCTCCTGCTCGGCGTGGCGGGTCTGGCGTTCACGCTCACGGCGGTGAGTTCCGCGGTGGCGGTGCTGCGTGGCGTGCGGCCGGAGACGGCCGCCGCGCGGGGCGCGCACCCGATCGATCGGGTGCTCGATCGCCACGGCACCGCGATCCTCGTCGGCGAACTCGTGGTGCTGGCGATCGCCACGGTCGGCGCCGTGGTGGTCGATCACGTCGAGGGGGAGCGGCAGCGGGCGGAGCGGGACGTGGTCCGGGGCCCGGCGGGGGCCGCGCCGCCCGGTCGCGAGCCGTGAGCGCCTCCGTCTCCGCGCGGATCGCGCGGCTCCGCGAGAAGATCCGGCATCACGACCGGAAGTACTACGTGGAGGCGGCGCCGGAGATCGCCGATCGCGAGTACGACCGGCTCGTGGAGGAACTGCGGTCGCTCGAGGAGTCGCACCCGGACCTGGTCACGCCCGACAGCCCCACGCAGCGGGTGGGCGACGAGCCCATCCCCGAGCTGCGGCCGGTGAATCACCGCCGGCCCATGCTCTCGATCGACAACACGTACTCGGCCACCGACCTGGCGGCGTGGGGGCGGCGGGTCGAGAAACTGGTGCGCGACGGCGGGGAAGGGGCCGACGAACCGATCGAGTGGGTGCTCGAGCTCAAGATCGACGGCGTGGCCGTGTCGCTCACCTACGACGCCGGCCGCCTCGCGCTCGCCGCCACCCGCGGCAACGGCGTCACCGGCGACGACATCACCCACAATGCCCGCACGATCCCCGGCGTGCCGCTCGTGCTCGATCTCGCCGACCCGCCCGCGTCGATCGAGGTCCGCGGCGAGGTCTACATGACGAACTCCGACCTCGTCCTGCTCAACGAGGCGCAGGCGCAGCGCGGGCTGGCCCCCTTCGCCAACACGCGCAACGTCGTCGCCGGCAGCATCCGCCTCCTCGACCCGCGGGAGTGCGCGGAGCGGCCGCTCAGGTTCCTCTGCCACGGCGTCGGCGATTCGACCGGCCTCGGCGCGGACTCGCAGGCCGGCCTGCTGGCCTGGGCCGCGTCCGCGGGACTGCCGGTCGCCCCGGGCACGCAGGTCTTCCCGTCGCTCGACGCCCTCGTCGAGCGGGGTACGGAATTCATCGGGGAGCTCCACGCCCTCGACTTCGAGGTGGACGGATTCGTGGTCAAGGTGAACCGCTTCGACCAGCAGCGGCGGCTGGGCACGACCGCGAAGAGCCCGCGCTGGGCGATCGCGTGGAAGTTCGAGAAGTTCGAGGCCACCACGACGCTCGCCGGGATCCGCGTGCAGGTGGGCCGCGGCGGCACGATCACGCCGGTCGCCGACCTCGAGCCGGTGGAACTCGCCGGCACCACCGTCAGCCGCGCGAGCCTCCACAACGCCGACGAGGTGGCCCGCAAGGACATCCGCGTGGGCGACGTGCTCGTCGTCGAGAAGGCGGGCAAGGTGATCCCGCACGTCGTGCGCGTGGAGAAGCACCTGCGGAAGCATCGGCATGGCCCCTGGAAGCCGCCGACCGAGTGTCCCGAGTGCGGCACGGCGATCGTCAAGGATCCCGACGGCGTCTACATCCGCTGTCCCAACGTGGACTGCCCGGCCCGGTGCCGCGAGCGGCTCAAGTTCTTTTGCTCTCGTGGTGCCATGGACATCGAGGGGCTCGGCGACAAGCTCGTCGAGCAGCTCGTGGCCACGGGGCTCGTGCAGGACTATGCCGACCTCTACTCGCTCACGGCCGATCGGCTGGCAGGGCTCGAGCGGATGGGCAAGAAATCCGCGGCGGCCCTCGTCGAGCAGATCGCGGCGAGCCGCGGCCGGGGTCTCGTCCGTGTCCTCAACGCGCTCGGCATCCGGCACGTCGGACCGCGGGTCGCCGCCCTCCTGTGTGAACGGTTTCCCACGATCGAGACGCTCCAGGCGGCCTCGGAAGAGGAACTCGCCGAGGTGCCGGAGGTCGGGCCGGTGATCGCGGCGAGCGTGCACGAGTGGCTGGCGGGCGACTACGGCCGGCGGACGATCGCGGGCCTCGCCGCCGCCGGCGTGCGGCTCGACGTGCCGGCCGCGGATCGCGTCCACGAGGGGCCGCTCACCGGGAAGACGCTCGTCGTCACGGGCACGCTCGAGGCGTTCTCACGGCAGGAGGCCGAGGAGGCAATCCGCGGGGCCGGCGGCCGGGCGGCGTCGAGCGTGTCGAAGAAGACCGACTACCTCGTGGCCGGGGCCGAGGCGGGGAGCAAGCTCGACAGCGCACGAAAACTGGGCGTGACGGTGCTCGACGAGGCGGGGTTCGTGCGGCTCCTCCGCGGCGGGTGAACGCCGCGGGAGCCATTCGGACCGACTCCCGCCCCGCGTGGCCGGCGTTCAGCCGCCGCAGTAGTCGATGGCCCGGGCGATCTCGCTCTTGAGATCCTTGCGGGCCACGATCCGGTCGATGAAGCCGTGCTCGAGGAGGAACTCGCTCGTCTGGAACCCCTTGGGGAGCTCCACCCGGATCGTCGCCTTGATCGTCCGCGGGCCCGCGAACCCGATGAGGGCCCGGGGCTCGGCGAAGCACAGGTCGCCAAGCGACGCGAAGCTCGCCGCCACGCCCCCCATGGTCGGATTCGTGAGCACCGAGATGAACAGGCCGCCGGCCTGCGAGTAGCGGGCCAGTGCCGCCGACACCTTCGCCATCTGCATGAGCGAGAGGATGCCCTCGTGCATGCGGGCCCCGCCTCCCGAGGCGCTGATGATGATCAGCGGCAGCCTGTCGGTCGTCGCCCGCTCGACGAGCCGCGTCAGCCGCTCGCCGACGACGCTGCCCATGCTCCCCATGATGAACGACGAATCGGTCACCCCGCAGGCCACGCGGCGGGCGCGGATCATGCCGGTGCCCGTGAGGGCGGCGTCGCGCAGGCCCGTCCGCTTCTGCTCGGCCACGATCCGTTCGGCGTACGGCTTCTTGTCGCGAAACCCGAGCGGGTCGGTCGGCCGCAGGCTGGCGTCCCACTCCTCGAACGTGCCCGCGTCGAGCAGCTGACCGATCCGCTGCGCGGCCGAGACGTACCAGTGGAAGCCGCACCGGGGGCAGACGTTGAGGAGCTCCTCGGCCTCCTTGCGGTAGATGGTGGCCCCGCAGCCGTCGCACTTGAGCCACAGGCCCTCCGGCACGCCGCGTTTGGCGCGGGGGCCGCGGATCGCGCCCTTGTCGCCGGCGGGCTCCACGAGCCGCGGGCCTTCAGGGGGCCGGAACGCCGCGGTCTCCACCGCCGCCTCGGGCTGCTGTGCGGTCGATGAGCGGCGGCGTTCCATGCGTGGCTGCCGGAATGTGGCGGGATGTGGGAAACCTGCGATCGATCGCCAGTGTAGCCCTGCGGGGCATGGCCGGGCTGCGCCGAATCGGCCGGCGAATCCGCCTCCGTCAGGCCGGCGCGCGACGCCGCCGGGCCGGCCGCCACTGGGCGGCGAGCGGGAATTCGGCCACGGGCGGTCGCCCCGGCTCCCCGCCCCAGAGGTCGCCCATCGACTCGCCCGACACGATCCACCGCATCACCTGGTCGAGTGGCTGCGGCACGACGACGGCGATCCGTCCCTCGGGATGCCGGCGCACCAGCGTCTCGAGCGCGGCCTCCACCCGCAGGCACGCCTCCTCGAGGAGTTCGCCCTCGGGCGGGGCGACCGCCCAGGGATTGTCCTGCCACTGCCGGTAGAGCCGTGGCTGCCGGGCGCGGATCTCGTCGACGAGCATGCCCTGCCAGAGGCCCTGGTCGAGGTTCGCGAGGTTCGCGATCCGCTTGGCCCGCAGGCCGCAGGCCGCGCCGACGATGCGGGCGGTCTCGGCGGCGCAGGCGTCGGTGGAGACGTACATCGCGTCGGGGCAGGCCGCCGACAGGAGCGTCGCCGCGTGGCGCGCCTCGGCGCCGCCCGCGGCCGAGAGCGGCATCGCCAGCGTGCCGCGGATGCGGCCCTGCTCGTCGTAGTCGCTTGCTCCGGCACGGATCACGATCAGGTGGTCGGGCATCGGTGAACTGGTCTCTCCGGGGAGGGGGGCGTCAGGCGGCTTTCCGCGCCAGCGTTTCGAGCTCGGCGATGGCCTGCGCGTAGTCGTGTGAACGGATCACGGCGCTGCCCGCGACGATGAGCTCGGCGCCCGCGGCGGCCACGGCGCCGACCGTGTCGGTGGCGATGCCGCCATCGACACCGAGCAGGAACGAGCCGCCCCGGCGAGCCCGCCGGTCGGCGAGCCAGGCGAGCTTCTCGAGCGCGACCGGGTCGAACCGCTGGCCGCCGTAGCCCGGCTCGACGCTCATCACGAGCACGCCGTCGCACGCGTCGAGGCAGGGCTCGATCCGCTCGACCGGGGTGCCGGGGCTGATGGCGATATGGGCCCGTGGGCCCATGTCCGCGATCGTGCGGAGGGCGGCCCGCGGGTCGGCCAGGGCCTCCACGTGGACGGTGACGATGTCGGCCCCCAGTTTCGCGTAGTCGGCAAGGGACCGCTCGGGCTCCTCGATCATGAGGTGCACCTCGATGGGCACCCGGGCGGCCCGGCGCACGGCCTCGACGACGACCGGGCCGTAGGTCAGTTGCGGGACGAACCGGCCATCCATGACGTCCAGGTGCAGGGCCACGGCCCCGGCGGCCTCGAGCCGCTCCACCTCGCGGGCCAGGTGGCCGAAGTCGCACAGCAGCAGGGCCGGCAGGACCACGGGACCGTGGCTCTCCAGCGTGGCCGAAACCGGGTCGAAGGCCTGTCCTGGCGGGGGTTTCACGTGGGTGTGGGCGGGAGTGGCGTCGGGGGCTGCCGTGCCGGCGACGTCGAACCGCAGTCTACCACGGGCCCGCGCCGGCGGCGGACAAACCGGCCGCCGGCCAGGGAATCCAGCACGCAAGCCGTTGCCGGAGAGCGACTTCCGTTTCCGGCGGAGGGATTCCTCACAAAACGCTCACACTTGGCCGCTACACCACGTTCGCGAGCCTTGCGGCCGCGTCTCGCCTCCTCGCCGAGCGGGATCCCGAACCCCGTCCACCCGCCCGGAGTCCGCGTCATGGGTCCCGATCCGCGCTCCCCCGTCCGCTGCTTCGCTGCGGCAGCTCTGGCCGCCGTGTCGGTCGTGGCGGTCGCCCAGGATGTGGATGCCACCCTCCGCCCGTACGAGAAGGTGGCCGGCGAGGTGGCCGGCTCGCTGAAGTTCGTCGGCTCCGACACGATGAACAACCTCGTCGCCCTCTGGGCCGAGGGCTTCAAGAAGTTCTATCCCGGGGTGCGCGAGGCCATCGAGGGCAAGGGGTCGGCCTCGGCGCCGCCGGCGCTCACCGAGGGCACGGCCACCTTCGGCCCGATGAGCCGCGACTGGAAACCGTCGGAGATCGACGCGTTCAAGGAGAAGCACGGCTATCCGCCCACCGCCGTGCCAGTGGCCATCGACATGCTGGCGGTCTTCGTCCACAAGGACAACCCGCTCAAGGGCCTGTCGCTGCAGCAGATCGACGCCATCTTCTCGAAGAACCGCAACGGCGGCGCCGCGGGCGAGGTCCGCACCTGGGGCGACCTCGGCCTCGACGGCGAGTGGAAGGACAAGCCGATCAGTCTCTATGGCCGCAACGCCTCGAGCGGGACCTACGGCTACTTCAAGGAGCACGCGCTCTTCAAGGGGGACTTCAAGCCCACCGTGAAGGAGCAGCCGGGCAGTTCGGCCGTCGTGCAGGCGGTGGCGAGCGACCGCTACGCGATCGGCTACAGCGGCATCGGTTACCGGACTGCCGACGTGCGGGCCGTGGCGATCGCCCCGAAGACCGGCGCGGCCGCGGTCGAGCCCGAGGCCAGGAACGCCTACTCGGGTGACTATCCGCTCGCCCGCTTTCTGGCGCTGAGCGTCAACCACAAGCCCGGCACCGCGCTCGACCCGTTGCGGCGCGAATTCCTCCGCTACGTGCTCAGTGCCACCGGGCAGGCCGACGTGAAGAAGGACGGCTATCTGCCGGTCACGGCCGCGGTCGCGAAGCGGGCGCTGGCCGCGGTCGGCGTCGAGACTCCCTGACCGTCGCGCGGTCCGCCCGGATTTCCGGGCCCGGCATCACATGGACGCCACTCCCACGTTCACGGGCCGGTCCCGACGGCGGACGACCCGTCCCTGGGTGCGCACCGGCGACCGCGTGGCCCGCGTCCTGATCACGCTCGGCGGCATCGGCACGATCGTGGCCGTGCTCCTCGTCGGCGTGTTCCTGCTCGCGGTGGCGCTGCCGTTGTTCCGCCCGGCCACGAGCCGGATCGAGCCGGCGGCCACCATCGGGTCCGACGCCCCGACGCCCGCCTGGCTGGGGGCCGACGAGACCGGGGCCGTCGCGTGGCTGGTCGAGCCCGACGGCGGTCTGCGGGTCGTCGCTGCGGCCGACGGCCGCACGCTGGCGGCGGTCCCGGCCGCCGACGCCGGGCTCGCGAACGCGACCGCGGTGCGGATCGTACCGGGCTCGCTCCACGCCGCCATCGGCTACGCCGACGGCTCCGTCCGCTGCGGGCGGCTGGGGCTCGAGTCGTCGTTCGTGGACGAGGCCGACCTGCCGGCCGGGACGGCCGTGCCGGAGCGGGGCCGTGCCGTCGGCACCGGTGACGAGGTGCTCGTGCGCGGTGCCAACGGGCGGCTCGCACGGGTGCGTCCCGTCGCCGAGTTGGCCGCCGCCACTCGCAGCCTCGACGGCCCGATCATCGACGTCGATCTGGCCCCGCTGGCCGGTGGACCGCTCGTGGCGGCGCTCGATGCCGCCGGCCGCGTCCGCGTGGAATCGGTCACGTCGAAGCGCAACCTGCTCACCGACGAGGTGGTCACGAGCGCGATCGGCGCCACGATCGAGCCGGCGCAGGACTTCGTCCCGCGGTTCGTGCGCGTGTCGGAGCTCGGCGACCAGGCGTTCCTCGTCGCGGCCGACGGCCGGGCGCAGCGGCACGTCATCCGCGACGTCGAGCAGCCGGTCGCCATGGAGATGTTCACGGTGACGCCCCGGGGCGACCGCGTCACCGCGGTCGAGCGGCTCTTCGGCGGCACGGCCCTGGCCGTCGCCGACGCCCGCGGCACGATCCGGGTCTACTTTCCCACCCGCGGCGGCGCCGCCGCGGCCGCGGACGGACTCTCGACCGTGGCGGCCCGCGAGTTTCCCCCGGCCGCCGCCCCGGTGACGGCCCTCGCGGCGTCCCCGCGGTCGCGGTTGTTCGTCGCCGCCGACGCGGCCGGCGGAGTGCGGCTGCTCCAGGCGACCAGCGGCGTCGAGGTGCTGCGGACCGAACTCGACGGGCCGCCAGCCCCGGTCGAGCGCGCGTGCATCGGCCCGCGCGAGGACCGCCTCCTCGTCGCGGGTGGCGGCCGGCTGGCGGCGCTCGCATTCGACGCGGGTCATCCGGACGTCACGCTCGGCACCCTGCTGCGGCCGGTGTGGTACGAGAGCTATCCCGGTCCCGTGCACGCCTGGGAGACGACCGGCCACGAGGCGTTCGAGTCGAAGTTCGGCCTCGTGCCGCTCGTCTTCGGCACGCTCAAGGCCACGCTCTACGCGATGCTCTTCGCCACCCCCGTGGCCATCCTCGCCGCGATCTACGCCAGCCAGTTCATGCACTCGCGTTGGAAGGCGCGCATCAAGCCCGTGATCGAGCTCATGGCGGGGCTGCCGAGCGTGGTGCTCGGCTTCGTGGCCGGACTCGTGTTCGCGCCGCTGCTCGAGCGGGCGGTGATGCCGTTCATCACCGGGCTGTTCGTGGTGCCGCTGACGCTCGTCGTGGCCGCGCACCTCTGGCAGTGCGTGCCGGCCGGCTGGCGGAGCCGCCTGGCGGGCGCGCGATTCGCCGTCGTCGGGCTCGTCGCCCTGCCCCTCGGCGTGCTCGCGGCCCGCGGCGCCGCGCCCTGGGTGGAGCGCGGGCTCTTCCAGGGCGACTTCCGCGGCTGGCTCGACGGCCGCGGCGGCAGCGGCTTCGGCGGCTGGATGCTCGCGCTCCTCCCGCTCGCGGCGGTCGCGGTCACCGTCGGCGCGGGCCGCTCGGTCGGCCCGTGGCTGCGGCGCGCGGGGCGGGGGTGGACCGATCGCCGCGCGGCGCTCGTGTCGCTCGGTGTCTTCGCCGGCGGGGTGCTGGCCGCCGTCGCGCTCGCCGCCGCCGCCGCGGTGTTCCTCGACGCCCTGCGGCTCGACGCCCGCGGCGGGCTGTTCGGCACCTACGTGCAGCGCAATGCCCTCGTCGTCGGCATCGGCATGAGCGTCGCCATCATCCCGCTCATCTTCACGCTCGCCGATGACGCCCTGTCGAGCGTGCCCGACCACCTCCGCAGCGCGTCGCTCGGGGCCGGCGCCACGCCCTGGCAGACCGCCGTCCGCGTCATCGTCCCCGCGGCCGCCAGCGGCCTGTTCTCGGCGGTGATGATCGGCCTCGGCCGGGCGGTCGGCGAGACGATGATCGTGCTCATGGCGGCCGGCAACACGCCGATCATGGACTGGAACCTGTTCAACGGATTCGAGACGCTCTCCGCGGCGATCGCCACGGAGCTCCCCGAGGCGGCCCGCGGCACCGCACACTACCGCGTGCTGTTCCTCGCCGCGCTCGTGCTCTTCGCGCTCACGTTCGTCGTCAACACCGCGGCCGAGTTCGTGCGGCAGCGGTTCCGGAGGCGGGCGCATGAGCTCTGATCCCCAGCGGCCGCGTCGGCCACGGAGCGCACACTCGAGCCTCGCGGCCCACGGCGAGCCATGGGTCTGGCTCACCGCCGGTTCGCTGGCCCTCGCGATCGCGATGATCGTCGGGCTGCTCGGGCTGATCGCGGTCCGCGGCGCCGCCACGTTCTGGCCGGTGCCGCTCGAACTCGTCGAGACGAAGGACGGCCGGCGCGTGCTCGGCGAGGAGGCGGGCCGCGAGGAGGTGCCCGGCGCGGGGGCCACGCGGACGCTCCTGCGCTCGGCCAACTTCGAGATCACCGGGAGCCACTTCGAGTGGATCGACGACCGCGCCGTCGCGGCGACGACCCGGCCGGTGTGGGCGACCGCGGTGGAGCGGCTGGAGGGGGGGCGCTTCCACGGCACGCCGACGCGGCTGCTGCACGGTGACGAGGTCGTGGCCGAGGGGCCGGCGGCCGTGTGGGAAGCCTTCCGCCGCGAGCACCCCGCCGCGCGGCGGCGCTGGCGGCAGGCGGTGCGCATCGACCGCACGGAGCGGGGCGAGTTGCAGCGCGAGCTGCGGACGGCGCGGCTCGCGGTCGTGCAGGCGCGGCTCGACCACGGCGCGGGCAGTCCCGCGGAGGCGGCGGCCGAGGCCGCCGGCCGCGCGGTCGCGGAGCGCGTGGGCCGCGCCGAGGCGGGGCTCGACGGACGCGCGGGGGCCCTGCGCGAGGCCAACGCCGGCTGGACCGTCGAGTTCGAGACGGCCGCAGGGCAGCGCACCGCCATCCCGCTCGACGGCATCGTCCGCGCGTGGCAGCCGAACCGGCTCTCGCTCGCCGGCCGGCTCGGCGTCTACCTGGCGCGTTGGGGCGAGTTCCTCGCCGACGACCCGCGCGAGGCCAACAGCGCCGGCGGCGTGTTCCCCGCGATCTTCGGCACCGTCATCATGACACTCATCATGGCGCTGCTCGTGGCGCCGTTCGGGGTGCTGGCCGCGCTCTACCTCCGCGAGTACGCCGGCCGCGGCCCGCTCACCGCCGCGATCCGCGTGGCCATCAACAACCTCGCCGGCGTGCCGAGCATCGTCTACGGCGCCTTCGGTCTCGGCTTCTTCTGCTACGGGCTCGGCGCGGGCATCGACGAGGCCTTCTTCAAGGCGAGCCTCGTGGCCGACGCGCAGCCGACGTTCGGGACCGGCGGCCTGCTCTGGGCGTCGCTGACGCTCGCGCTGCTCACGCTGCCGGTCGTGATCGTGGCCACGGAGGAGGCGCTCTCGGCCGTGCCCAACTCGATGCGGGAGGGCTCCTACGCCTGCGGTGCCGGCAAGTGGCAGACGATCCGGCGGATCGTGCTGCCCCGGGCGCTGCCCGGGATCATGACCGGCCTGATCCTGGCGATGGCCCGCGGCGCGGGGGAGGTGGCGCCGCTCATGCTCGTGGGGGTGAAGAAGCTGGCGCTCGACCTGCCGGTGGACGGCACGTTCCCGTTCCTCCACCCCCAGCGGGAGTTCATGCACCTGGCCTACCTCATCTACGACGTCGGCTTCCAGAGCCCGAACGCCCAGGCGGCGCGGCCGATGGTGTTCACGATCACGTTCCTGCTGGTGGCGATCATCGCCCTGCTCAACGTGGCCGCGATCCAGATCCGCTCCCGGCTGCGGCGGCGGTTCGTGGCGCAGCAGTTCTGACGGGGCGCGGTAGGATTCACGGGCGTTCCGGGACCGGACGAGAGGAGCACGCGGCATGCAGGCGCAGACCGAGGCCACACCCGACCGGGCCGGTGCCGCCGATCCAACCGTGGCGAACGCCGGCAGCGGGGACCGCCTGTTGGCCGTGGCGGCCGGCCGCGACGTGCCGTCCGAGGTCCACGACGCGGTGCTCGGCGAGACGCCCGTCCTGGAGATCGACCGCTTCAACCTCTGGTACGGCGCGAAGCAGGCCCTGCACCGGATCACGATGCCGATCCCGAACGGCAAGGTGACGGCGCTCGTCGGCCCGAGCGGCTGTGGGAAGTCCACGCTGCTGCGGAGCGTCAACCGGCTCAACGACCTCGTGACGAGCGTCCGCATCACCGGCGACATGCGGCTCAACGGCGACTCGATCTACGACCCGCGGATGGACGTGATCGAGCTGCGGAAGCGGATGGGCATGGTGTTCCAGAAGCCCAACCCGTTCCCGATGAGCATCTACGAGAACGTCGTCTACGCGCTGCGGATCGACGGCGAGACCTCCCGGGCGGTGCTCGACGAGGTCTGCGAGACGAGCCTGCGGGGCGCCGCCCTCTGGGACGAGGTCAAGGACCGGCTCCACGAGAGCGCGCTGGGCCTGTCGGGCGGCCAGCAGCAGCGGCTCTGCATCGCCCGGGCGATCGCGGCCGAGCCCGAGGTGCTGCTGCTCGACGAGCCCTGCTCGGCCCTCGACCCGATCGCCACCGGCAAGGTCGAGGACCTGATCCAGGAGCTCCGCGGCCGCTACTCGGTGCTCATCGTGACCCACAACATGCAGCAGGCCAGCCGCACGAGCGACTACACCGCCTTCATGTACCTCGGCCGGCTCATCGAGTACGGCCCCACGACCGACATCTTCACCAAGCCGGTCCTCCGTGAGACCGAGGCCTACGTCACCGGACGGTTCGGCTGACGCGGCCGGTCCGGCCGCCCCGGGGCACCCCCATGACCAAGCACATCGAACGCCAGATCGGGCACCTCAAGGAGCGGATCCTGCGGGTCGGGACGCTCGTCGAGGAGGCGATCTCGAAGTCGATCACCGCCCTCATCAACCGCGACGTGGCCCTGGCCCAGCGGGTCATGGCGAGCGACGAGGACATCGACCGCATGGAGGTCGAGGTCGAGGAGGAATGCCTCAAGATGCTCGCGCTCTACCAGCCCGTGGCGGCCGACCTCCGCTTCGTGGTGGCCGTGCTCAAGATCAACAACGACCTCGAGCGCATGGGCGACCTCGCCAAGAACATCGCCAAGCGGGTCGCGCAGCTCGCGGCCGGGAAGCCCTACGAGCTGCCCCCGGAGATCCGCGTGATGGCGATGCAGGCCCAGGACATGGTGAAGCAGTGCCTCGACGCCGTCGTCAACGGCGACCCGGCGCTGGCCCGGCAGGTCCGCGAGGAGGACGACGCGGTGGATGCGGCCCGGCAGACGATCCAGCGCCGCGTGATGCAGGGCATCAGGAACGACCCGGAGAACGTGGAGAGCCTGCTGCGGATCAACTCGGTCTCGAAGCACATCGAGCGGATCGCCGACATGGCGACGAACATCGCGGAGGACGTGGTCTACATGGTGGAGGGGGACATCGTCCGCCACCGGGCCACGGATTGAGGGCGGTTGCGCGCCGCGGGCTCGGGGTTGCCCCAACTCCCTCTCCCCCGGGGAGAGGGCCGGGGTGAGGGTGCTTTCGTCGCCCCTTCATCCGTCCCGGCACCCTCACCCGGCCTGCGGCCGGCCTCTCCCGGAGGGAGAGGCACGAAGGACCATGCGGCCGTCATGCAACCACGTTCATGGTTGCCGTGCCCTGGGTCGGGCCCGGGGGCGGACGTGTGGAAAAAGCGGGTGCGAAGCGGCGTTCGCGCCCGTGCCGTCCCCGTGGTAGCCTTCCCGCCATCCGGGGATTCACATGCGACGCAGCGGAGTGTTCTTCCCATGACGGTTGCGGATCGGCGGCGGTGTGGTGGGTTGGTCGTGGCGTTCGTGATCGTGCTCGGTGCGGGGGGCGTCCGCGGCGAGGACGACGTGCTCGTCAACGTCACCGGGCCGCTCGCCGGCAACGTCGGCGACCGGGTCAAGTACGAGGTCGAACTCGTCAACCGGTCGGGCCGCAACCTCGAGAAGCTCCGGATCGTGGATTACTTCGACGCCGGGTTCCACCACGAGGCCTCCAAGAGTCCGGTCGAACTGAAGGGCACGATCGATCTCGCCGCCGGCACGCAGCGGCGCATCGAGCTCGACTTCCTCCTCGACGAGCCCGGCCGCCAGTGCCACCGGGTCGAGGTGCTCGACCCGGCAAACCGCTTCGTCGGCGGCGCGACCGAGTGCGTGCAGGTCGCGGCGGCCCCGGCGACCCCGCCCGCGGTGGCCGCCCCGCCGGCGGCGCCGCCGCTCATCGCTCCGCCGCCGGCCACGGTCGGCGTCACGCCCACGGCGCCCGCGGCCCCGTCGCTCGCGCTCGATCTCACCGGGCCGCAGGATGCCACGTCGGGCGCGGTCGCCGAGTTCGCGGCGATCGTCCGCAACACGGGCAACGCCGCATCGCCGCCGACGACGCTGTCGCTGGCGTGGGACGACGGCTTCACGCCGCTGGAGGCGTCGGACGGCTACGCCCTGGCGTCGTCGAAGGTGACCTGGAACCTGCCCCCGATCGAGGCCGGCGGCCAGGCGAAGCGGCAGATCAACCTCCGGGCGCAGGCGGCCGCGTCGGCCTACGCCGACTCGGATCCCACCCGCTCCTGCGTGCGGGCCGAGATGTCGGGGCTCGGCGGCGCGCTGCTCGGCGACCAGGAGTGCGTGCGGATCCGCTCGACCACGCCGCGTCCGCGGCTGCGGACTCCGGCGGAGGCCGGCCTCCGCATCACGCTCGCCGACCTCGATGATCCCGTGCGCGGCGGTGTCGCCACCACGCTCGTCTGCACCGTGGTCAACGACGGCGCCGCGCCCTCGGGGCCGCTGAGCGTCGTGGTGGACCTGCCCCGCGGCGCCCGGCTCGTCGGCGACTCGCGGAGCCGGGTGGACGGGGGCCGCGTGTCGTTCGATCCGGTGGACGTGCCGGCCGGCCGGCAGCAGTCGT
>JBJTJO010000107.1:0-12028 GCA_046095965.1 Planctomycetaceae bacterium
CGTGATCTACTTCTACTGCGGCGGTTTACGGCTCTACCCATGAAGATCCCGGATGGACCTAAATCTGCCAGTTGTAGTTGCCACCGGGGCCGAACGTGAAGGCGTCGCCGTTGAGCGTGCCGGGGCTCGCGCCGGGGGCCACGGTCGCGCCGCCCTGCACCACGACCAGGCCTGCGACGTCGCCGGTGCCCGCGAGCGTCTGGGTCGCGCCGAGCACGAGGCCGCCTCCGAGCCCGCGTGCGTCGAGCAGGCCGTCGGCGGCCACCGTGATCAGGCTGCTTGCGAGGCCGCCGCTGCCGGAGAGGGCGAGGGCCCCGGCCGTGATCGTCGTGGGGCCGGTGAACGTCTGCGGGGTGGTGATCGTGACCGTGCCCACGCCGGTCTTTGCCACGCTGCCGGCGCCGCTCATGACGCCCGTGTACGTGCCGCTCGTGGCCTGGTTGAGGATCACGGCGGCCGCGTTCGTGATGGTGCCCTTGAGGCTGTCGGTCGTGCCCACGAGTGTGCCCTGGCTCACCGTCACGCCGCCGGCATACGTGTTCGCGCCGGTGAGGATCACCGTGCCCGCGCCGGTCTTCGTGATCGCGCCGGCCGAGCCGGAGATCGCGCCGGAGAACGTGGCCGTGCCGCCGGCGACGGCGGTGAGTTCCGCCGTGCCGCTGATCGCCAGCGGGCCGGAGTAGGTGACGGCCGACGCATCGGCGGCCCCGAGTGTCGCGGCCGCGGCGGACTTGAGCGTGATCCTGAAGTTGTCGATGCCCATCGAGTCACGGGTGCCCGAGCCGGTCGCCGACGTGAGCGCGACCACGCGGAACACGCCGCTCGCCAGGTTGCTCATGCCGGCCACGGCCCCGCCGGAGTAGGTGACCGTGGTCGAGCCCCACGTGCCCGGGTCGGTCCACGTGCCGAGGGTCGTGAACGAGGTGGGCGACGTGCCCACGCCGTACTGGATCGACCAGGTCGTGGAGTACCCGTTGGCCGCCAGGAGCATGAGGTCGAGCGAGAGCGAGTCGATGACCTGGCCCGTCGTGCTGAAGGCGTAGTTGAAGGCGGCGCCGGGGTCGCCGAAGCCACCGGTCTGCCGGATACCGAGGGCGCGGTCGGTCGAGGCGTTCTGGGCGGTCGAACTCGATGCGCTGGTGAGACCGGTGGTGGCGGCGTAGTTCTTGAACGCGCCGGCTGTGTCGGCCCAACTCACGGGCGTGGTCGTGAACGCCACCGAGGTTCCGACTGACGATCCGCTCGCCCCAGTGCCCGTCGTCCAGTTCGCGGGCAGGCCGCTGCCGAGGCTGTTGAAGTCCTGGGTGTAGAAGACCGCTCCGCCGGTGCCGCCGATCGTGATCGCGTTGGCGATCGTCTGGCCGGCCGATGCCCGGAGGCTGCCCGCCGACAGGATCACGGCGCCGGAGCCGAGGGCGTTGCCGCTGGTGAGCGTGAGGTTGCCGCCGCCGATCGTGGTGGCGCCCGTGAAGCCGGTGCCGTCACCCGCGAGCGTCGGGTTGCCGGAGTTGACCGTGACGCCGCCCGACCCCGCGAAGCCGACCGCGGTCGTGCCGCCCGTCAGGGTGTAACTGCCGGCGGTGATCCGACCCGTGCCGCCGACCGAGCCGCCCGACTGGGCGAACGAGGCCACGGTCTCGTTGCCGCCGAGCGACAGGCTGCCGGTGTTGGCCGTCACCACCGACCCGGCGCCGAGCCGGCCCGCGGAGCCGAGCGCGACCGTGCCACCGGCCACGGTGAGGTTGCCCGCGAGCGTGCCGACGAGCGTGGTCGAGCCGGCCGCCGATGTTGCCGCGCCCGCGCCGAGGTTGGCGGCCACGGTGCCGCCACCGAGGGAGTAGGTGGCGGCGGTGAGCGTGCCCGATCCGCCGAGTGAGCCGCCCGTGATCGCGAACGAGCCGACGGTGTCGTTGAACGCTCCCATGCCGAGCGAGCCGGAGTTGATCGCGACGGCGGAGGCGTCGCTGATGCGATCGGACGCGCCCAAGGCCACCGTGCCGCCTGCGAGCGTGAGGGTGCCGGCGAGCGTGCCGGCGAGCGTGGTGGTGCCTGCCGACGATGTGGCCATGCCCGCGCCGAGATTGCCGGCCACGGTGCCGCCGCCGAGGGCGTAGGTGCCGGCGGTGAGCGTGCCCGATCCGCCGAGCGCGCCGCCGGTGATCGTGAAAGACCCCACCGTGTCGTTGAACGCCCCCATGCCGAGCGAGCCCGAGTTGACCGTGACTGCGCTCGAGTCGGCGAGCAGGTTTCCGTCGCCGAGCGCCAGGACGCCGCCCGCGACCGTGACGTTCGGCGATGCCACGGCGGCCGTGAGCGTGGCCGTGCCCGGGTCGGTCTTCACGAGGCCGCCGGTGCCGGTCACGGCGCCGAGCGTCGTGGCGGCCGCGCCGCCGACCGTGAGCTCGCGGCCCGCCGTGTCGATCGTGCCCGAGAACGTGAGGCTCGCCGCGTTGGCCGCGAGCGTCGCGGGAGCCGCGAGCGTGATCCCGGCGGACACGGTCTGAGCAAATGAGGAGTCGTTCGCGACGCCGCCCGACCCGAGCGTGATCGCGGTGCCGGCGACGTCGTAACTCCCCGTCGCGCTGCCGGCGAACGAGAGGCTCGTCACCGTGCCGAGCAGGTTCGCGCCCGTGCCGGATGAGAGGTCGTTCGTCGAGACGCCGCCGGGCCCGGCGAACGCGATCGCCGCGTCGCCCTCGGGCGTGTCGGCCTCGGCCCAGTTGGACGCGTTGCTCCAGAGGCCGGCGCCGGCCACCCAGGTGTAGGACGTCAGCGGCGTGTGCGTGTAGACGAGGTCGAGGCTCGTGCCGGTGGAGAGGAGCGTGAAGCCGCCGAGCGCGGGGTTGTAGCCGCGGAAGCCGCCGGTGCCGTTCGTGGAGCCGGTGTTGATCGTGTACCAGTCGCCGGTGGCGCCGGAGATGTTCGCGAACGTGCCGATCGTGTAGGTGCCGGTGGTCGTGAACGAGAACGACTGGGCGGTGCCGCTGACGTCGGGGTTGATCGACGCCAGCGACCAGAGGTTGACGTTGAACCTGCTCGACGGGGTGGCGGTGATCGACAGCGTGCCCCCGCGGACGAGGTCCCAGCCGATGCCGGCGCCGAGGGTGGCGTCGAAGAGTTGCCAGTTGTAGTTGCCACCGCCGGCCCAGGTGATGTCGCCGGTGGTGAGCACGCCCGGGCTGTTGCCCGGCGAGAGCGTGGCGCCCGTGTCGATCGTCACCGTGCCCACGGTGCCCGAGCCGGAGAGCGTGCCGCCGCCCGCCACCGAGACCGAGCCGCCGAGGATGCCGTTGGCCACGAGCGACCCGCCGGAGACGGTGGTCGTGCCGGCGTAGCCGGAACTGTCGGCCGTGAGCACGAGGACGCCGGCGCCCGACTTCGTGAACCCGCCGGAGCCGGTGAAGGGCATGGCCGCCGTGCCGCTCGTGGCCTGGTTCACCGTGAGCGTGTTGCCCGCGGCGAGGTCGAGGGCCCCGGCCGAGCCGGCGAGGGCGGTGATGCTCGTGTTGCCCCGGATCGCGACGGTGCCGGCGGTGATCGTGAGGCCGCCGAAATTGTTGCCGGAGTTGGTGAGCGCGAGCGTGGCGGCGCCGTCCTTCGTGAGGCTGCCGTTGGTGACGGCGCCGGAGAACGTCGTGGACACGGTCGTGGTGAGCGTCCGATTCCCGCCGCCGAGGTTCACCGGGCCGGCGAACGTGAGGGCGCCCGTTCCCGTGCCGTCGCCAAACTGCACGTTGCCGCCGATCGAGACCGCCCCCGTCGAGAACGATCTGGCGGCGGCGCCCGTGCCGGTGATCGTGCCGCCGTTGAGCGCGAGCGTGCCGGAGCCGAACGCCGCGTTGTCGCCGCCGCGGAGCGTGCCGGCCGAGAGCGTGGTGACGCCCGAGTAGCCGGAGTTGGCCGCGGCGAGAACGAGCGTCGCGGCGCCGGACTTCGTGAGCCCACCGGTGCCGGTGATCGCGAGGCCGAATGACTGGTCGGCCGCGGCGTTCACCGTGAGTGTGCCGGCCGCGAGGTTCAGGCCGCCGCCGGTGCCGGCGAGGCCGGTCACGGTCGTGTTCCCGCCGATCGAGACGGTGCCGGCGGAGATCGCGAGCGTGGCGAAGGTGTTGCCGGAGTTCGTGAGCGAAAGCGTGGCGGCGCCGGCCTTCGTGAGGCTGCCGTTGGTGACGGCGCCGGAGAACGTGGTGGAGACGGCGGTCGTGAGCGTCTGTGTGCCATTCAGGTCCACGCTGCCGAACGACAGGGCTCCGGTGCCGATGGCGTCGCCGAACGCGACGTTGCCGCCGAGTCGGATGTTGTTGGTGAAGGACCGGGCGGTGGCCGAGTCCGACGACAGCGTGCCGCCGTTGAGGAGGAGAAGGCTGGAACTGAACGCGCCGCTGTCGCCGGCCCGGAGGATGCCGGATGTGAGTTGCGTGGTGCCGGTGTAGGTGTTGGACGCGGAGAGCGTGAGCGCACCGGCACCCGAGCCGGAGAGCGTGAGCGTGCGGCTGATACCGGTCACCGTGGCGCTGATCGTGATGGCGCCGCTGTTGTCGATGAGGATCGCGTTGTCGGATGAGTTGCCGAGCTCGAGACCCATCGGCCCAAGGCCGGTGCTGACGGTGCTCGCGATCGTCAAGGAGCCGGTGCCGGAGTTCCGGAGAATGACGTTGCTCGCCGAGTTAATCGTGGCGCCCGTCAGCCGAAGGGTGCCGGCGGTGCCGGCACTGCTGCCGATCGAAAGGGATCGCTGGGATCCCGACATGACGATCGACTGGATTACGTAGGGCGTGCCAACGCCCGTGGTGGGGCTCGCAAAGTTGATGTTCCGTGTCGTCCTCGTCGCATCGAGCCCGTTGAACACGACGACGTCACTGCTCGTGGGCACCGCGGAACCCACCCAATTCGAGCCCGTCGCCCAGGCGGTGCTGGTCGTGCCGATCCACGTCACCTCCGCCGCGAGCGCCGGTGATGTCATCGCGGCAACCGCCGCGAGCGCGGCTCCCACGGCACTGAGCCGGAGCATTCGCGATCGGATCGTGCCACCGAACGGTGCGTTCATGCCTCGGTGTCCCGGAAGAACCGCCAGGGAACCGACGAGCGTCTGGACGGCGACGGCGGAGAATGACCGCGGGAACCCATGGGAAAAGCCCTCGTCCTTGAACAGCCCTCCACGCAGGAGGGCACCCCTTCGTCAATAGGGTACGGAACGGTTTGGCACTGTCCAGCAACTGCAGTTGCTGGACTGCCGGGCGCGGGTGCGCCACAAACAAACGCGAATCCCGTGCCAATGCCGCCGGGCCGTGGCTCTGCGACGGCACATCGATGTTTTTCCGGATGAAGAGCCCGTGCGGTGGCGCGCCGTTACGAACGCTGGTGCGCGACAACCGGGCAGCGGCGCGGGCGGGCTGCCGTGGAATGCGTCAGTGCCGGGGGGAAACCGGCTGGTGTTCTGGTGGAAAACGTATCGGCTCAAACCGGCGTTGCAGTCCCGCGCTTGCCCCGAGGCCGCGCGCTCGCAGCGGCCGCGCGGCGCTCGTCGGGCCTGCTCAGTCGGCGAACAGGCCGACCGGGCGGAAGGCCTTCACGTCGAAGAGGCCGGCGGGGCCGAGCTTGAGACGCGGGATCACGAGCAGGGCCATGAAGGCGAGCGTCATGAACGGCGCGCCGAGCCGTGAGCCGAGGTCCTTCGCGAACCGGTCGAGTTCCGTGTAGCGGGCCGCCACCTCCGGGCCCGGTTGGTCGCTCATCAGGCCCGCGATCGGCAAGGGCAGCAGGAGTTCGCGGCCGTCGCCCACGGCGGCGAGGCCCCCCTTCGCGTCGATGACGAGATTCACCGCGCGGGCGATCTCGGCGGCGCTCGCGCCCACCGCCACGATGTTGTGCGAGTCGTGCGACACGCTCGACGCGATGGCGCCGCGGACGAAACCGAAGTTGCGGACGAGCGCCACCGCCGGCGGCCGGTCGGCATGGCGGTCCACGACCGCGATGAGCAGGAGGTCGGCCTCCGGGTCGGGCACGATCCGCCCGGCCTCGATCCGCGGCGTCACGACCGCGTGTCCAGTCACGAGCTGGCCGTCGAGGGCCTCGATGACGCGGACCGGCCGCCCGCGGTCGGCGTCGGCCACGCGGATCTTGAAGTCGGCCGGCGACTTGGGCCGCGCCGCAAACGCGTTCGGCGTGCCGCACTCGAGCCGCGGCCAGTGGCACGTGCCGGCGGTCGCCGCCACGTCGCCGTCCACGACGACCGTGCGGATGCGGAACGACTCGAGGTCGTCCACGACGAGGAAATCGGCGGGATCACCGAGCTGCAGGAGTCCCACGGGGAGACGGTAGTGCCGCACGGGGTTCACGCTCGCGACCTGGAGCACGTCGAAGAGGTCGCTGCCGCGGGCGAGGGCCCGGCGGACCAGCGCGTCGATGTGGCCAGCACGCAGCGTGTCGGGATGCTTGTCGTCGCTGCAGAGCATGCAGTGGCCGGGGTGCGAGTCGATCAGGCTCGCCAGGGCGTCGAAATTCCGCGCGGCGGAGCCCTCGCGGATCTGGATCTGCATGCCGAGCGCGAGCTTCTCGAGCGCCTCGGCGAGCGAGACGCACTCGTGGTCGGTCGTGATCCCGGCGGCGACGTAGGTCGCGAGGTCCGGCCCGCGGAGCTGCGGGGCGTGACCGTCCACCGGCTTGCCGCGGGCCCGCGCGGCGGCGATCTTCGCGAGCACGTCCGCGTCGCCGGCCACGACGCCGGGATAGTTCATGACCTCCGAGAGGTAGCCGACGTCGCGGCGGTCGAGCAGCGCGGCCACGGCGGCGGAGTCGATCGCGGCCCCGGAATGGTCGAACGCCGTGGCCGGCACGCACGACGGGGCGCCGAAGCAGAACTTGAACGGCGACCGCTTCGCCTCGTCGAGCATCCAGGCGACGCCGGGACCGCCGAGCATGTTGCCGATCTCGTGGGGATCGGAGACCGTGGCCACCGTGCCGTGGGCCACCGCGAGCCGCGCGAACTCGCCCGGCGGCAAAAGCGAGCTCTCGACGTGCACGTGGGCATCGACGAGGCCGGGCAGGATCCAGGTGTCGTGCTCGATCGAGTCCCACGTCAGGGCGGCGATCCGGCCGTTCGACACCGTCACCGTCGCCGGTCGGATCCGGCGCGCGACGGGATCGCAGAGATTGCCCGCGAGCGTCCAGCGCTGCGTCCGCTCGCCCGGGGCGGGGGAGTCCATGGGCTGCGTGTTCCTGGAATGGCCGCGGCCCGGCGGCCGCGGGGCTAGCGGGCGGCCGCGGCCTCGAGGCACAACTCGGCCGGGATCTCGCCGTCGTCGCCCAGGCGGCCGGCGGCCCAGACGAGGCCGCGGGTCACGAGGTCGAGGTAGCGGTCGTCGGCGACGGTGTCGTTGTTGTGGCCGAGCGACGTGCTGAAAATCCGCGTGCGCTTCGGGCCGTATTCGTTGGTCCACGCCACCACGGTCGTCACCTCGGCGGGCTTCGCGGCGGGATCGGCCGGCTCGCCGGGCTTCTGCTTCGGCGGCATGGCCTGCGTGCCCTTGGCGAGCACCGTGGCCGAGGGCAGCACCTGGATGTTGTTGTAGAGCTCCTCCTTGAGCGTGGTCCAGTCGTCGAGCGGCTTCGTGATCGGGTGGGCCTGCGAGTCGAAGTCGATCGCGATCGGGAGTTGCGGGCCGTGGCTGGTGGACTGCAGGCCGACCATCTCGAACCAGCCCCCGTTGTCGGCGCCGGCCGTGACGGGCTTCTGGATGTCGCCCCAGCGGTAGGAGTGCATTGCGCAGTGGAGGTTCACCGCGGGTGTCCCGCGGCGGTGGGCCTCGAGGATCCTGGTCACGTAATCGCGGTCGGTGACGTTGGCCGAGCACTCGTCGTGGATGACGACGTCGTAGCCGCGGTCCCAGTCTTCCTTCTCGTAGATCTCGAAGCGGGCCTTCGTGGACGTGTCGGGGTTGTGGATGACGTCCACCCGGGCCCGGATCCGCAATTCGATGCCTTTCTTGAGGATCTGCGTCTGCGTGGCGTAGTCGTGGCAGCAGCCGCCGGCGACGAGGAGCACGTGGAGCGGCTTGGCCGGCTCGGCGGCGCGGGTGACGGTGGGCGCGGCACAGCAGGCCGCGAGGGCGACGAGGGCGAGGGACGGGCGGCGGATCATCGGCAGGCCTCCGGAGAAGAGCCGCAGGATACCACGCGGGCCAGAGCACGCCCGGTCCGCGCCAGCCGAACGACGTGCGGGTGGTCCGCCACCCGCGCCGCCCCGAGCCCGCGCGGGACGGCGCTTCCCCGTGAGGCCGCCCGGGGTTCCCCGGTGGCCGGAAGTCGTCCGACCTTCCCATCCACCATCTCATCCTCCGGCTCGCGCGTTGAAAAATTCCCGGGATCGGACTGTCCTCCGGGCCCGGGTGTGGACTACAGTTCCGACGACACCCCCCTCCGAGGAGACGCCATGCTCAGCCCGAAGATGCAGGACCTGCTGAACGCCCAGCTGCACCGTGAATACTCCTCGAGTTACGTCTACCTCGCCATGGCCGCGTACGCCGAGTCGATCTCGCTGGTCGGCTTCGCCCACTGGCTCCGGGTCCAGCATCGCGAGGAGCTGGAGCACGCGATGAAGTTCTATGAATACATCAACGCCCAGGACGGCCGCGTCACCCTCGGCGCGATCGAGCAGCCGCGGGCGGAGTATGCGAGCATCTTCGAGGTGTTCCGGAAGGTGCTGGAGCACGAGCAGCACATCACCCGCTCCATCAACGAGCTCTCCGCGGCCGCAGAAGCGGAGAAGGACTACGCGACGAAGACGTTCCTCGGCTGGTTCGTCAGCGAGCAGGTCGAGGAGGAGGGCGAGGCGCGGCTCATGGTGGACAAGCTCGCCATGATCGGCGAGAGCAAGGGCTCGCTCCTGTATCTCGACAAAGAGGCGAAGAAGCGCGAGTGAGCGCGGCCGCGCTTCCGGAGCAGGTGGCTCGGTCCGTCGGCCGATGCGGTGGTGTGGCCCCGCTGACACGGGCTACGATTCGGTTCCCCTCCCGGATCCACGCGCGCCATGTCCGCCGACCCGCTCTCCGACGTCGTCTCGGGCCAGTATCAAAAGTGGGTCTACCCCGAGCCGATCGTGGACCTGCCCGGCTGGCTCGGCGGCAACTGGCAGTGGTTTGACCCGAGCCACGCCCACCGGATGTTCTGGCCCGACCGCGGCTACCCGGCCGACCTGCAGATCCTCGTGGCCGGCTGCGGCGCGAACCAGGCGGCCGTGTTCGCCCACACGAACCCCGGTGCACGCGTCGCCGTCAGACTCCACCATCGGGTCCGTGGACGCCAAACTCACGGTTACCGGCAAACCGTCACCCGCCATCGATTGCGAAAGTGCCGTTGACCGTCCTATCCTTTGGGATCGAGGTTTTCATGCAGACGCCGCTCGATTTCCTGAACACGTTCCGCGTCGAACTGCGGGCGTCGGGCATTCGCTTCGCGATTACGAGCGGGATGGCGTGCGTCTACTACGGACTGCAGCAGACCACCAAGGATTCGGACTGGATCGTGCCTCCGGATCAGGTCGAGAAGGTGCGCAGCCTTTTCGTTCGCCATGAAGCCTCGCTGCCTCCATGGACGGTCCGATACCGCTCCATTTTCGGGGCACCTCTTGAAGCCGAGTGGATCGCCGGAGGCTGGACGTCGCATCTGTCGGTCCGCACGGAGGGGGGCGGCCCCGACCACCACGTCGATTTCTTCGGTCGCCCGCCACGCGTGAAGCATTGGAGCGCCGACCCGTCTGATCCCGACTTCGCCGATCGAGATACGGTGACACGGATGAAGAAGACCGATCGCGACCGGGACTGGCCGATCGTAGGTGGGCTCGCTTCGCAGTCTTTTGCCCGCAATGACTCCCATGCCGTGCTGCACCTCCAGGCCGTGGAGCCACTGCGATGGGCTTGGGCTGCGACACCATTCGACGCTCGTGAAGCAGCGTGCACTGCAAGGCCGCTGCTTGCAGCCATCGACCACACCGCCAGCGACGACCGTCTCGAGTTTCTCGTACGGGCGGAACGTATCGCTTGGGAGTCGGTCAACCGTGGCCGCTACGGCGTCTACCAGACGGCTTGGAAAGCGTTTTATCGACGGTGGCAGCGGGCCGAGGATTGCCCGTGGCCGAGGTCGATGGCGTTTGCCGACCAGCACGCACTCGTGGTGGCCGCCGCACGTAGATATGACCTTCCTCCGGCGCCGCTCACGGCGGCCGCCCGTGCTACCATCTACGAAGCCGGCTTGGTCCGCGCCGCCGTGCTTGCGAATCTGGAGCTGAGCGAGATTGCGACCCTCGCCCCGCCCATCGAGGAGATGCTGCCATGAGCGATGCACCACGACACGACGAGGCACCTTCGGCCGAGTATCCGGAGTGGTATTACGAAGTGCTGGCACGGACGATGGGCGAAGAGGCAGCTGCCTGGGCCCGGTTGCCCCGCGAGCTTCGCGAGGCCGAGTTGACCGCGTTGCACCGCGCGTTCGACACGCCGGACGACCTCTCGGCGTGGCCAGCGGAACTCGATGGCGGCGTCGATCGGCCCTGAGTCGGCTTCTTGCGCCTCGACCGACGCGGCCGGCTCGGGCAACCAGTGAGTGAGGATCGCGCCCAGCAGCGCGTAATCACCGACCCGGCCCCGATCGGAAAGATCCTCACGTATCCCGGCGAGCCCCTCGAGCCGCATCTCGCACGGCTTGCGGCCCGCGAACAGCAGCTCGACCCCCGGGATCAACGTCGAGCCCCTTAAGCTGGCACAGACAGCTGCGCATCTCGTGGACCGCGCCATTCCCCCGGAGCCCGTGCGGCAGTGGGTGATCTCCGTCGCGAAGCGGTTGCGATGCTTCCTCGCTGACCTCGTGCCCCGGCCGCGGAAGCATCGGCACCGGCCAGCCGGAGGCTGGCGTTGGCGGTCGAGCCAAACCTCGGCTTTGGCTCCGACCGGCCTAGGCGGCAGGGGCCATGGATGGCCCTGCTGCCGTGAAGCAAGCCAGGGGTGTTCGCCCCGAATCACAAGCTCAGGTCCGCCGTCACCGCGCTCGCGATCGGGAATGTCGGCAAGCCGCGTGATGCCGCGACTGGTGGGCATGCGGTCGGCGGACATGTGGCGGACGGAGACACCACCGGCGACCGCTGCGATTCATGCGACAAACCGAGATCCCACGACACCTCGCGACGCCAAAGGCCAAACTCATGGCTCGGGTGGGCGAGGAGTTTCCTTTTGCGTGCCCGGGGTGTGGTGGCGACATCCGCCTCATCGCGTTCATTACCGATCCGGGGCCGATCCGGAAGATCCTCACACACCTCGGCGAACCGCTCGAACCACCGCCCGTCTCTCCCGCCCGTGGCCCACCGACCGACTGGGGAGACCTCGTGCAGGTCCACAACGACCGGGCGATCTTTCAGGCATCGCCCGACGAACTGCCCGTGATCGACATCCACAGCCTCTGACGGCATACCATGCCATGGTGCGGACGGCCCGTGAGAAGGGCGGTTTCAAGGCCGGTCTGCGCCGACGAGAAAAATCCGGCCTTGAGCGTGGATAGGAAGTTCCGCGGCGCCTCCACGGTCGGGCCGCATTCGGCCCAGCCAGCTCCGGCGGTTGCTCCTCATGATCCGCCCCGCCAGGCCGACGCTTGCCGAAGTGCCATTGGCCGACCTATCCTTTGAGTGGTGCTTGGTGATTCGGGTTCAGGCTTGTTTGCGAAACTTTGGCGGACAGTTCGTTGTTTGGACGGCCAGCGGCTCGAGCAACAGGGCGGTGAGGAGGGTGCGTTTCATTGGAAGGAGACAAGGCTTTGCTACTTGCTCTCTGGCTTCGGCAAGTCGGCGGGCAGTTCGGGCAGACGCTCGATTTTCTTCAACTCCGTCCTCATGCGTTCCTTGCCGCTTTTGCCGAGCAGGACGCACTTCGAGGGAACGCGCGTCCCGTCCACGGTCATCGGCGCGGTGAAAAGAAACTGTTCGCCTTTCCATTCGATCTTCACGAGGTCGTCCGTTGTAGCATCAAAGAACACATTCATCGGT
>JBJTJO010000108.1:0-3580 GCA_046095965.1 Planctomycetaceae bacterium
TCCGTCGCCGACGATCCCCGCATCATCGAGTTCGACGTCCGCACGGACGAGATGCTCGTCAACATGGGGCCCCAGCACCCCAGCACCCATGGCGTGCTGCGGCTCGTGCTGCGGACCGACGGCGAGATCGTCTCCGAGATCGAGCCGCACATCGGCTACCTCCACCGCTGCGCGGAGAAGATCGGCGAGAACCTCACGCACCGGCAGTTCATCCCCTACACCGACCGGATGGACTATCTGGCCGCGATGAACATGAACCTCGGCTGGGCCCTCGCCGTCGAGAAGCTCATGAAGTACGAGGTCAGCGAGAAGGCCCGCCACCTCCGCGTGCTGATCTGCGAACTCAATCGGATCGCCAGCCACCTCGTGGGCATGGGCGCCTACGGCCTCGACCTCGGCACGTTCAGCCCGTTCCTCTACGCGTTCCGCGAGCGCGAGAAGATCCTCGACCTCTTCGAGGAGGCCTGCGGCGCGCGGCTCACCTACAGCTACCTCACCGTGGGCGGCCTGACGGCCGACCTGCCCGCGGGCTGGCTGGCGAAGTGCGAGGCGTTCTTCGACCAGTTCGAGCCGATCATCAAGGAATACCACGCCCTGCTCACGACGAACGCGATCTTCGTGAAGCGCACGGCCGGCATCGGCGTGCTCTCCCGCGAGATGGCGATCGACTACGGCTGCTCCGGCCCCGTGCTCCGCGGCAGCGGCGTCGATCAGGACATGCGGCGCGACGGCGAGGCGATCTACACGGCGATGTACGACGGCTACGCCTTCGAGGTGGCCGTGCTCAAGGACGGCCACTACCCCCGCGACCACGAATATCCGCCCGTGCCGGCCGACGCCGTGCTCGGCGACTGCTGGCACCGGTTCTTCGTGCGGATGATCGAGGTCGTCCAGTCGATGGACCTTGTCCGCCAGGCGATCGACCGCTACTCGTCGGCGAAGGGCACGGTCGGCGAGCCGCTCAAGCTCACCGAGAAGATGCCCGCCGGCGAGGCCTACCTCGAGACCGAGGCGCCGAAGGGCCAGATGGGCTTCTACATCGTCAGCGACGGCACGGCGACCCCGTGGCGGGCGCGGGCCCGGTCGAGCTCGTTCTCGAACCTGGCGGTGGCCCCCGAACTCTGTCGCGGCTGCCTGATCGCCGACGTGCCCGCGATCGTGGGCTCGCTCGACATCGTGATGGGTGAGATCGACCGTTGAAGGAGAGTCGGAAGCGCGTTCCGCTCTCCGGTGTAGCCGCAGAGTGGTACTCTGCGGAATGTGATTGGCGACCTTGTCCCGCCGCGGCGACACTGGGTGGTTGGTGACCGGGTGCAGACTGCCAGTCTGCACCTACGCGCTGCGCGGAGGCCGGGCTGGCGTGCGTGCTGCGTACGTGCTGATGGTGTGCGGAGGCAACGCGGGCCGGTAGGCGACACGCTGCGTGGAGCCCGGCGAGACGGTCCGCGACGCGGGGCGCGGAGGCCGGCCGCCCCGGTTTTTGTCGGCTACTTGTGGAAAGCGGCCTGAGAGGGCAAACTTCGTGCGATTTTTCACGAAGTCCACTGGCGCCCGGGAAATCCGCGCGTCGGGGCGGCGTTCGAGGCGACGGCACGGCCTGACACGATGGTCGAATTCCTGATCAACACGGCGCGCTTCCCCTTCTGGCTGGCGTGGACGGTCGCGGCCGTCGTGTCCGCCGTGCTGATCCTCAATGTCATCGCCGGCGGGGCGCTCGTCTTCATCTGGGCCGAGCGGAAAATCGCGGGCCGCATCCAGGACCGCCTGGGGCCCACCCGGACCGGCGGACGCTTCGGCTGGCTCCAGTCCGTGGCCGACGGCATCAAGCTCCTCGCCAAGGAGGACCTCATGCCCGAGGGCGCCGACGGGATGCTCTTCCGGCTGGCCCCCTACGTGAGCTTCTGCGCGTCGTTCTGCGCGTTCATCGCCCTGCCCTTCGCCTTCGACGTGGTCGGCCAGCGGCTCAACGTGGCGGTGTTCTTCGTCGTGGCCGTGCTCGGCCTCGAGGTGTTCGGCGTGATCCTCGCCGGCTACGCGTCGGCCTCGAAGTGGTCGTTGTTCGGCGCGATGCGCGAGGCGGCCCAGGTGGTGAGCTACGAGGTGCCGCTGGGGATGTGCGTGGTCGTGCCCGTGATGCTCGCCGGCACGATGGACATGGTGACCATCGCCGAGAAGCAGGCGGGCTGGTTCTGGAACTGGTACATCTTTCACGATCCATTCACGTTCGTGATCTTCTGGGTCTACGTCACCTGCGCCGTGGCCAGCGTGAACCGCGCTCCGTTCGACCTCGCCGAGGCCGAGAGTGAGCTCGTCGCCGGCTTCCACACGGAATACTCCGGCCTGCGCTGGAGCTACTTCTTCATGGCCGAGTACGGCTCGATGTTTCTCGTGAGCGCGATGGCCGCCGTGATCTTCCTCGGCGGCTGGAATGGGCCGATCCCGATCGCGAAGCTCGCGGGCCTCTCGACCGTCTCGGCCGACATGTCGCCCTTCCTCGCGCAGTTGCTCGGGCTGCTCGTGCGGCTGCTGGGCCTGGCCAACCTGCTCGGCAAGGCCACCCTCGGCGTGCTCGTGATGATGTGGATCCGCTGGACGCTGCCGCGGCTCCGCATCGACCAGGTGATGACGACCTGCCTCAAGTACTGCACGCCCATCGCGGCCGCGATGTTCCTCGGGGCCATGCTCTGGCAGGTCGCGCTGCCCGGCGGCCTCATCGCGGGCGCGAGCCGGCCGGCGGGCGAGATCCGCGAGGGCTGGCTCGAGGGCCCCGGTGGCAAGGCCGCGGTGGTTGCCCCGGTCGCTGTGCCGGCGGGCCCGAAGAACGTCACGCAGGTGACGCCATGACGCCGATGCTCGCCGTGGTCGATTGGCACGCGCTCTTCTTCCTGCTCTTCGCGGCCGTGGCCTGCGGCGGGGCGATCGCGGTCGTGGCCGCCGACAACGTGGTGCGGATGGCCCTCTACCTGGTCCTCTCGCTCGGGGCGACGGCCGGCCTGTTCTTCCTCGCCGGTGCCGAGTTCGTGGGGGCGATGCAGCTCATGATTTACGTCGGCGGCACGCTCGTGCTGCTTGTGTTCGGCGTGATGCTCACGGCCCAGGCGCCGTTCGTCACGATCAAGACCACGGCCGGTGATCGGGCCCTGGCCACGATCGTGGGCCTCGGCCTCTTCGGCCTGCTCGTCATGGCCGGCCTCTCGGTCGAGGCCTGGCGGAAGCCGGGATCGCACCGCCTGTCGGAGCCGGCCGCCACGCCGATCGGCATGGCCCTCGTGGGCGTGCGCGTGGACGAGCCGCCGGCGAACGCCCCGGCCGGCGCCACCCGCAGCGGCTACCTGCTGCCGTTCGAGATCGTCTCGGTGCACCTGCTCGTGGTGCTCGTCGCGGCGTCTTCCGCCGCTTGGCCCGGGCGAGATACGCGGCGCCCACCAGCACCACCAGTAGGTGCACCGACACGATCTCGAACGGCAGCAGGTATCCCGGCCTCACGTTCCGTGCCGGCGCGCCACGGGCCGGTTCGTCGACCCGCACGCCGACAAGCGCCATGCCGATCGGCGTGGCCGCCGGATCGGCGACGACGCCC
>JBJTJO010000109.1:0-9247 GCA_046095965.1 Planctomycetaceae bacterium
GAGCGGCACGCTCGCCCTCGGCATCTCGAACGCCATCCCGTCGAACTCCGCCGTCACGATCGGCGGCACGTTCGCCGGCGGCAACGGCGGGGCGGGCACGCTCTCCATGGGGTCGTTCACCAACGCGATCGGCAGCCTCGCGTTCTCGGGCTCGGGCGGCACGATCCGCTTCGCGCCCACGCTCAGCCAGACCTCGACGCTCATGCTCACCGCGTCGGGGAACGTGAACCTTGCCGGCACGAGCACGCTCGACCTCGGCAACACGGTGCTCACCGCGGGGCTCTACCGGCTCATCGCCGGCTCGTCGCTTACGGGCCAGTTCAGCGGCACCACCGGCCTCGATTCCAACTACTTCGTCCGCTACGGCACCGTGAACGCCAACGAGGTCGATCTGCAGCGCAAGGCCGACCAGGCCGCGACGTTCACGATGACGGCGGCCAACACGCGGGCCCTGGTCAACACGAGCGTGGCCGCCTCCGGCACGCTCACGAACATCACGCCGTCGGGCGGCACGAACCTCGCCGTGTCGCTCTCCTCGGGCGGCCCGCTCACGGCCAACGGATTCTCGTCCGGCACCAATTCGCTCGCCCCGGGGGCCTCCACCGCGGTCTCCGGGTCGATCCAGGCCGGCGCCACCGCCGGCACGTTCGGCTGGTCGGTCCTGAACACCGACCCGAACGCGATCCAGACCACCTCGACGGCCACCGGCTCGCTCACCGTCGTCAATCAGCGGACGTTCTCGACGAGCACCGGCACGCTCTCGCTCGGCTTCGTCCACCAGGGCGGGTCGTTCAGCACGCCCACGCTCACCGTCACGAGCACCGGGCTGAATAGCGTCACGGAAAACGCCACGCTCGGCGGCTTCACGGGGGGCGCGGCCGGCTTCTCGCTCGGCCGGACGAGCGGCACGAACGTGTTCGACGGGCTCGTCTCGCCGCAGCAGGCCGTCTACACGCTCTCGGGCTCGACCGGCTCGCTCGGCGCGATCAGCGGCACCTACTCGTCCACCGTCACCCGCGAGTTCTCGGGCTCCACGAGCATCAATGTGGCGGTCTCCGGCCAGGTCTACAGCGGCCAGTCCATCTGGGCGACCACCACGAGCGGCACGCTGGGCTGGGGCACACTGTCCGGCACCGGCGCCAACGCCTTCGGCCTCAACTGGGGCACGAACCAAGGCTCGCCCGGCCTCGATGCCGGATTCACGACGACCGACACGGCCACGTTCGCCTCCGCCCTCACGAGCGGCACGGCCGTGATCCTGCTCAATGGCGCCGCCCCGAGCCTCCGGGGCATCACGTTCAGCAACTCGGCCGGCACCTACGACCTCGACGTCGGCAGCGGTGGCACCGGCCGGATCACGCTCGCCGCCGGCGGCACGAGCGCCGCCTCGAGCAACACGCTCGCCGGATTCCACGAGATCCACACCGAGCTCCAGCTCGGCTCGAACCTGCAGGTCGCGGTGACGGGAGGATCGGGCCTCATTCTCCACGCGGCCATCTCGGGCTCGAACTTCTCCCTGACGAAGGCCGACGCGGGCCTGCTCACCGTCCGTGGCAACAACGCGTATTCCGGCGGCACGCTCATCGCGGGTGGCACGCTGGCCCTGGGCAACTCCGGCACGCCGCTCGGCTCGGGATCGGTGGTGCTCACCAACAATTCCACGCTCGACATGCGCGGGTTCGCGATCGGCAACACGATCGACGCCACGTACGGCTTCATCATCAACCCCGGCGCGGCCAACATCGACATCACCGGCACCGCCACCGTCTCGGGCACCGGCGGGATCATCGGCGTCTACACGGTCCAGCCGACCGCGGTCGCAACGTTCACGTCGCCGCTCGGCGTGCTCTCCGGCTCCACGGTCGCCGGCACGATCACCGTGCAGGGCGGGGGCACGCTCCTGACGACGAGCACGATCACGTCCAACGGCTCGATCCTCGTCAATACGGGTGCCGTGGCCACGCTCACCGGGCCTGTGGACGGCACCGTCACCACGGCGGGAGCGACGACGTTCAGCGGTGTGGTGCTCGGCGCCGCCGACATCACGGTCAGCGGCGGCACGACCACGTTCCACGGCACCACGTTCGGCGACGTCAACGTGGACGTCTCGGGCACGAACACCGGCAACGCGACGGCGATCTTCTCCGGCACCGTCGCCAAGACGGCCCACGTCTATGCGTCCGGCACGATCACGCTGCTCGGCGCGGTGGCCGCCAGCGCCGACGTGAAGGCCGAGACCGGTGGCGTCGTGCAACTCCTCGGCACGGGATCGTTCGCCCAGCCGGCGATGACGAACAACGGCCTCGTGGTCGTCAACCGCTCGGATTACCTGCGGATGGCGACCGCGATCAGCGGCTCCGGCGCGCTCGAGAAGTACGGCTCCGGCACGCTCGAGCTTGCCGGCGCGAACACGTTCACCGGGCAGGTCTCGGCGAACGCCGGCAGGCTGCTCGTGAACGGCAATCTCGCCGCACCGGTCTACGTGGCCCCGGCCGCCACGCTCGGCGGCTCGGGCGCGATCGGCGGTTTCACCTCGATCGCCGGCATCCACGCGCCGGGCAACTCGCCCGGCCTGCAGACGTTCACGGGCGGCCTGACCTACGGCGGCACCTCGACGTTCCAGTGGGAATTGGCCGCCAACACGGCCGACGCGGCGGACCGCGGCGTCCTCTACGACGGCGTGAACGTCACGGACAGCAACCTCCAGATCGATGCCGGGGCGACGATCGACCTGATCTTCTCGGGCGGCCTGTCCAGCGTGTCGTGGGCCGACTCGTTCTGGGACACGAACCACCAGTGGGTGGCGATCGCCCATGCCGGCATGGGCTTGAGCACGGGCCTGTTCACGATCGGCACGATCGGCAACGACATCAACGGCAACCCGATCTGGGTGGCCCGGCCCGACGCCTACTTCTCGGTGCTGCGGCAGGGGGACAACATCGTCGTCGCCTTCTCGGCCCCGGAGCCGGGAGCGATCACGATCGCCGCGATCGGCCTCGGCATCGTCGCCTGGCGCCTCCGCCGCCGCTCCCGCCCCACCCCGCCCGGCGACGCAGGATCGCCGCCGCCTCCGCGCAGCGAGTAGGTGCGGACTGGCAGTCTGCACCCGGTGGCCTCACACCCCGCTCCGCGGCGGCCGAACAACGACGCACACCGCTATCCCGCCCCCGTGCAGGATGCGACCGGGTGCAGGTTGAACAACCTGCACCTACACCGGACAGGCAACGTCACCTTTCCCGCAGCATTCGCACGCCCGACCAGGTCCGCCTCCGCGTCAGCGCCTGAGAAACCCCCGGGCCACGAGCGTGGCCTCGTGCGGCGTGCCCCGCAGCAGCCGCGCGGCCAGCGGCGTGGCCATGAGCGTGGTGCCGATCGCCATGAACACGAGCATGCAATAGACCGCCGGCGGGATCACGCCCAGGTCCATGCCCACGTTGATCACGATCAGTTCCATGAGCGCCCGCGTGTTCATGAGCACGCCCACGCAGGCCGCCTCACCGCTCGGCACGCCCGACAGCCGGGCCGCCAGTCCGCAGCCGCCCCATTTGCCGACCACCGCCACGGCGAACACCGCGGCGCACCAGCCCCAGGCCTCGGGGGAGTCGAGCGAGCCGATGTTCGTGCGCAGCCCCGTGAACGTGAAGAAGATCGGCAGGAAGAACACCGTCACGAAGTCGGAGAGGTGCCGCGTGACGGCCTCGCGGACCCGCGGCACGCCCGAGAGCGCCGCCCCGAGCAGAAACGCCCCGAAGATCGCGAAGATGCCGATCCGGCTGGTCACCCACGCCGCGGCGAAGAGCACCGCGAGGAGCACCGACAGGATGCCGAGCGAGAGCCGCGGCTCGCCGTCACCGGCGACCGCCCGCGCAAGCCGCGGCAGGAGGAGCGGCCGCACGACGAGGAGCATCGCGGCCGCGAACGCGAGCGTGGCCCCCACCATCCGCGCGATCGCAGCCGGCTCGAAGTTGCCGGTGGCGAGCGCCGAGACCGCCGCCAGGAGCGTCCAGCCCACGGCGTCGTCGCAGGCGGCCGCGGCGATCACGAGGGCGCCCAAGGCCGTGTGCTGCAGGCCCATCTCGATGAGGATCCGTCCCAGGATCGGGATCGCGGTGATCGACATCGCGGTGCCGAGAAAGAGGGCGAACGACCGCGGGTCGATCGGTCCGGTCGCGCCCAGCGCCTCGAGCCGCGGCACCATGAGCGCGGCGAGGCCGAGCCCGAGCGTGAACGGCAGCGCCACGCCCGCGATCGACACGGCCGCGGCCGTTCGGCCCTGCCGGCGGACGTGGGAGAAGTCGAACTCGATCCCGATCATGAAGAGCAGGAGCACGAGCCCGATCTGGCTGAAGCTCGTGAGCGACGCCTCGAGCGCGGCGCCCGCGCCCCCCGCCCCGCGGCCGAACACCGCCGCGAACCAGTCCGGAGCCAGGGCCCCGAACGCCGAGGGCCCGAGCACGATGCCCGCCACGATCTCCCCCACCACGCTCGGCTGCCCGAGCCACCGGGCCACGGCCGCCCCCGCCCGGGCGGCGAGGATGATCACGATGAGCTGCACGAGCAGCGGCCGCAGGGCCTCCTCGCGGCCGGCGGCGAGCAAAACGGGCAGGCCGGCGAAGGCGAGGTCGGGCATGGAGGAGGTCTGGCCGGGGGGAAGAACCGGAGCCTATAACGGACCGTAGAAGTAGAAACGGTACCCCGCGTGTGTCCCGAACGCGAGCGTGACCATGTTCGCAGCCCGCGAGCCTTCCGACATCGACAGGTTTTTCCGCGGCCTGACGGAATACGCCTTCCACGCCCGGCTGGGGGTCGTGGACCCGCCGCTCGTGGACTATGTGTCGCTCCTGCTCGTGCGGTACCTCAGGCTCGACGCGCCGGCGGGCGCGGCACCCGTGGCCCCGGACGCGGCGACGGTCGCACGGCTGCTCGATGAGGCCCGGTCGCACGCGGCCGAGGCGGCCCGCGCCGAGTTTCGGCAGATCGGCGACGCCACGCTCTTCTGGAGCGGGCTCTATCCCGAGGCGCTGCGGCGGCTGCGGCACTCCGGGCCCCACGACGACCTCGGCGACTACCGCGAGGCGGGCCGGCGGGCCTACTGGCTCGTGAGCACGCTCGAGCCCGACGACGCGGCCGAGGAGCGGTTCCTCTTCGAGCGGCTGGCCCACGACTACGACCTGTGCGTCGAGGGCCTCGGCGAAGTCCGCCGCGCGTGGGGCGACGCCGCGTGAGTCGCGGCACAGACCTCGAGTCGGCGCTCCACATGTCTCGCCTCTCCCTCGGGGAGAGGGTGGCCGAAGGCCGGGTGAGGGTGCCCGGATGGCGCTGCCCAAGCACCCTCACCCCGGCCCTCTCCCGGAGGGAGAGGGAGAGGATGGCACCGGCTCAGCCCGACAGCCGGTCGGCCGTCATCTCGATCGCCACGAGCATGCCGCGGGCCTTGTTGAGCGTCTCCTCGAACTCCTTCTCGGGCACGCTGTCGGCAACGATCCCCGCGCCCGACTGCACGTAGGCCTTCCCGCCGGCGACCACGATCGTCCGCAGGGCGATGCAGGTGTCCATCGAGCCGGCGAAGTCCACGTAGCCGACCGCGCCGGCGTAGGGGCCCCGGCGCACCGGCTCCAGTTCATCGATGATCTGCATGGCGCGGATCTTGGGCGCGCCCGAGACGGTGCCCGCCGGCAGGCAGGCCCTCAGGGCATCGAATGCCGTGAGGCCCGACGCCAGCCGGCCGGTGACGTTGCTCGTGAGGTGCATGACGTGGCTGTAGCGCTCGATCGACATCACGTCGGAGAGCACCACCGAGCCGATCGCCGACACGCGGCCCACGTCGTTGCGGCCGAGGTCGATGAGCATGACGTGCTCGGCCCGCTCCTTCGGGTCGGCGAGGAGGTCCTCGGCGAGGGCCCGGTCCTCCTCGGGCGTGGCGCCGCGGCGCCGGGTGCCCGCCAGCGGCCGCACCGTCACGTTCCCGTCCACCGCGCGGACCATGATCTCGGGCGAACTGCCCACGAGCGTGTAGGCGGGCGTGCGCAGGTAGAACATGAACGGGCTGGGGTTCACCACGCGGAGCGTGCGGTAGATCTCGAGCGGCGGCATGGCGCAGGGCACCTCGAGCCGCCGGCTGAGCACGACCTGGAAGACGTCACCCGCGCGGATGTACTCGATCGCCCGGTCCACGGCGGCCAGGAACCCCTCGCGGCTGAACGCCGTGCGGGCCGTGCCGTCGGCGATGCACCGCGGCTCGTGCCGCGGGCCGATGTCGGCCGGCGGCGGCCAGTCGCCCGGGGCGAAAAGCCGCTCGATCGTGGCGTCGATGCGGCGGCAGGCCTCGGCCCGGGCCCGCTCGACGCCCGCCGGTGAGTCGTCGAGAATCCGCGCGAGCACGACCACGTCGATCGCCTTCGTGACGTTGTCGAACACGACCATCCGGTCGTAGAAGGCGAACGACAGGTCGGGGAGGCCGAGGTCGTCGGGGGGCGCGTCGGGCAGCCGCTCGACGTAGCGGACCGAGTCGTAGGCGGCACAGCCCACCGCCCCGCTCGTGAACGGCGGAAGCTCGGCCAGGCGGGCCGGACGGTAGGCGGCCATCCGCCGCTCGAGCTCGGCCAGCGGGTCGGGGCACGCGAGGGTCTCCGTGCCGTCGGGTCCCGTGATGGTGACGGTGGCGCCGCGGGCCTCGAGGCGCAGGAACGGGTCGGCGGCGAGGAAGCTGTAGCGGCCCACCCGCTCCCCGCCGATGACGCTCTCGAACAGGCAGGCCGCCGCGCCGTCGTCGAGCCGCGCGAACGCCGACAGCGGCGTGAGCGCGTCGGCGAACAGGCGCCGGTAGACCGGCACGAGCCGGCTCTCCCGCGCGAGGGCCGCGAAGCGGGACGTGTCCGGGAGATGCGGCATGACGGCTGGACGAGAGGAGGGACGCCGGCCGGGTCGCGCGGCCGTCCGAGAGTACCCCTGGAGCGCCGCGACGCCAACACGGCGGGCCACGCGAGCCGACTTTTTCCCGTTGTCTGCTATGATTTCGCTGACGCGCGGCGGGGCCGCACCGGGAGTCAGACCATGAAGTGCCAGCAGTGCGACAAGCCGGCCGTGTTCCACATCACGGAGCTCGAGGCGGGCGAGACCCGCGAGTTGCATTTATGCGAGGACCACGCCCGCGTCTACCTCAACCAGTCCGAGGCCGCCGCCGAGGAGGCGGCCGCCGCCGGCACCGGCGGCCCGCTCGCCGTCACCCAGACGGCCGACGAGCTGGCGAAGATCGACCAGAAGGCCTGCCCGATGTGCGGGATCACCTTCTTCGAGTTCCGCAACCAGGGCCGCCTCGGCTGCCCGCACGACTACGTCCACTTCGAGAAGGAGCTCGAGCCCCTGATCGCCAACATCCACGGGGCCACGCAGCACACCGGCCACCGGCCGGAGCGGGCCGTCGCGGCCGCCGCCGCCGAGGCGGCTGGGACGGCGCCCGCGCTGCCCGCGGGCACCGACGGCCTCACGCGGGTCATCGGCCTGCGGCTGGGCATGAAGGAGGCGATCGCCCGCGAGGACTACGAGCAGGCCCGCGAGCACCGCGACGAGATCCGCACCATCGAGGAGACCTGGCTCGGCGCGAGCGGGGCCTGACGGGGCCCGGCGCGGGAGCCGCACACGCATGAAACTCGAGAACCTGACGAACACCGTCGGCGAATGGCTCCGGGGCACCGGCCCGGAATCCGACATCGTGATGAGCAGCCGCGTGCGGCTGGCCCGCAACGTGGCCCAGTTCCCGTTCGTGAGCCGGGCCACGGAGCAGGACCGGGCCGAGATCGAGAAGTTCCTGCGCGAGCGGATCGCGCGGGCGCCGGCCGGCGCGGCGCTCGAGTACATCGACGTTGGCGGCCTCGAGGCGGTGGACCGCCAGCTGCTCGTCGAGCGGCAGCTCATCAGCCGCGAACTCGCCGAGGCCCAGGGGGCCCGCGCCGTGGCCATCGACGGCCGCGAACAGGTGAGCCTGATGATCAACGAGGAGGACCACCTCCGCATCCAGTGCATGCACAGCGGCCTCGACCTCCAGGGGGTGTGGAACCAGATCCGGGCCGTGGACGAGGAGGTTGGGAAGGTCGTGCCCTACGCCTACCACGAGCGCTGGGGCTACCTCACGGCCTGCCCCACGAACGTCGGCACCGGCATCCGCGTGAGCGTGATGCTCCACCTGCCGGCACTCGTGATCACGAGGCAGATCGACAAGGTGTTCCGCAGCCTCCACAAGATCTCGCTCGCCGTCCGCGGCCTCTACGGCGAGGGCTCCCAGGCCATGGGCGACTTCTACCAGATCTCCAACCAGACGACCCTCGGCAAGACCGAGGAGGAGCTCGTGGAGCAGGTCGGCGACGTGGTGCCGGTGCTCATCGACTACGAGCGGCGGGCCCGCGAGTTCCTCGTCCGGGAGACGCAGCAGAACGTGCATGACCAGGTGAGCCGGGCCTTCGGCATCCTCCGCACCGCGCAGACGATCAGCGAGGAGGAGACGATGCAGCTCCTCTCGCGGGTCCGCATGGGGGTGCTCCTCGGGCTCATCGGCGACGTGAACATCGCCGACATCAACTCGCTGCTCGTCCGCACCCAGCCGGCCCACCTCCAGAAGCTCCGCGGCGTGGAGCTCGACACCCGCGACCGCAACATCGAGCGGGCGCGCTACCTGCGGCAGCACTTCGAGGGGGGCGAGCCGAAGGCCAGTGTCAACTGACGCGGGAGCGCGGTGTCACGGCGCGGCGAGCTTCCGGCGCAAGGCCTTCACGACCGGCGGGGGCACGAACCGCAGCAGCGCCTCGTCGTCGGCCAGCGGCGTGATCTGCTTGAGCAGCGACGACGAGATGTGGGAGTAGGCGGCGTCGGCCATGAGGAACACCGTCTCGATGCCCGCGTCGAGCTTGCGGTTGGCCAGCGTCATCGTGAACTCGGCGTCGATGTCGCTCAGCGAGCGGACGCCCCGCAGGAGCACCTGCGCGTTCTGCGCCCGCACGAAGGCCACCGACAGTCCGGCGAACAGCTCGACCCGCACGTTCGGCAGCCGGCCCACGCTGGCGTGGACGAGTTCGACCCGCTCCCCGAGCGAGAACAGCGGCTGTTTGTCGGGATTGATGCCCACGCCCACGACGAGGCCGTCGAAGATCCGCGCCGCCCGCTCGATCACGTCCACGTGGCCGAGGGTGATCGGGTCGAACGAGCCCGTGTAGACGGCGGTGCGGGCGGGGGCGGGCACGGGGCTCCTCCGGCG
>JBJTJO010000110.1:0-13064 GCA_046095965.1 Planctomycetaceae bacterium
AAGGCAATTGGGACTATATCGACCGCATCACGACGCTCACCATCGACAGCACATCGGTCAACAAGTTCGTGATCAACCTGGAGACGCTGGCCAATCCGTCCGACAACGTGGCGGGTGCGATGCCGGAGGCGAACTGGGATAATTCGATCTCCCAGAAGTGGAAGTTCCTCGACGCAACGAACGAGATCACGTCGTTCAGCCAGGACAAGTTCACCGTGAATGCGACCAACTGGTTCAACGCGAACGGCAACTTCTCGATCGCGAGGGGCGACACCGTGGATGGCGGCACCACCAACGAGCTCTACATCGTCTACGCCGCCGTCCCCGAGCCCTCCACGCTGGCCCTCGCCGGCCTCGGCCTCGCGGGCCTCGCCTGGCGGCTCCGCCGGCGGCGGGGCGTTGGGTCCGCCCGGAAGTAGCCGCAGAGTGGCACTCTGCGGAATGCGGTTCGCCACGTCGTTCGGCCACGGCGATGCCGTGTGGTGTTTCACCGTGTGCAGACTGCCAGTCTGCACCTACTTCGCGGAGCCGGGTGTTACGCGCCGCCGCTGCGCGGAGGCGGTCCCGCGTGTGGGTGACGCCGGCGCCACGCGTCGGCGAGCACGACGCCGCAGGCGACCGAGACGTTGAGGCTCTCGACCGCCCCGGTGCCCGGGATGCGCACGCGGACGTCGGCCACGCCGTCGATCGCCCGCGACACGCCCTCGCCCTCCGCGCCGAGCACGAACACCACCTTCGCCCCGAGCCGACACGAAAAAAGCGACTCCCCCGCGTGGCTCGACGTGACCACGACCGCGTAGCCGGCCGCCTTGAGCCGCCGGAGGTCGGGCAGCGGATCGGCGAGGTCGCACACCGGCACGAACTCGGCGGCACCCTCCGCGACGCGGAGGGCCGCGGCCGACGACGGCGGCAGTTCCCCCGCGCGGCCCACGACGGCCCCCGCGCCGAAATGCGCGGCCGTCCGCAGGAGGGAGCCGCCGGTGTGCGGGTTCTGCACGCCGTCGAGGTAGCCGAGCGGCCCGGCGAGGGTGCCCGACTCGACGGCGGCGAGGAGATCCGCGAGCGTCCATCGCGCGGGCGCCTTCGCGAGGATCGCCACGCCCTCGTGGTGGATCGAGCCGGTGATCCGCTCGAGGTTCTCGGCGGCGACGACCTGGAAACCCTTCCGCTCGCGGGCGCACCACTCGACGAGTTTCGCGAGGTGCCGCCGCCGCGTTTCGACGAGGTACACCCGCACGATGTCGGCCGGCCGCCTGGCGAAGAGCGCCTCGCAGGCCCGCAGGCCGTGCACCATCTCCTCGGTCTTCGCGCGGTGCCGGGGGCGTTCCTGTGGCTGGCGCGGCTGCGGCGCCGCCGGCCGGCCGGCACGGGGGGGACGCTTCCGGCGTGGGCCGCGGGGGGAGGATTCGTCGCCGGGCGGGCGCGTGTTCGGCCGTTTCTTCATGCGTCGGCTCACCCGCGCTTCCGGGAGAACATGAATTCGTTGCCCTCGGTATCGATGCACATCGCCAGGTGCGGCGGCTCGCCGTTCTCGGGCTCCGGCTCACGGGCGAGCGTGCCCCCGGCGGCCACGACCTCGCG
Source organism: Planctomycetaceae bacterium (assembly GCA_046095965.1). GTDB lineage: Bacteria > Planctomycetota > Planctomycetia > Pirellulales > UBA1268 > QWPN01. The sequence goes on from JBJTJO010000110.1 coordinate 1,582, forward strand.
GGCCGCGGCCACCACGTCGGGCACCTGGAAGCTCAGGCCGGTCCAGGTGCGTGTGCCCTCGCCGCCGGAGTGGATGCCGATCACGGACCCGAGGATCTCGACCTCGGCGATGACGGGGTTGTGCTTGAGCAGCCTGCCGCCGAAGAGGTCGCGATAGAAGCGGATCGCGCGCTCCATGTCGGCGGCCCAGATGACGTATTTTACGCGTTCGACGAGCATGGCGGGCGTCCGGGGAGGAGGCGATCCGAACGGCGCCGCGGTGGCCGAACGGCGTGGCGGGCCGCATTCCGCAGAGTACCACTCTGCGGCTACTGTCCGAAGTGGGTGCAGACTGGCAGTCTGCACACGGTGAAACACCACACGGCATCGCCGTGGCCGAACGACGTGGCGAACCGCATTCCGCAGATTACCAATCCGCGGCTACATCCGGAGGAACCACCCAGCACCGCGGTGGCCGGACGACACGGCGGCGAAGCACGACTTCCGACACGCGATTCAGGGCGCGAGCTTCTCCCAGTCGGCCTGTGTGGCGTGCGCCTTCTGGTGCTCCACGAGGATCAGCCAGCGGCCGTCCCGCTTCAAGAGCAGCGCCTCGAAGGGAACGAAATCCGTGCGCGGCTCCTCCCCCTCCATGCGTGACGTGTAGCGGAACATCCCCGACTCGTGCGCGGTCGTCGCGTCCCCGAGCCGCCGCGTGAAGCGCGTCTGAACCTCGGCGGCCATCCGTCCGGCCCGCGTCGCCGCGAACTCCGGCCGCCAGCGGGCGAGCGCCGCGGAGAGCGGCTGCGCGAGATGCTTCCGCTCGCTGACCAGCACGCCCTCGGGGTGGCAACAGGCCGCGTAGGCATCGAAGTCCCCCTCGCGCACGGCCCGATCCACCTCCGTCCAGAAGGCGTCGAGCTCCGCGATCCGCGCGTCGGGCGCGGCGCCGGATGCCGGGTCGCCCACGGCCGGCGCTGCGTTGTCGGCGGCACGACAGACGGGCCGGCCGGCCCCCGCAAGGGAGACGAGCACGACCGCGGCCAGGACACGAGTTGCCATCGAGCGTTGCCCCACGTCGCACCGGGCTCCTGCATGACGGAAGTCGCCCGACAGTGTACCGGCGGACCGGCCGGCGGCGCGGGCCGTCCCGCGGCCCGGTCAGGCAAGGATGCCGGTGACGGGCCTGCCCTCGGCCGTCGGCCCGACGAGGCGGTTGTCGAGGCCCTGGAACGGGAAGCTGAACCGCAGCGGGTCGAGCCCCAGCACGTGGAGGATCGTGGCCTGCAGCTCGCGGATGCTCACCTTCTGCTCCACGGGATAGTAGGCGAACTCGTCGGTGGCGCCCCAGGCGAGGCCCGGCTTGATACCGCCGCCGGCCATCCACATCGTGAACGCGAACGGGTGGTGGTCGCGGCCCACGAAGCCCTTCTCGGGCTCCGACCGCACGTTGTTCTGCAGCATCGGCGTGCGGCCGAACTCGCCCCCCCAGATCACGAGCGTCTCGTCGAGCAGCCCCCGCTGCTCGAGGTCGAGGAGCAGCCCGGCCACGGCCCGGTCGGTCTGCTGGCACTTGATCGGCAGCGTCTCGTCGATGCTCTCGCCGGGGGATGAGCCGTGGTGGTCCCAGCCCCAGTCGTAGAGCTGCACGAACCGCACGCCGTTCTCGATGAGCCGCCGCGCGAGCAGGCAGTTGTTGGCGAACGTTGGGTCGTCGCCGCGGTAGAGCTGGCGGACGTCCTGGCCCGTGGCGGCCTCGGCCGCGGCCACGACGCCCGGCTTCGCCCCGTAGAGGTCGAGCACGTGCCGCGGCTCCTTCGAGATGTCCATCACCTCGGGCACCGACATCTGCATCCGGTAGGCGAGCTCGTACTGCGCGATCCGCGTGAGCGTCTCGGCGTCGCCCGTGACCGCGTGCTCGGCGGCGTTCATCTCGGCGACGGCGTCGAGCAGACGGCGCCGCAGCGGCCGGTCGATGCCGGGCGGGTCGCCGAGGTAGAGCACGGGGTCGCCCGTGGTGCGGCACTGCACCCCCTGGTAGACGCTCGGCAGGAAGCCCGAGCCCCACAGCGACTTGCCGCCGTCGGGCGTCTTGCCGCCGGAGAGGAGCACCACGAAGCCGGGCAGGTTCTCGTTCTCGCTGCCGAGGCCGTAGGTCACCCACGAGCCGAGCGCGGCCCCGCCGAGCCGCGGCGAGCCGGTGTGCACGAAGAGCTGCGCGGGCGCGTGGTTGAACTGGTCGGTGTGCACGGCCCGCAGCACGCACGTCCTGTCCACGACGCCGGCAAAGTGCGGGATCAACTCGCTCAGCCACTGCCCCGCCTCGCCGCGCTGCTTGTAGGCGAACTGGGGCCCGAGCATCTTTGGCGTGCCCTTGATGAAGGCGAACCGCTTGCCTTCGAGGAACGACTGCGGGCAGTCCTGGCCCGACACCTTCACGAGCTCGGGCTTGTGCTCGAAGAGGTCGATCTGTGACGGCGAGCCGGCGAGGTGGATGTAGATCACCCGCGTGGCCCGCGGCCGGTGCATCGGGGGCTTGGCCGCGAGCGGATTGGCCGTGGGATCGGCGGCCTCGCCCCGGCCCTCGCGGGCGAGGAGGGCGGCCAGCGCGATCGAGCCGAAGCCGAGGCCGCCCGAGCGGAAGAAGTGCCGCCGCGTGACGGTGCGGGCGATGTCGAGGCCCGGGGGGAGCGGGTGGTCGGGGCGCATGGCGTCAGTTCCGCGTCAGGACTTCGTCGAGGTTGAGGATGGCGCTCGCCACGACGACCGCGGCGGCGAGCGCGGGCCGATCGACCCCGTCCGGCACGGGTGCCCGCGCGGCGGCCAGGAGCGCGGCGGCGGCCTCGGGGTCGGCCGCGAAGCGGTCGCGGGCGTCGCGCATGAGCCGCACGAGCGGATCGACCTCGCCGGCCCGCGGCGGGCGCACGAGGGCCAGCCGCAGGCCGCGGGCCGCGACCGCCGCCGGATCGGCGCCCGCGGCCGTCATCCGGCCGGCGAGGGCGCCCGCGGCCTCGAGGTACACCGGGTCGTTGAGCGTGACGAGCGCCTGCAGCGGCGTGTTCGTGCGGATGCGACGCACCTGGCAGATCTCGCCGCTGCCGGCGTCGAACGTGACGAACGACGGGTAGGGCGTCGTCTTTTTGAGGAAGGTGTAGAGCCCGCGGCGATGGCGGTCCTCCCCCTCCGCATCGACCCACGTCCGCGTGTTGTAGGTGCTCCGCCACAGGCCCGCCGGCTGCGGCGGCATGACCGGCGGCCCGCCCCGCTTCCGGGAGAGCAGGCCCGACACCGCGAGGGCCTGGTCGCGGATCATCTCGGCGGGCAGCCGGAAGCGGGCCCCGCGCGAGAGCAGCTGGTTCCGCGGATCGGCGGCCGCGAGCGCGGGCGTCACGTCGGACCGCTGCCGGTAGGTGTCGCTCATGACGATCGCCTTGACGAGCTTCTTGAGCGACCAGCCGCCGTCGCGGTAGTCGGCCGCGAGCCAGTCGAGCAGCTCGGGATGCGTGGGGGCGGAGCCGAGCGCCCCGAAATCCTCCTCGGTCTCCACGAGGCCGCCGCCGAAGATGCGGGCCCACACGCGGTTCGCCCAGACCCGCGGCGTGAGCGGGTTGTCGGCCGACACGAGCCAGCGGGCCGCGCCGATCCGGTCGGCGGCCACGCCGGCCGGCAGGCCGCCGAAGGCGGGCAGCACCGCGGGGGCGACCTCGGCGCCGGGATCGAGGAAGTTGCCCCGGTTGTGGATCCGCGTCGTGCGCCGCTTGTCCGCGGGCAGCTCCTGCCTCACCGGCAGCCGCACGACCTCGTCCTCGAAGCGCCGCAGGGCCCGCCGGGCCTCCTTGAGCGTCCGCTCCGCCGCCTGCGTGGCGGCGGCGTCGTCGGCCGCCACGGACTGCGCGGCGGCCTCGGCCGCATCACGGGCCTCCAGGAGCCGTGCCCGCTCCGCGTGCTCGGCGGCCGAGAGCAGCTCGAGCCGCGGCTCCTCGTCGCCGCGGTCGGCGTCGGCGGTCTGGTCGAAGATCGCGAAGAAGGCGTAGTAGTCGTGGTGGGAGATGGGGTCGTACTTGTGGGTGTGGCACTTCGCGCACCCCATCGTGAGGCCCATCCACGCCTGCACCGTCGTGTCGATGCGGTCCTTCACCGCGGCCACGCGAAACTCCTCGTCGTCGGTGCCCGCCTCGTCGTTGGCCATCGTGTTGCGGTGGAAGGCGGTGGCCACGAGCTGCCGCTCCGTCGGCTCGGGGAGGAGGTCGCCGGCGAGCTGCTCGAGCGTGAAGCGGTCGAGCGGCATGTCGGCGTCGAGCGCCTCGACCACCCAGTCGCGATAGGGCCACATCGAGCGCGGGAGATCCTTCTCGTAGCCGCGGGTGTCGCCGTAGCGGGCGAGGTCGAGCCACATCCTCGCCCAGTGCTCGCCGAACGCGGGCGACGCGAGCAGTTTGTCCACGAGGCCCTCGTAGGCCGCGGGCGAGGGATCGGCCGCGAAGGCATCGGCCTCCTCGGGGGTCGGCGGCAGGCCGGTGATGTCGAGCGCGAGCCGGCGGGCGAGCGCGTGCGGCGGGGCGGCCGCGCGGATCGCGAGGCCGTGCGGCGCGAGCCGGGCGGCCACGAAGGCGTCGATGGGCGAGGCGGGCGTGCGCCCGTCGGACATGGCCCGCGGCTCCGGCCGCACCACCGGCTCGAACGACCAGTGGCGGCCCCACGCGGCACCATCCGCGATCCAGCGGCGGAGCACGTCGATCTGCGCGGCGGTCAGCGGCTTGTGCGAGTCGGCCGGCGGCATCACCTCGTCGGGATCGGCGCTCGTCACCCGCGCGAGGATCGTGCTCTCCTCGGGCTTGCCCGGCACGATCGGCGCGCCGCCGTCGCGGGCCCGCGTGGCCTCGGCCTGGAGGTCGAGCCGGAGGTCGGCCTGCCGGCCCTCGTCGTCGGGCCCGTGGCAGGCGAAGCACTTCGCCGACAGGATCGGCAGCACGTCACGGCCGAACCGCACAGGCTCCGCCCCGGCGGCCGCCGTCGCGGCGAGCGCCGCCACGAGCGTCGCAACGGCAAGACGGATGCGTACCATGCCTGAATTGTAATCCGCCCCCGTGCTTCCGGCACCACCGCGACGCGGCCTGCCGATGCCCTCGCTCCCCCCGCCTCCGCCGCGGGTTGGTACGCTCGGAGCCGCGGCGGCGGTGGTCCGGTCACCGGCGTGACGGTCGGGTGCACATCTCCGGAAGGAGCCGCAGATTGGTAATCTGCGGATTGCGGTTCGCCACGTGGTTCGGCCACCGCGATGCCGGTCGGCGTGCCACCGATGTAGCCGCAGATTGGTAATCTGCGGATTGCGGTTCGCCACGTCGTTCGGCCACCGCGATGCCGTTCGGCGTGCCACCGTGTGCAGACTACCAGTCTGCACCTACATCGCGGCGGGAGTGACGCGCACGAGACAGACGCGGTCGGCGGGCAGGTCCACCGCGACGGTGACGCGGCCCGCGGCCTGCTCCACCGTCGCCGGCGTCTCCGTGAGCGGGTGCGTGTCGTCCACGAGCAGCGTCTCCACGCGGCTCGCGCCGGCCCACGGGAGCCCGCCGATCGTCACCTCGCGGGCCCCTGCCCCGCACCCAAACGTGCTCACGACCACCGCCACCGACCGGCCGTCGTCCGCGACGCCGGCGAGGGCCGCCGACCGGAGGGACGTCGTGCCTTGCCCCGCCACCACGGCATCCACGGGCGCAGCGGCCTCCACGGCCACGGCGGCCCGGCGCGGCCGCTTCGCCACCTCGTTGAACGCCCGGTAGGCGTGGTAGACCGGCCGACGGATGCCGAACTGGCCGAACATGCTCCAGGGCGAGGTGTCGCCGCTGTAGTAGTTGGTCATCGCCACCGGCTCGTCCTGGAGCGCCGCGAGCGTACTGACGGCGTGCGCGGCCCCCGCCGCGCCCGTGCTCTGCTCGAACACGGCCGGCACGCCCACGTATTTCTCCGGATCACGGGGCCGGATGCCCTGCCAGCTGCCAGCGGGCATGTAGCGAAACTCGTTGAGGTGGATCTCGGTCTTCTCGAAGCCGTATTCGTCGAGCAGGCGGCGGACGAGGCGGACCTTCTCCACGATCCCCGCGACGTCGTTGCCGTAGCGGTGGAACGTGAAGAAGTCGAGCGGCAGCTTCCGGTCGCGACAGCGGGCGAGGAACACGCGGGCCCAGCCCTCCGGCTTGTCGTTCACGTCGGAGAAGCCCGGCCCGCCAACCTTGAGGGCGGGGTCGTGGGCCTCGACCGCCCGGGCCACCGTCTCGTAGAGCGCGAGAAACTCCTCCTTCGTGCCCGTCCACATGAGATCGACATCGGGCTCGTTCCAGATCTCCCAATAGCGGATGCCGAAGCGGTGGCCGTCGGCCCAGCCCTCGTTGCAGTGCCGCACGATGTTGACGCAGACGCGGGCGAAGGCGTCGAGGTCGCGCGGCGGGGTGATGTGATACCGCGTGCCCTTCGTCTCGATGCTCTCCCCGAGCCGGTAGACGATGCCCACGCCCGAGTCCACGATGCCCCGGAGGTAGGCGTCGGTCTTGGCGAACGTGTAGTTGGCGGGGTCGTCGGGGTCGAGGTGCGCGAGCGGAAACACCGTGTGGATATCGACCGCGTCGGGGCAGGGCCAGTGGCAGTCGTGGAGCCGCGCGGTGGCGAAGCCCGCCTCCTGGAACCAGCCGCGGAGGTCGGGGTTCTCGCCGTTCGACACCGGCCCGCCGTTGACGCCGTGGATCGCCCGGATCCGCCCCGTCTCGCGGCCGCAGTCCACAGCGATCCGCTCGACCGGCGCGGCGGCCCGCACGCCCGCCCACGCGACGCCGAGGAGGCCGATGACGATCCGCAGGCAGACGCGGGCCATGGGGAACGTCATGGCTTCGCGGGCACCTTCTCGAGCGCCGCCGCCTCGTTCCACTCCGTCACCTCGATCGCCCCCCCCGGCGGCGCGATGCCCTGGGGCGCGGCGATCTTCGGCGCGAGCGACTTCGCCGGGAGCGTGTAGTAAAAGGCCGGGTCGCCGCCGAACGTGGCCCGCCAGCTCGCCGCCAGTGCCGGGAGCTGCGCCGCGAACGAGGCTCCCTCGTCGGCGGCCACCATCTTCGGGGCGGTGAGGAACACCACGCCCTTGAAGCGGAAGTCGGCGAACGGGGCCGCCATCACGTTGTAGGCCTGCGCCGCGGTGGACGTCACCTCGCCGCCGAGCGTCGGGTACTCGCCCCAGCCGGTCGGGTGCGGACGCTTCGCGGCGATCAGCCCCGGCACGTCCTCCGCCCCATACTTCTTCCAGGCCGCGAGATGCCGACGCACCGCGGTCTCATGGAAGGACGTGCCGGGCACGTTCGCCGCGATGTTCTCGTGGTCGGCCTTCAGGCCCGGGACGGCCGCAAGGTGGTCAAAGCCGATCCACTGCTTGAGCTCGAGATCCGGGGCGCTCATGAACACGACGCCCACCGGCCGGCCCGTCTCCTTGTGGAGCCGCGCCGCGAAGGCCGCCGCGGGGCCGTCCTTGGGCGCGAGCCAGAAGGACGCGTAGCGATTGTGGGGCGAGAGCGACGTGGAGACCATGTAGCGGCTCGGCCGCGGCGACGTCGCGCGGGCCGCCTTGCGGGTCATCAGCCGCACCGGCCCCGCCGTCGCCCCGTCGTCGAGAATCGCCCGGTCTTTGAGCGGCTGGGAGCCCGGGTGGAGATCGACCGCCTGCGTGCTCGTGCCCGACACATACCAGACGTCGCCGATCACGATGTCCTTGCAGAGCCGCTCGTGCACCTTCTCGCCGTCGATCGAGAAGGTGACGTGGAGTGTCTGCGGCTCCATGCTCGCCTTCATCGCCGGCAGGGTCACCTTCCATTCCTTCATGCCCGGCGTGACGGGGATTGTTTGTTGCGTGCCGGCGAACGAGATGGCGATCTCCGCCTTGCCCTTCGCCTCGTAGCCCCAGTCGTGAATCGCCGAGCCCCAGATCGTGATCGGCGCATCGGCCTGGAGCACGGCGTGGTCGTCGAACGGCTGGGCCAGAAGCGGCATCTTCCGGTAGTCGTAGGGCTTGCCGACCGTGGAGGGATCGATCTCGACGCCTGCCACCTTCAGCACGCCGCCCGGCCAGTCGCGGCTCGTGACGAGCTTGTGGTCGAACTGGATGAAGGGTGTGAGCGGCAAGAGTGCCTTGTTGAAGATGCCCGGCAGCGGGCCCACGCCGCGGCAGCCATAGGCCACGCCGTGGGGTTCCTTGACGCCGTCCGCCGTGACCACCAGCGTGCTGCCGTCAATCTGCACCTTCGCCCGGTGCCAGACGCGATCCTTGTCGGCCACGTAGAAGAGCGTGACCTGGTCGGCGCCGTTCACGATCCCTGCCGGCACCTCGACCACTTGGCCGGCCGGCGTCTTCGCCACCACGAGGCCGCCGTCGGTGTGGTCGAGCTCGACAACGACCTTGCTCCCCTCGACGCGATAGGCCTTGAGCATCGGCCCATCGGTGACGACGTCTTTCTTGCCATACTGGTTCTTGAGCGCGTGACGGGCCATCCGCTGGCCGGAGAGGGCCTTGTTGAAGTAGTGGATCACGCCCGTGAAGTCGATCTGGCTCGCCATCCCGGTGTGGGGGATGTCGCGGGCCAGCCAGGTGCCCAGCCGCATCTCGGCCATGGGATTCAGGTCGAGGCCGTCGTTCGCCTGGAAGGCGAAGAACTGGTTGAAATAGACCGGCAGGTCAGGGCGGTTCCACACCTTCCGCCAGCCGGGAATGAGGGCGTGGAGGTTGTCATAGTAGGTGAGGCCGCCGCCGATGTTGGCGAAGCCCTGGTTCCAGATCGCGCCGCGGATGGCGTAGGGCACCACCGGGTGCATCCGGCCGTTGTACATCCAGCTGGCGTCGCGGTTGCCGTTCATGTTGCCCGGCGTCTCGAAGGCCACGGGCTTGGCCGGCTCCTTCTTGGCGACGAGCGCCGCATTCTCGGCGAGTGCGGCCTCGATCTTCTCGGCGAACGCCTTCCAGGCGGCCGCATGCTCGGGCGTGGCCGGGTCGGTCTCGAGCAGCCGCTTGGCGATGCCCTTGTTGTAGTCGTCGCTCGCGAGGGTGAAGCCGACCCGCGGCGTCCACGACTCGATGCTCGTCTGGCTGAACGAGCAGTTGAGGATGCCGATCGGCACGTGCAATTCCTTCCAGAGATCCGCCGCGCAGGCGAAGGCCACGGCGCTGTAGTCGGAGTAATCCGATCCATCGCTCCAGACGAGGGTGGCGTGCTCCACGGGATGCAGCGAGGCGAACGAGTCGGTGATCTTCCCCTCGCGGATCGGCGGCAGCGGCGTGCCGGCGGCCTTGGCCTCGTCCACGAGTTGCTTGGCCACGAAGCTGACCGACGACGCCTTCACGACCCACTGCATGTTCGACTGACCCGACGCCATCCACACCTCGCCGACGAGGATGTTCGTGAGCACGACCCTCTTCCCGGCATCATCGGTGACGACCATCTCGGCGGGCGTGGCGTTCGCCGTGAGCGGGTCGAGCGTCGCGGTCCATTTGCCGTCGGCCCAGGCCGTGGCGGTCTTCTTCTGGGCGGCGAACTCGACCGTGACCTTCGTGCCGGGCTTGCTCCAGCCCCACACCGGCACCGGCATCTCCCGCTGCAGGATCGCGTTGTCGGCGAAGGGCGTGCCGAGTTCGATCGCGGGGGCGGGCTTGGGCGCAGGGGCCGGGTCGGCCGCGACGGCACAGGAGACGGCGAGCCACGCGAGGCAGAGGACGAGCAGGCGTTGCACGGTGGGGATTCCGAGGGAGGGGGCGGCGGGGACGCGAAACCGCACTACGCTACGTTCCCGACAGCGGCGTCCGCAAGTCGCGCGGAGGCAACGCCGGTGCGGGTGATGATGCCCCGTCCGAAAGTAGCCGCAGAGTGGTACTCTGCGGGATGCGGTCGGCCACGTCGTTCGGCCACCGCGAGGCCGTTTGGCCTGCCACCGTGTGCAGACTACCAGTCTGCACCTACTTCGCTCCGCGGAGGCGAAGCGAGTCGCGAGGCGAGCGACGGTGCAGAGGCAAAGCGACGTTAGTACGTCGTCTCAGGAAGCGACCTTCGCCTTCGGCTTCCCCACGGGTGGCTTGGGCTTGGGGCCCTTGGCGGCCGGGCCGCCGGACTTGAGGAGTTCCACCATGGCCTGGCCCATCGCCTCGCCGACGTCCATGTAGACCTCGGCGTTGCCGCCGTAGTGGCCGTTGCCGCTGCCCCCCTGGGCCATCGGATGCGTGTAGACCGTGGCCACGTTGCCCCGGAACTCGGGATGCCGTCCCTCCTTGCCGTCCACCGCGAGCTGGCCCGCGAGCACCATGCCGCCGTTGCCGCCGGCCCCCTTCACCGACTCGCCCATCGTGCCGAGGACGAACTTGGCATTGGGGGCGTTGAAGTCCTTCCGCAGGGCGGCGATGAGGTTCACGAGGTTCTGCTCATAGTGGGCCGCGTGGACCGGGTTGCCGGCGTCCTTCTCGCCCTGCCAGTAGAAGATGCCCGCCACCTCGTAGCCCTTCGCGCCGGGGTAATACGTGCCGATGTCGGCGAGCACCATCTTGGCGTCGCCCACGTCGTCGTCGTACTGCTTGCCCGCGTACCAGCCGATCGGCTTGGGTTCCGTGCCCACGGCCCACGAGTCGGGGGAATCCTTGTAGCCGGCGTAGACCTTGCCCCCCTCCTCGAACCGCTTGCTGCCCGGCGGCAGCAGGTCCCAGCCGAGGCTGCGGTTGCCGATGCAGCACTTGAGGATCAGCACCGGCGAGTCGGTCGCATCGCCGACGAACTTCGCGATCCCGAACTCGGGGCCGATCGTGCCCGCCTTGATGCCCATCCAGTCGTTGACCATGACGCCCTTGCCCTGCATCGTCCGCGTGAAGCGGACGTCGGGCCGCGCCACCCACGCCCCCGAGGCGTCCACGAGGTAGCGGTACTTGCCCTTGTTCTTCACGGCGTTTTCGAGCGACCCCTCGCCGCCGGTGATCTTGCCCATGCCCACCATGTTGGACTGGCCCATGAGGATGAAAACCTGCACCGGCTTGCTCATGTCGGCCGGCTTGGGCGGTTCCGGTGCCGGGGCCGCTTCGAGCGTCAGCCCGGCCCCCGCGAGCCCCACCCACGCGGCCACCGCCACGATCCCCGCCGACGTCTTCCGCATCATGGTGTGCATACCTCTCGCTCCTGGACGTTGCTCACGCACCGGTGTGGCACGTGCCGCCAACCACCCCGCGCCGCGGTGGCCGAACGACGCGGATTGGCGCGGCGCAGCCACCCGCGGTACGCTCCTGCGGGTCGGCGGCACGTGCCACACCGGTGCGTGAGCAACGTCCAGGAGCGAGAGGTATGCACACCATGATGCGGAAGACGTCGGCGGGGATCGTGGCGGTGGCCGCGTGGGTGGTGCGGCCCTCGTGATAGAACATCCAGCCACGAAGCCCAGTCGGACCCAGCAGCCAGTCGTGGCTCTTGTCCTTCTCGCCCCCCGCCGTGAGATCCGGC
>JBJTJO010000111.1:0-6735 GCA_046095965.1 Planctomycetaceae bacterium
CCCCGAGCGGGTCAGGGACATGGCGGCGATCCTGCGGTTCGTGCCACGACACGTCACGGATTGCCTGGGCCAAGCTGATGGCGAGGGTCGGGGAGGAGTTTCCACTCGAGTGCCCGGGGTGCGGCGGCGACATCCGGCTCATCGCGTTACACCAGAGCCCGGACCGATCCGGAAGATCCTCACACACTTGGGTGAGCCGCTCGAGCCGCCACCCATCTCTCCCGCCAGGGGCCCGCCTACCGACTGGGCCGAGCTCGTGCAGGTGCATGACGACCGCGACGCGATCCAGTCGGCGCCTGACGACCTGCCGGCGATCGACACCCGAAGCCTCTGAACCGTTCCGACCCCAGGCGGATTCGAGACGCGGCTGCGCGCAGGCCGAAAATCACCCCGTAGTTCCCCTCCATCAACGTCCGGCAAAGCGCCGTCAGGCTCCACCATCGGGTCCATCGGGTCCGTGGCGGCCAAACTCCCGGTCACCGGCCAACCGTCACCCAGCAATCGCTTGCGAAAGTGCCGTTGACCGTCCTATCCTTTGCCGGTCTGGGAGTCGTAGAGCACGAGAAGCTTCACGGGTGCTGCGGACATGGACGGATTTTCTCGAAAGCGAGCGTCGCCAGCAACACGTGATTCGCCATGACGGGCCAGGAGGTCTGGCTACGCCCTACCTGCCAGGTCGCCCAGCGGCATGACGTCGACGTTCTTCGCCAAGGCGTAGCGACGGTCGCCGGGATACACGACATGCAGGCGGTCGAGTCGCAGGTCCGCCAACGCAATCCGCATCGACGGCGTCAGGGACGGGCTGTCGCTGCGTTTGCATTCCACGCCGATGCGTTTTCCATTCTTGAACAGGAGGAGGTCGAGCTCCGCGCCCTGATGCGTGGCCCAGAAATAGGCCTCGTCCGGCTGGAACGCCTTGAGAACCTCCTCCACCGCATAGCCCTCCCATGACGCACCCACCTTCGGATGCATTTCCAGGTCGCGCCGCGAGGTGACCCCCAGCAGCACATGCAGCAAGCCGCTGTCACGGACGTAGATTTTCGGAGCCTTGACCTGCCGCTTGCCGAGGTTCTCGAACCATGGTGGCAGTTGCCGCACCATGAAGACACCGGCCAGCAGATCGAGGTAGCGCCGCACCGTCGCCTCGCCGACGCCCATGCCACGGGCCAACTCGGCCGCATTCCAGATCTGACCATGGTGGTGCGCGACCATGCTCCAAAACCGCCGGAGCGCCACGGCAGGAACGCGAATGCCCAGCTGGGGAATGTCGCGCTCGAGAAACGTCTGCAGGAATTGGCGGCGCCAGGCCACCGAATCGGCTTGGCTCCGGGCCGTGAACGCGAGGGGAAAGCCGCCCCGCAGCCAGTGGCGGTCCTGATTCGCGATCCCGACATCGGCGAGGCGAAAGCCCTCCAGCGGCACGGTCTCGACGCGCCCCGCCAGTGTCTCCGACGACTGCTTCAGGAGTTCGGGAGACGCACTGCCAAGGATCAGAAATCGTGCCCGCACCGGCAGACGATCCGCAAGCACCCGGAGCAGCGGAAACAGATCGGGCCGCCGCTGGATCTCGTCGATGACCACGATCCCCCGGAGCGGACGCAGCGCCAGGTCGGGCTCCGCGAGCCGCGCGAGCCCCGCGGGGTCTTCCAGGTCGAAGTAATTCGGCGAGTCGGCCGGAACCACGGCCCTGGCCAGGGTTGTCTTGCCGCACTGGCGTGGCCCGAGAAGGGCCACGACCCGGCTGCGCTTCAGGGCCCGGGAGACCAGCTGCCGGTCAATCACACGGTCGATCATGACGCCATTGTCGCCATGAAAAACCGCCGGTCAATGGCGGAATTTCATGGCCCGCAGCCCCACGCTCGCGTCGCCAGGGCGGGCGATCGGCACACTCGAGGGGCGTAACTCGCACATCTCGCCTGCCTCGGGCGGCGGAACTGGCGTTTGTGCCGTGTTTTTCCGCATGAGAGCCGCTGCATGCACGCGGTGCTAGCAGATGAAAAAGGTGTTGGGCCTCGGAGAATGGAAGGGTGTCTGAAAACCAACCCATCCTCACGGAGGCCCAACGCCATGATCGTCTCACAGGAACGAGCTTTTCTCAACGCGCAGGCGCGGCTCGAAAAAATCCGCCACTACGTTGAGCAGGCGGCAGATTCCGGCGAGCGAATCGACCGAGTGGAGCGGGAGTTGTTCGCGCAGCTTTTGGACTTGGGCCTGACGCTGCTGCGGGCTTTTGTCGATGGGCAGGGTGACGGAGATGCGGGGCCGCGCGTCGAGATCGATGGCACAAAACTCCGCCGCCTCAGCGACTCCAGGGAACGGCGATCCCGAGCGGCACAAGACGCTCGTGTGCCTGCTCGACGGCGAGCGGTCCCTCTGGCAGATGGCAGGCGAATGGCTGCCGCGGGCGGTGGGCGTGCTCGATCTCTTCCATGTGCTCGAGCGACTGTGGACTGCGGCTCACTGCTTCCACTCGGAGGGCAGCCCTGAGGCGGCGACGTTCGTGTCCCACCGGCTCACGATGCTCCTGGAGGGAAAGGTCGGGCATGTCATCGGTGGCCTGTGCCGACTCCGCGATCGCTACCGTGTGAACGCCGGTTGAAAAGTGCAGCGCGGGGCGGCCGAAAAGTGCAGCGCTGGGGATGGGTTGAATCTACTCCGGGGTAGCTGGTTGCTCCAAGGATGATGGGTTCAGGACGGGCCGGTCACCCGCCGCTGCCGCCTGCGGGCGTCGCGGAGGCGAAAGCTCTCGCCTTTGGCCTCGCGGGCCGCGGCGGCGGCCTCATCGAGGTTCGCGAAATCGTAGGCCCGCAAGACCGTGCCGCGGTCGCCGCCGTCGCGCCCACGCGTGGACGGCGTCAGCATGCCGTCACGACGCCGCGGTCCGGGCTCCGGTCGTTTCGGCGGCGGCATCGCGCGACCGCCAGAGGAAGAGCAGGCGGCGCGAGCAGTTGGGATGCGACGAGTCGCTGTCGTCGATCTCGTCGGGCAGGTGGAAGAGCACCCGGGTGGGCTCGGCCTCGATCGCGGCCACGCAGGAGGCCAGGGTCGTCTTTCCGGCCAGGACATCCTGCGGCCGCACCGTCACCCGGGCCACGGCGCGGCACGCCCGCCCGCTCGCGACCGACCCGCGCAGCGAATCCTCGTCCACGTCGTCGCCGCTGAAGAGGTGCCGCCACAGGCCGCCGAGCGAAAAGCCCTCGGCGTCGCGCCGCAGGCGCTCGAGCTCCCCGCGGAGGGTGGCCTCCGTCTCCCGGGGCGTCACCGTGCCGAAGGGGAGCGCCGCCTCGTAGGCCGCGAGGAGTGTCGGCAGGGCGACGTCGCCGCCCCGCAGGCGGGCCTCGAGCACCTGCTCCACGAGCGTGGCCCGCGCCTCCGTCTCGAGGGCGATCTTGAGTTCCGCCCGCATCGCGGGCCCGGTGCCGGCCGCCGCCGCGCCGTAGTCGTCGCAGAGGAACTCCGTCGCCCGCGCGCGGGTCAGCGTGGTCGAGAAGGCCAGCCAGCGGGCGGGCCACAACGCCAGGAGCGGAGCCCCGAAGCGCACCTCGGAGCCGGCGAGGACGTGCGCGATGGCCAGCGTGAGCGCGGCCGCGAACGCCGCGTGGACGAAGAGGCAGCGGCCGGCCAGCGGGGCGAAGGCGAACACGTGGCCGAACTCGTGGCCGATGACGCTCTCCAGTTCGGGCTCGTCGAAGAGGTGCAGGATGGAGCGATTGAGGCGCACCTCGGCGAGGCTGCCGATGCCCGGCAGCAGGCTCAGCGGCACGGCGTGGGCGTTGATGTCCTTGTCGCGCACGAGGGAGACCGGGCACTCGCCGGGGATGCCGAGCCGGGCCCTGACCCGATCGACGCACGCAAGGAGCGAGTCGCGCGAGTGCACGCCGAACCGCGCCTCCGGCCGCAGGTCGCGCAGCCGCGTGCGGCTCGCGGCCCACAGCCAGGGCAGCGCGTCGAACAGGCCGATCACGGCCACGCCGACGAGCACCGCCGTCTCCACGGTGGCGGACGGGCCGCCTCCCGCCCGCACCCACACGAGGCAGCCGACGGCGGCCGCGACCTCGAGGGCCAGCCAGATCACGGTGCGGCGGTCGTGGCGGCGGTGCCGCGCCGCGAGCTCGTCGCGATCGGGCGTCGTCAGGCGGCGCGGCGCGGGCAGGGGCGTGTCGGGCATGCGGTGCCGGAGCGGGAATTCAGACGATCGACTGCACGAGTCCGCGGAGGAGGCCGAGCGACGGGCGGGCCCGGGTCTGGTAGAGCACCCTCCCGGGGCCCGTGAACCGCACCACGAAACCCTCTCCCGAGAAGAACGAATCCTTGAGCGACCCCGCCAGCACCACCGACTCGAAGGGCATGCCGTCGCTGAACGCCACGATGTTGCGGTTGTCGAGCACGAAGCGCTCGCCGTCCACCAGCGTCTGCTCGACGATGCCGCCGTAACTGGTGACGAAGAGCGTGCCCGCGCCGGACGTCTTGAGGAAGAACAGGCCGCGGGTGGCGAGCACGCCGTGCACGCCCGCGTTGTGGAGGCCGAAGCTGACCTCCGGGCCGCAGGCGAGAAATGCCCCGCGGGCCAGCAGGAGGCCCCCGGCCGGGTCGGTCTCGAGGGCCCGGATCTCGCCCATCTGGTCCGGGGCCAGGACGATGTGCTGGCCGGATCGCTTCGCCGTGTAGACCACGGTGAAGAAGCTCTCGCCGCCGAACATGCTGCGGAGCCCGCGGGCGATCCCGCGCCGCCCCTCCATGTGGAGCCCGGCCCGCACGTCCACGGTGAACCCGGGCGTCATGGCGAGCATCGACCCTGGCTGGGCCAGGATCGATTGACCGGTGTCAACGTCGAGCCGCAGCGCCGAGAACGCCGGTCCGTGGAGCACCTCGTGCCGCATGCCGCTGGCTCCGCTCACCTCGTGCCCGCCGGCAGGCCACCGTCAGACGTCGGCATCCGCATCGGCCTGGCTGCTCATCCGGTTCCGGAAGGCGTAGGACACGAAGCCGATGGCCAGCAGGATGCCCAGGAAGATGAACAGCGCGACGATCCGGGGGACGCCCAGCACGTCGGAGATCGTGGTCACGCAGATGTCGTAGATGACGACCTGGATGAACCAGCGGATGATCGGACCGAACCCGCCGCCCCGCCCGGCGAGGACGCGGAAGCCGAGGACACCGGACATGGACGCTCTCCCGTGCGACACGACTCGATCCCGGCCGGATCCCTGCACCGGCGGGGTTATACCGCGAGCGGCCGCTGGCCACAACGCGGCCGGCGGCGTGGTCCTGCGCGCACCGCGGGAGCCGGGAACGGTGTGGTATCCTCCCAGCTCTTCCGCAGGAGACTCCCATGCCCAGGGCCGCGCTCGCGCTCGAGGACGGCACCGTCTACGTCGGCGACTCGTTCGGTGCGTCGGGCACCGTGTCGGGCGAGGTCTGCTTCAACACGTCGATGACCGGCTACCAGGAGATCCTCACCGATCCCTCGTACCGCGGCCAGATCCTCACGATGACGGCGCCGCAGATCGGCAACTACGGCGTCAATCCGGCCGACATCGAGAGCGGGAAGCTCCAGATGGCCGGCTTCGTCGTCCGCGAGGCGAGCCGGATCGCCAGCAACTTCACCGCCACCGGCACGCTTGGCGACTACCTCGCCCGGGCCGGCGTGGTCGGCCTGGCGGGCATCGACACGCGGGCCCTCGTGCGCCGCCTGCGGATCCGCGGCGCGATGACGGGCGTGCTCTCGAGCGAGGTGCTCGACCCCGCGCGGCTCGTGGAACTGGCGCGGTCGGCACCGGCGCTCGCGGGTCGCGACCTCGTGCGCGAAGTGATGCCCGACAAGCCCGACGAGTGGATCGAGCCGCTCGCCGACGAGGCCCGGCCGCTCCTGCAGCCCGCGGCTGGTGGCATCCTGCCGGCGACCCCGGCCCGCGGGCCGGAGCGGCACGTCGTGGCGCTCGACTACGGCATGAAGTGGAACATCGCGCGGCACCTCGCCAGCCAGGGCTGCCGCGTGACGGTGCTGCCGGGCCGGGCCACGGCCGCCGAGGTGCTGGCCCTCGGTCCCGACGGCGTCTTCCTCTCGAATGGCCCCGGCGACCCGGAGGTGCTCGGTCCCTGCATCGAGACGGTCGGCGGGCTCGTGGGGAAGGTGCCGCTGTTCGGCATCTGCCTCGGTCACCAGCTCCTCGCGCTCGCCTGCGGCGCGAAGACCTTCAAGCTCAAGTTCGGCCACCGCGGCGCGAACCAGCCGGTCATGGATCTCACGACGGGCAAGGTCGAGATCACCTCGCAGAACCACGGCTTCGCGGTGGACGAGGCGACGCTGCCCGCGAACCTCGAAGTCACGCACCGCAACCTGAACGACGGCACGATCGAGGGGCTGCGGCACAGGACCGCCCCGGCGGCCAGCGTGCAGTACCACCCCGAGGCGGCCGCAGGGCCGCACGACTCCGCGTATCTCTTCGACCGCTTCCGCGGGATGCTGGCCTGATCTCCCGCTGCGCGATCGCGCGGCAGCTGCCTCGAGGTGCGGCAGCGGCGTCACAGGCCGCACGACCGGCCCCCGCGTGACGTGGACACCGGTCAGGCAGACTTTGACACGTGCGAAAGCGGTGGCAGAGTTTCCGGGAGACCGGTCCCTCGTCCCGGCTCCCCCGTCCCGCCTCGGCGCGGGCGGACGTCCCTTCCACCTCCGGAGGTTCTCTCCATGTCCACTTCGTTCGCGATTCGCGCGTTCCTGTTCTGCGGCCT
>JBJTJO010000112.1:0-8942 GCA_046095965.1 Planctomycetaceae bacterium
ATGCTGCTGGAGGCGGTGTTGGGGGGGTGGGCGGGCCGCCGCCGGACCGGAGACGCCGAAACCCGGCGGCTGGGCTAGAGGGCGCCCGACTGGCGTGCCGATCCCTGCTGGCGGGCGGGGAGTCCGTGCCCGACGGGCGGCGGATGCTTGCCAGCGGGGACGCCACGGGCCGAGAATGGGGACCGTGGAAACCGCTCCGGGGCGGATCCTCCGGCCGATGAGGGCGGGCGAGCCATGAACTATCTCGGCAAGATCTTCGTGTTCGCGGTGTTCATCATGAGCCTCGTGCTCATGTCGTTCGCGGGCGCCGTCTTCCTGTCGCACACGAACTGGCAGGAAGAGATCGAGCGCAAGCCCGAGGAGTGCAAGGCCGGCCAGCGGCCGGGTTACAAGCACCTGCTCTCGGAGGCCGAGAAGGAGCGCCAGGGCCTCCAGGAGGAGATCACCCGGCTGACCCAGAAGGTGTCGGAGTCCGAGCAGGCCCGCGACCAGGTCGTGGCCAAGCTCCAGTCGGCGCTGAAGGAGAAGACGGCGGTGCTCGACGGGCTCCGTCGGGAGAAGGCCGACCGCGAGGAGGCCCAGCGCACGGCGATCCGCGAACTCGAGGAGGCCCAGGTCGCGCTCAAGGACGCGACGGCGCTCGTGGAGAAACTCCGCGTCGATGTCCGCGACCAGCAGAAGAAGGTGGACGAGCGGGTCGAGACCGCGTCGAAGCTCGCGGCCGACCTCGAGGAGTCGAAGGCGCTCCTGGCCGTGGCGAACGAGCGGCGCGAGCAGCTCGAGAAGCAGGTGGCCAACGCCCGCGTCCTCCTCAAGCAGGGCGGCCTCACGCTCGACAGCCTGCCGAAGGACCGGGTGCCCACGCTCGACGGCGCCGTCGTGGCGGTGGCCGACACCGCCATCGAGCTCTCGCTCGGGGGCGACGACGGCCTCCAGGCGGGCCACGTGGTCGAGGTCTACCGCTCGGGCGAGTACATCGGGCGGGCCAAGGTGCTGCGGGTGACGCACGACCGCGCGGTGGCCGAGATCGTCAAGGAATTCTCCCGCGGCATCGTGCAGCGGGGCGATCGGTTCACCACGCGGCTCAAGGGCTGACGGGAGCCGGCACATGGCCGACGACGGCACTTCGCGGACCCGGCCGCCGATGAACGTCTACACGGCGATGCTGCTGTTGTCGTTCGTGGCGATCTCGATCGGCTGCATCTTCCTGGCGGTCGAGTTGTTCGGCAGGCAGATGCCGCTCGCGCCGGGCCCGTGAGCCGCCGGCGCGACGAGGGCCGCCCATGCTGCTCTCCTGGCTGAAGGCGCGGCGGCGGCGGGCGCTCCGCGAGCGGCCGTTCCCGCCGGGCTGGGGCGAGATCCTGCGGCGCATGGTGCGGCAGGTGGAGTGGCTCCCGGCGGAGGATCTGCGGCGCCTCGAGGGCTGGCTGGCCGTGTTCCTCGCCGAGAAGCGGTTCGAGGGCTGCGGGGGGCTCGCCATCACCGACGAGGTGCGGCTGGCGGTGGCCGGACAGGCGGGCCTCGTCGCGCTCGGGCTCGGCGCCGAGCACTTCGACCGGCTGCGGTCGATCCTCGTACACCCCGGCGACTTCCGCGTGCCCACCTCCGCGCCGCTCGGCGGCGACATCGAACTCGAATGGCGCGAGGAGCGGCTCGGCGAGACCTGGACCGGCGGCAGCATGGCCCTGTCGTGGCCCGACGTCGTCGCCGGGGGCCGGATGCGGGACGGCGCGCGGGCCGTCGTGATCCACGAGTTCGCCCACCAGTTCGACGCGCTCGACGGGGCGATCGACGGCGTGCCCCCGCTGCCGGCGGCGCGGGCGCGGGCCTGGGTCGCCGCCTGTGCCGACTGCCGGGACCGCTTCGCCGCCGCGCTCGACGAGGGCCGCGCGACGGCGTTCGACGAGTACGCCGACGAGAGCCCCGCGGAGTTCTTCGCCGTGGCCAGCGAGTGCTTCTTCCAGGATCCGCACCGCCTCGCGCGGCACGACCCGGCGCTCTACGACCTGCTCAGGGAGGCGTGGCGTCAGGATCCGCGGGCGCGGGTGCCGCAGCGGGCGCGTCGGCGGCGTTGACCGCAGGTGCCGGGGTGGGTGATGCCGGCGGCGCGAGCGACACCACGAGACCGCCGGGCGAGGCGAGCACGAGCCGCTCGGTGAGCGTGTTGACGACCGGCAGTCTGAAGCAGCCGGGGCAGAGGGACTGCCTGCGGGAGCCCGTGGCGAGGTCGAGTGCGGTGAGGCGGCCCACCGTGTCGAGGAGCCAGGCGCGGCCGCCCGCCGCGGCCACGAGCGTGCCGACGAGCGGCGACCTCCAGAGCTCGCGGCCGTCGGCGGCCGAGAACGCGGCGACGCCCGCCGGGCCGAGCGCGACGACGACCACGTCGCCGCCGACGAGCGGCCCGGCGCTCGGCAGGTCGGGCAGCCGCACGGCCCATGCCGCCCGCAGGCCGGGGCGTTTCGGGTCGTTGAGATCGATGCGGGCGAGGCTGCCGTCGGTGGTGGCGATGTGGATGGCGGCGCCGCGAACGACGGGCGGTCCGGCGAGCACCATCGGGGCCTGCGGCACCCAGCTCGGCGGACGCGACTCGGGAAATTCGTGCCGCACCCAGCCGAGCGGCGTGCGTTCGAGCGCGACCAGGCCGTTGGACGTGCTCCACACGACGCCGTTTCCCAATGGCGAGGGCGCGGCGTTCAACGCCCCACCGCTCTCGATCTCGATGGGGTCGAGCGGCTCGGGTGGCATCGGCGCCTCGGCCGGCTTCGCGCCCCGTCGGCCCGCGGTCGGGCCTTCGGGTGACGGTGGCGGCTCGGATGCCGGCTGACCCAGGGGGTTCGCCGGCAGGCGCAGCACGCGGCTGGTGCGCAGCGGCGCATAGACCCAGGTGCCGGACTGCACCGCGGACGCGGCGGTCAGCGACCCGGTGGGCCGCTCCCACTCGACGATGCCCGTCTCGCGGTCGAGCGCGTGGACCGCCAGTTCGCTCGCCACGACGACCAACGACGGCCCGATCGTGGGCGGCCAGGCGTCTCCGGCCGCGTCCGCGATCGACCGCGACCAGGCCACGGTGCCGGCGCGCTGGCCCGTGGTGGCGGATGCCGCCGAGCGGATCGCGTGCAGGCTGCCATCGCCTGCTTGGGCCACCACGAGTCCGTCGCCGACCGCCACGTGGTCGAGACGCCACGCTGCCGAGTCGAACGGGACCTGCACGATCCATTCACGGACGAGGCCCGCCTCGGCGGCCCGGAGTTCGTCGGCCGCGGTGCCGCAGGGGCAGCCCTGGCCACGGGCGGCGGGCGCGACGACCGCGCCTGCGAGAGCGAACGCGATCGCGATCGCGATCGACGGGGCGGGGCGGCGGACGCGCGGAAACGGTCGCGGCATGGGCTGGGCTTCCTGGGCGCGAGGCCGACGGTTCACCGTGCCGGACGCACCACGCCCGACCCGCAAGGATAGTTCGCCCGGAACGCCGGGCAAAAAACGCCCCCCGCCGGTTCCGGTGGCGCGGCCTGCTACGATTTTGCGGTCGCGGGGCCGATGTCCGGCCGCACGAGCGATCGCTCAGGGTGACAACGGTGATGATGGCGGAGGTGAACGCGGCCGGCGGTCGGGATGCGGCCGCCGTCGTCCTCGGCTACCTCAACTTCTCGTCCGGCGCCTTCGACCCCGCCGCGTGGCGGGCACTCGACAGCCTGTTCGCGGAACTCGAGCCCGTGACGGCCGACGGCGTGGCCGAGCGGCCCGACACGGCCGCGGCCGTGGCCGCGAGCCTGGGCCGCCGACTCGACGCCCTCGCCGCGGGCTCGGCGGCGTTCCGCGACGCCACGCAGGCCCGCGCGGCCCTGCGGCTCGTGTTCGACCGGGGCCTGCCCGCCTACCGCCGGTTTCATGCCGATCTGCTCGAGCACCAGCCGCCGGGCGGGATCGAACGGCCGTGGTTCGTGATGGCGGCCGCGCAGGCCGTGCTCGCCGAGATCGCCGCGGGTGACGGTCTCGAGGACGAGCCGCTCGTGGCCCGGGCCATCGACCGGCTCGACGACTACGTCGGCTGGCGGCCGGTGGCCGTGCTCGAAAACGGCCGGCTCTCCGCCCCCTATTCCCATGAGCGGGTACGGCCGGTGCCCCTGTTCATCGCCGGTGCCGGCGCCGCGCACGGCCGCTACGGCGACCTCGTCGGCACCGCGGTCGAGATCCTCGCGACCGCCCCGGCCGATCTCCTGCGGCAGGCCGACTTCGACCCCGAGGCCCTCGAGGAGTTGGCCATCGACCCGCGGGCGTTCGACTTCCTCCATCCGGCGGCCAGCCGGCCGAACTACCTGTTCGGCCTCTGGGATCCCGGCCGCATCGACGGCCAGGGACGCTATCGCCGCATGGTCGTGCAGCAGGCGACGCTCGACGGGATCCTGTCGTGGCCTGCGGCGGCACCGGCGGAGGCTGCCGACCCGGATCGCGGCGCGGAACTGCGGCGCGAGGCGGCCGCGGTGCTCGCGGGCGTCGTGCTCATGGCCGCCGGGCTCTCGGGTCACGGACCCGGCGCGCGGCAGGCGGCGCTGCCGCTCGCCGAGCTCCTGCCGCGGATCGCGGGCTACCGCGACGAGTTCTATCGCTGGATGCTCGGCACGCTGCCGCCGCGGCACCGCGCGCGGCTCGAGGACGAGGCCGTGCGGCGGCGGCAGCCGTTCGGTGGCGTGCGGCGGCACATCAACGCCGTGCTGGCCGGCCGTCGGGCGCGGCAGGTGGAGAACGTGGCCCTCGCGGCCGTCTGCGCGCGACTGGGCCGGCCGGCTGCGGCCGACCGGCTCGCCGGCGCGGTGCCCGCGGCGTCGGCCCGGCTGTTCGCGCGGCTCACGAGCCGCGTCGTCGCGGCGCAGGGGCTGCTGCGGCGCGGGCCGGAGGCCGCGACCGCGGCCGTCGCCGAGCTCGACGCCGCCGCCGACCTGCTCTTCCGCGCGGTGGAGTGCGGCGCGGCGGTGGATCCCTGGAACATCCTCGGCCTCTCCGCGCAGTTCCCCCTGCACGAGCCAGGTGGGGAGAGCCTGCCCGACCCGCGCGTGGACGACCTCGTGCACGCCGTGGACTCGATCCTCTCCGGGTACGCCGCGGTGCGGCGGCAGGCCGCGCTCGCGGGGGCGCGCGACGCCGCGGCGCGCGCCGCGGGCGGGCTCGAGCGACTCGGCTCGTGGTGGGACCGCTTTGCCACGACCACGGTGTCGGGCGTGCCGCACCTCTCGGGCCGCGAGGTGGCGGCGAGCGCCGCGGAGGTGATCGCGGCCCTCGAGCGCCGGCGCGAGTCGGCGCCGGCGCCGCCGCCGCTGGGGTTCTGGCGCCGCGAGGTCGCGTCGTTCACGACGCCGCGGTCCCACGCGCAGGCCGCCGAGGAACTGCTGCGCGAGGGGGACATCGACGGCGCGATGGGCCTGCTCGTGCACTGGGCGTCGCTCCTCGAGGGGGACGCGATCGGGCGGACCGGGCCGGTGTGGCTCGCCGCCGCGACCCGATGGCTCGATCTCGCGGCCGCGGCTTCAGGACCCGAGGCCAGGGCCCGCGTGCGGCGCTTTCTCGAACTGGTCGAGGCCAACACGAGCGCGGTGGTGGACGTCGTCGAGGCGGCCGCGGCGGGGGGCGGCCCGACGCGCGACGGCGACCGGGAGGCGGGGGAGGACGACGACCAGGCCGACGGCACGGAGCGGCTGGCCGCCGCCTACGAGTCGATGGTCTGGCGGGATTCGGCCGACGACGGCGTCGATGGCGGCATGATCGACGTCGATCTGCCCGACGGGGCGCAGGCCGGAGACCTCGGCGCGCTCGAGGACGCGGCGGAACTCCTCGCCGGCACGCTCGGGCTCCTGCGGTCGGCGGTGACCGCATGGTGCGCCGCGGACGCCGCGGCCGGCACCTCCCCCGACCGCGCCGAGATCGACTCCGTGATCGGTTGGCGGCATTCGCTCCGGCGTCTGCGCCGGGCGCTCGTGCGGGCCGCGACCGTCGTCGCCGCGCGCGACCAGGAGCCGCCGCCGGGCATGCAGCCGGCCGAGTTCGATCGCCTGCGCTGGCAGCGGGACGCCGCCGCCGAGCGGCTCGTCGATGCGGCGGTGCAGGCCGGCGAGACGTCGTGGATCCTCGCGGCGCGGCTCCACGTGGGCCGGCCGCCGCGGCCGGCCGGCCGCGATCCGGGCCGCGGCGCGGTGGGCCGGCTGTTCGCCGCGCTCTTCACTGGCGACGCCGCCGCCGCCGCCCGCGCGCTCGACCTCGTCCGCGGCCGGCTGTCCGGCCAGCCGGTGCTCTACGTGCCGCTCGCGCGTGGCGGCCGTCCCGCGCGGGTCGTGCAGGCCCGCGGCCGCGAGCGGCTGCTCACGCGGCTGGCCGCCTGCCTGCCGCGGGTCGGTCTCGTCGCCGAGTCGATCGCGATCGTGCAGCTCGCCAAGTCGCTCGAGAGCCTGCGGCCCGCCGGGGGCGCGAGCGTGAGCGAGTTCGACCGCGTCTTCGAGGCCGCGACGGCGGCGCTCGTGGAGCGCATCGTGGAGAGCGCCGGCTCGGGGGGCGCGGACTCCGCGACCGTCACGCAGCGGATCCTCGACGGGCTGGCGCTCCTGGTGCCGCGGCTCCTCGAGACGTGGCTGACGCACGCGCGGCAACTGCGGCTCTCGGTGCTCGAGCGGGTCCGTGACGACCGGGCGTTCGCGGTCACCCGCGAGTTCGTGGAGCACTATGGCGCGGGCCTGTTCACGCAGCACCTCCTCGCGCCGTCGTCGCTGCGGGGGATCCTGCGCGGGGGGGTGCGGACGTGGCTCGAACGGCTCGTCGAGCGGGCCGGTGACGAGCCGGGCGAGCCCGTCGAGGCATCCGCACCGGAGGCCGCCGCCCGCCGGCCGGAGCGACTCGTCGAGGATCTGGCCAGCGGCGCGCTCGGCTTCCGGCCGGCGGCCGCACGGCTGCGGCTCGTCCTCGAGGCGGTCGCCGAGAACCACGCCGAATACCGCGACTGGAACTCGACGACCACGCAGTCGGACCGCGGCGAGTGCCTGCACATCCTCCTCGACTTCCTGCGGGTCAAGGCCGAGTACGACCGCATCGCCTGGACGCTGCGGCCGGTGAACGTGGCCCACCGCGTGCTCGCGCGGCGCGGGGCCGCCGAGGCGGCGGAGGCGTGGCGCGGGCGGATGCGGGACGAGACGCGGGACACGGCGGCGGCCCTCGTCGAGCGGCTGGCGGGGCTCGAGGCGCACTGGGGCACGAGGCTCGCGAGCGTCGGCGACCGCGTGCGGCGGTCGTTCACGGCGGCGCTCGAGCAGGACGAGCTCGAGGCGCTCGTCGAACCGGCGGTCCGTGAGCTCGTCTCCGGAGAGCCCGACGCCGCGGGCGGGCGGCTCGAGGCGCGTGCCGAATCCTTCCTCGGCGTGGCCAGCGGGTCGGGCGTGGAGGTGCCGGAGTGGCTCGAGCGGCTGTCCGCCGCCGTGGACCGGTCGCTCGACCGCGCGGCCGCCGGGGCCTTCGACCCCGGGGCGCTGCCCGACCGCGGCCGGCTGCCGCACGCCATCCCCTGGGTGGCCCTGCCGTGGGAGTCGCTCCTCGCGGCCCTCGAACGGTAGCGCCCGCGCGTGTGGTAGGGTTGGAGGTTCCCGACCCGGACCCGCCCCGATGAGCCTGCCCCTGCTCCGCGCCAGCGAGCACCTCCACGAGGTGCGCTACGAGATCCGCGGGGCACTCGCCCGCCGCGCCGAGGCGCTCGAGCGCGAGGGGCACGAGATCGTGAAGCTCAACATCGGGAATCCCGGGGCCTTCGGCTTCCGGATGCCCGAGTCGATGCGGGTGGCGATCGTGCAGAACCTGCACCAGGCCGATCCCTACTCGCACCAGAAGGGGATCTTCCCGGCCCGCGAGGCCGTGGTCATGCAGCAGCAGGGCCGCGGCATCATGGACGTGACGGCCGACGACGTGTTCATCGGCAACGGCGTCAGCGAACTGATCATGCTGGCGATGCGGGCCCTCCTCAACCCGGGCGACGAGGTGCTCGTGCCGAGCCCCGACTACCCGCTCTGGACCGCGAGCGTGGTGATCCACGGGGCACGGGCGGTCCACTATCCCTGCCGCCCGGAGCGCGGCTTCGTGCCCGACCCCGCCGAGGTCGAACGGCTGATCACGCCGCGGACGCGGGCGCTCGTGGTCATCAACCCCAACAATCCCACCGGCGCCGTCTACCCACGGCAGGTGCTCGAGCAGCTTGCCGACATCGCGGCACGGCGGCACCTCGTGCTCTGCACCGACGAGATCTACGACGAGATGCTCTACGACGACGCCGAGTTCGTGCCGCTGGCGGGGCTGGCGCGGCGGTCGCTGTGCCTCACGTTCGGGGGGCTGAGCAAGGTGTGGCGGGCCTGCGGGCTGCGGGTGGGCTGGCTCGTCTGCTCCGGCGAGCGGGACCATGCCCACGACTACCTGCAGGCGATCGAATTGCTCGCGTCGCTGCGGCTGTGCTCGAACGTGCCGGGGCAGTATGCCGTGCAGACGGCGCTCGGCGGCCACCAGTCGATCTTCGACCTCACGCGTCCCGGCGGCCGGCTCCACGCCCCCCGCGAGGCCCTCCTGGGGGCCATCCGGCGAAGCCGCTGGCTGTCGGTGGTGCCGCCGCAGGGGGCGATGTACGCGTTTCTCAAGGTGCATGCCGACCGCCTCCCGGGCGGCGCGGCGTTCGACGACCAACGCTTTGCGCTCGATCTCCTCGAGCGGAAGCACGTGCTCGTGGCGCCAGGGTCGAGCTTCAACGTGCCCTACCGCGACCACTTCCGGGTCACGCTCCTGCCCGACGCCGATCAGATGACCGACGTCCTCGGCCGGATCGAGGCGCAGCTCGACGAATACGCCGCGGCGTGAGCCCGCGGCCGCGGCGCGTCCGGCGGATCTCCCCCGGCGCGGTGGATGGTACAACGTTGCGGATGACAGCG
>JBJTJO010000113.1:0-5440 GCA_046095965.1 Planctomycetaceae bacterium
CTGTGCGCCCACCTGCCGCCCATCGAGGGCGTGGACCAGGTCGCCGAGCTCCGCAAGATGCGCCTGCTGCTCGAGAGCCTGCTGTAGCCCGCGCGGATCAAACTGCGAGAGGCGGGAGTCGAACCCGCACGCCTTGCGGCACTGGAACCTAAATCCAGCGCGTCTGCCAGTTCCGCCACTCTCGCTCGAGCGTGTTGTGAGCCCGTCTCAATCATACGCCAACGCGGCAGCACTCCTCACCCTCTCCCTCGGGGAGAGGGCCGGGGTGAGGGTGCTTTGATCGCGCCACCAAGGCACCCTCACCCGGCCTACGGCCACCCTCTCCCAGAAGGAGAGGGTTGATGCCGGCACCACATCCGCTTTTTCAAAACGGGGCGTCGTCAGCGGATGGGTACGAGCGGCGGCGCGCTCGATGGGGCCGGCGCAGCAGCGGCGGGCTGGGCCACGGGCGTCGGCGCCGGTTGACCGCCGATGGGCGCGATCGGAACCGTCGCCGCCGGCACGGCGGCCTGCCGCGGCTGGGCGGGGCCGGGCGTGGGCGCCGGGGTCGGCACCGTCGCGGGCCGACTCCGCGCGTCGAGATCCTCCATGAGCTGCTTCACTTCCGGGTGGAAGGCCAGGCCGCGGGCCTCGAAGACGTCGGACGGCGTCACGCCGAACCGGCCGTAGAGCATCGAGTTGGCGTTCTGATCGACGGACAGGTCGGCGCCCCCGAGCGACACGCCGGCGAAGAGTCCGCGGCTGCGCGCGTAGGAGTAGATCTCCGCGCCGAGCCGGGCATCGGTGCCGGCGTTGGCCTGCCGGCCGACCGGGCCGAGGGCCACCGAGGCGTCGGCCCCGAGCGTGACCTTCTGGCCGGTGAGGATGCCCTGCAGACTCTGCGGCGTCGCGAACACGAGCACGATGTCGGCCGACTGCACGCCGGCCTGGAAGCCGAGGCTGCCGCCTCCCATCGTCACCATCACCGGCGGGCTCCACGTGCGGTCGGGGCGGCGCACCATGAGCACGCCCCGGCCGAAGTTCACCCCGAGGATGAAGCCCCCCTTGATCATGTTGGGGAAGATCGCGATGCCCTCGGCCTTCTCGAGCATCGTCTGCGGAATCGACTCGATCTGCAGGCCGGCGAATTGCTCGAGCGCCGCGCGCGCGGCCGTCACGGTCTGGATCTCCTGCGCGCCGGCGGGGGGAGCCAGTTGGGCCGTGGCCGATGCGGCACCGGCGGCGACGAGCACGAGGGCGGCGCACGCGACGCGGCGCGACGTGGGGCGGCTCGGGAGCATGGCGAATCCTTTCGCGCGGGAAGGGCCGGAAACGGCCGGGGATCGTAGCCGTGCCGCCGCCGCGGGGCGACGGCAGTTTGGCCCCCGTCAGACCCGCGAAATCGGCCCGCGCCGGCGATGCAGCCGTGCCTTGCCGCCCCGGCCCGCGCTGGTAGCATCAGGGCACCTGTCGCCCCCGGGCGGCCGCACTCGCCCGAGTGGCGGAATTGGCAGACGCGCAAGATTCAGGTTCTTGTCCAGGTAACTGGGTGGAGGTTCAAGTCCTCTCTCGGGCATTCAGGTCGCGAGGCGGCATGCTCGCGAGGCCGATCGGCGGCCTCGTCGTCGCGGTCTTGCTCGGCTGCGGCGTGGCGAGCGCCGCCGACGTTCCCGACCTCTGGGAGCGGGCTGCGGGCGGCGATTGGCCCGCCTTCCTCGGGCCGTCCGGCGACGGCAGGAGCGCCGAAACCGGGTTCTTCACCGCGGAGGGCCCGCGCGGCGTGACGGTCCGCTGGCAGCGGCCCATCACGGGCGGCTACGCGATGCCGTCGGTGAGCCGCGGGCGGCTGTTCCTCTTCTCGCGGCGCGGCGACCGCAACCGCCTCGACTGCCTCCGCGCCGAGACGGGTGCGGAGCTCTGGCACTTCGAGTACCCGACCGCCTACCAGGACCTCTACGGCTACGACGGCGGCCCGCGGTGCTGCCCCGTGGTGGATGACGACCGCGTGTACGTGCTCGGCGCCGAGGGGATGCTGCACTGTCTCGGCGTCCGCGACGGCGCGGTGATCTGGAAGCTGGACACGGTGGCCGAGTTCGGCGTGGTGCCGAACTTCTTCGGTGTCGGCAGCACGCCCGTCGTCGAGGGCGACCTCCTGATCGCGAACGTCGGCGGCTCGCCCCCGGAGGGCCGCGACGTGCCGCCGGGCCAACTCGACCGGGTGCGCGGGGCCGACTCGGGCGTGGTCGCGTTCGACAAGCGGACGGGCGAAGTCCGCTGGCGCTGCGGCGACGAGCTCGCCAGCTACGCGAGCCCGACGCTGGCCACGATCGCCGGCCGCCGCTGGGGCTTCGTGTTCGCCCGCGGGGGCCTCGTCGGCTTCGATCCGGCGACGGGCCGGCAGGACTTCCACTTCCCGTGGCGGGCGAAGATCCTCGAGAGCGTCAACGCCGCCAACCCCGTGATCGTCGGCGACGAGGTGCTCGTGAGCGAGTGCTATGGCCCCGGCGCGGCGCTCCTCAAGGTCAGGCCCGGCGGCTGCGAGGTCGTGTGGCAGGACGACGCCCGGCAGCGCCGCAAGATCCTCCAGTGCCACTGGAGCACCCCCATCCACCACGAGGGCTTCGTCTACGGCTGCAGCGGCCGGCACACGGAGAACGCGGAACTCCGCTGCGTCGAGTGGAAGACCGGCCGCGTCGCGTGGTCGCAGCCCGGACTCGGCCGCGCGAGCCTGTTGCTCGTGGACGGGCACCTCGTCTGCCTCACCGAGGGGGGCGACCTGCTCGTGGTCCGCGCCACGCCCGAGCGGTTCGAGCAGGTCGCCGAGATCCCGCTCGAGGGCGAGCCGCCGGCCCCCGGCGCGGAGCGGCCGAAGCTCCTCACCTATCCCGCCTGGGCCGCGCCGATCCTGGCCCACGGTCTCCTCTATGTGCGGGGCGCGGATCGACTGGTGTGCATCGAACTCGCGCGGAAGGATGCCGGGCCGTGAGCCCACGGCCGCGCGGCACGACGGATCCGGACGCCGGCATGATGAGCCCGTTCACGAGCGAGCAGGCGCGGCTGCGGGCCGTGGTGCGGGCGCTCGCGGTGGCGATGCTGCTCTGCCTCGCGTGCGCCTGGCGGCTCTGGCTCTCGACGCGGCTCTATCCGCTCGTGCCGGTGCTCGGGCTCGTGCCGCGTTTCCCGTGGCCGCTCGACGCCCTCGTGCTGGCGCTGCTCGTGGGGCTCCTCGCGGGGCTCGTGGCGAGACCCCTGTCGCGGCCGCTCGTCGCCGGGGCCGTCGGCCTGCTCGCCGTGCTCTTCGCGCAGGACCAGAGCCGGCTCTGGCCGTCCTTCTACGAGTTCTTCCTCCTCCTGATCATGCTGCTCGCGCACCGGCCGGACCGCGGTGAGGCGGAGGCGA
Source organism: Planctomycetaceae bacterium (assembly GCA_046095965.1). Taxonomy (GTDB): domain Bacteria; phylum Planctomycetota; class Planctomycetia; order Pirellulales; family UBA1268; genus QWPN01. The sequence goes on from JBJTJO010000113.1 coordinate 3,380, forward strand.
CCCGCACGCTCGACGGGATGCGGTTCGTCGTGGCCGCGGCCTACTTCTGGGGCGGCGTCCAGAAGCTCAACGTCCACTTCTTCCACGAGGAGTTTCCCTGGTTCGTCCGGCCGCTGACGGACCTGCTGCCGGGGCCGGTGCCCGGCCTGCCCGTGCTCGGGGCCGCCGCGGCGGTGTTCGAGACGCTCTTCGGCATCGGCCTGCTCACGCGGCGGTTTCGCGGGATCGCGCTTGGCGACGCGCTCGTGATGCACGCCGTGATCCTCGTCTGCATCGGCCCGCTCCGCGGCGATTGGAACGACAGCGCGTGGATGTGGAGCCTGGGATCGGCGGCGCTCGCGTGGCTCCTGTTCCGGGCCGCGCCCCCCTTCTCCCCGCGCACGATGCTCGCGGCGCCGCCGCCGCACGGCCTGCCCCAGGCGGCGGCCGTGGTGCTCGTGGGATTCCTGCCGCTCCTCAACAATCTCAACCTCTGGGACTCCGCCCTGTCGTTCAACGTCTACACGGGCAACGTGAGCGCGGCCCACGTGATCATGCCGGCCGGTTCGGCGGCGCGGCTGCCGCGGGCGATCGCCGTCCATGCGATCTCGGCCGACGATCGCGAGATCCTCGACCTCGACGCCTGGGCGATGGCCGAGTTCAACGCGAACACGTATCCCGAGCCGCGCATCTTCCGCGCGCTGTTCGCGGAGATCTGCGGTCGCCTCCCGGGGCGGTCGGCCCGGCTGGTGATCGTGGAGAAAGCCGGGTGGTTCGCTCCGCAGCGGACCCGCGTGCTCGAGTGCGGCGAACGCTGAAGGCCCGCGTGGCGGCCGCTGTTGCCCGGCCGATCCGCGCCGGTAGGATTGGCGTGGGGCCGTAGCTCAGTTGGTTAGAGCATCGGACTTTTAATCCGTTGGTCCTGGGTTCGAGTCCCAGCGGCCCCACTTGATGGAACTACCTTGGCTGGCTTGGACTTCCGCGCCGACGAGCCTTCGGCGGCGGGAGGCTCAAAATCGCCACTGTTAGGTGAACTGTTAGGTAACCGCCCCGAAAACACCGCCGCCGTCGCCCGCTCGTAGGCCGCCCAGGCCGCCTCGGCGGTCCGCTGGGCGTCAGTGCCGACATAGAAGCGTAGTGTCGTCTCGATCGACTCGTGGCGCATCAACTCCTTCAACTGGGCGGGCATCAACCTGGCGGCCCACCGCTCGCCGAACGCCCGCCGGAGGTCGTGGGCGGAGGCGTACTTCACCTTCTCGGGATCCTTTGGGCTGACATAGACCCTGACCCCCGCGGCCTTTCCGATCTTGGAAACGACCTTCGAGACCTCGTTTGCCCCCAGCCGGCCGACCCGTCCGTCGAGGTTGAACACCGGCCCGAAACGTTCCGCCTCAGGCACGTCCTCGAGCATTAACGCGAACTCGGGGGCGATAGGGAGCAGCCGATCCACGTGCCCCTTCTCCAACTCGCCCGGCACGCGCAGCATGGGCCGCCCGCCGCGCGGGAAGACGGGGAACAGCCGGTCCTCGCGGTCCCACCAGAGGTCCAACGATTCGCCAAGCCGTAGGCCGCTCGCCCAGAGACCTGACAGATAACGCCGCCACTGTGGCGCGAGGTCCTCTACGACGACGCTGGGCACGGCCTTCAACATTCGCTCAAACTCCTCGGCCGTGATGGGCCGCCCTTTCATGGGCCGACCGGTACTTTTTCTCGCTCGCTGGATCTTGGGCATTCTCGGGCGAACCATCAGCAGCTTTTGGTCCACGGCCCAAGTTAGCGTGGCCTTGATGTGGGCGAGGTAACTGGCGATTGTGCTCTCGGCAGCGCCCGCCTTGCGGAGCGTGGCCACGAAATGGGAGAGCCGCGACTCGGTGATGTCACGTAGCCGCCGGGGATTCAGCTCACTCTCGACGCGGTCGAGGACGCCGCGAATTTTTTCGCCCGTCTTTCTCGCTTGTGAACGCCGGTCGAAAAGTGCAGCGCGGGGCGGGGTAGCCCGGCCGGTCGAAAAATGCAGCGCACAACTGTGCAGCGGTGTCGGTCAGGAGAATCGCGGCGGAGCCGCGATGTCCCCCTACCGAG
>JBJTJO010000114.1:0-9887 GCA_046095965.1 Planctomycetaceae bacterium
GCAGGTGAAGGTCTACGCGGCCTACGAGGAGCTCCTCGCCGACCCGAACGTCGAGGCCGTGATCATCGCCCTGCCGCTCCACCTCCACGCCCCGGCGGCGATCAAGGCGATGCGGGCGGGCAAGCACGTCCTCACCGAGAAGCTCATGGGCCACAGCGTCCACGAGTGCAAGGAGATGGGCCGTGTCTCCCGCGAGACCGGCAAGATCCTCGCCACCGGCCACCAGCGGCACTACAGCATCCTCTACGACGACGCGGTCCACACGATCGGCACCGCGAAGCTCATCGGCGACCTCCACTCGCTTCGCGCCCAGTGGCACCGGGGCAACCTGCCGGGCAAGGACTCGTGGAAGCCGCCGATGCCCGACGACGAGAAGTTCGTGAAGCAGCTCGCCGGCTGGCAGAAGGACCTGGCGAACGCGAAGCCGGCCGACGTGGACGGGCTCGTGAAGAAGATCGCCCAGCTCGAGGCCCAGATTTCCGACAAGATCGTGGACGCCGCGAAGTACGGCTACGAGCAGATCTCGCTGGCGGACGGCTCCCCGCGGACGCCGCTCGAGGAGCTCATCCGCTGGCGGCTCTGGAACCGCACCGGCGGCGGCCTCATGGCCGAGCTCGGCAGCCACCAGCTCGACGCGGCGGGCATCTTCGTGTCGGCCATGCACGGCAAGGGCAAGAAGGTGAAGCCGCTCACGGTCACGGCCGTCGGCAACCGCAGCATCTTCCCGGCCGACCGCGAGATCGACGACCACGTCTACTGCATGTACGAGTATCCCGCCCCGGGCTACCACGACGACCAGGGGGGCGTGGCCGACCCGAACAAGAAGATCGTGGTCACCTACTCGTCGATCAACGGCAACGGCTTCGGCGGCTACGGCGAGGTGGTCATGGGCACCAAGGGCACGCTGATCCTGGAACAGGAGCAGGACGTGATGCTCTACAAGGACGCGGCGAAGGACACCCGGGTGACCGTCGCCAAGGCGAAGGACGGCACGCCCACGCTCGACACGACCGAGAGCGGGGGCGGCGGCTCTGCTAAGGGGGGCCCGGCGGGCTCCGCGTCGGGCCCGCCGTCGCGCGGCTACACCGAGGAGATCGAGCACTGGGCCTGGTGCATCCGCAATCCCTCCCCGGAGAACCAGCCGCGGTGCAAGCCCGAGGTGGCGATCGCCGACGCGGTGATCGCGCTGGTCAGCAACATCGCCCTGGCGAACCCGACGACCCGGTCGCGGATCGAGTTCCAGCCCGAGTGGTTCGACATCGCGAGCGACGAGACCCCCGAGGGCGTGAAGCCCGACGTCTCGCGCGACGCGTACCGCGCCTGACCAGGCCCGCAACTTACTTCTGGGAGAGGGCCGCACTCCCCTTCTCCCTCTCCCTCTGGGAGAGGGCCGGGGTGAGGGTGCCTCGGTGGCCAACCGCAGCCCTCCTGCACCCTCACCCGGCCTTCGGCCACCCTCTCCCCGAGGGAGAGGGCCGTGGCGACGCCATCGCCGCATTTCGCCGAAGCTGCCCTGATTCTGGTTGACCCCGGCACACCGGGGCTGGTATTCGCCGGACATTCACGCGTCCGCGAGTGCCGCCATGCCCGTGCTTCGTCCCTCCGCCCTGCTCCGCCAGGGCCTGCTCGCGCTGGTGGTCGTCCTCGGAGCCGGCGCCCGGGCCGACGAGCGGTTCGAGCGGCACCCGCTCGAGCCGGCCGACCTCTCGAGCCCGCGAACGGCCATCCGCGGCTTCATCGACCGCTCCGACGCCCTGTTCGGCGCGCTGCAGCACCGGGAGCGCACCGCCGCCTGCGCCCAGCGGCTGCGGCGGATGGCGGCCGGTGTCGTGGGCTGCCTCGACCTCCACGAGGTGGCGCCCTCGCTCATGGAATCCCGGGGCCGCGAGGCCTCCGTGTGCCTCAAGGAGGTGCTCGACCGGATCGAACTGCCGCCCGACGAGAAGATTCCCGACGCCGCCGCGGTCGAGCGCGACGGGCTGAAGCGCTGGCGGCTGCCGCACACCGAGATCACGCTCGTGCGCATGGCCGAGGGGCCGCGCGAGGGCGAGTGGCTGTTCGACGCCGACACCGTCGCCCGGGCCGAGGACTTCTTCCGCCGGGTCCGCGACCTGCCCTACCGGAAGGACGCCGGAAGCCCCGGCTTCCACGCGATCTACGTGCATGCCGCCGGCTGGATGATTCCGGATGCCTGGATCCAGGCCCTGCCCGCGTGGGCCCGGGCGACCGTGCTCGACGAGACGGTCTGGCGGTGGATCGCGCTCGTGCTGCTCGTCGGCGCCGGGACCTGCGGCGTGGCCGCCACCTACGCGGCCGCGGCCCGCGCCGCGACCCGCGGCCGCCATCGCATCGTCGCGCACGCCCTCGCCTGCGCGGCCCCCGCGAGCCTGATCGCCGCCGGGGCGGTCGTCGATTACCTGCTCACCTACCAGATTCGGCTCACGGGCGACGTGCTCCTGGCGGGCAAGATGGCCCTGCGCGTCGTCGAGTTCGCCGGCGGGATCCTCCTCGCCCTCGGGGTCCTCCGGCACCTCGCCGACCTCGTGATCCTCGTCCGGGGCCTCCGGCCCGGCGGCATCGACACGCAGCTCGTGCGGCTCGGATTCAAGATCGTGACGGCGCTCGTCGTGGCCTGGATGGTGATCGTGGCGGCGAGCTGGCTGGGGATTTCCGTGGCGCCCCTGCTCGCCGGCCTGGGTGTCAGCGGCCTGGCGGTGGCCCTCGCCGCGCAGCACACCGTCGAGAACGTGATCGCCGGGCTCATGCTCTTCGCCGACAAGCCGGTGCGGATCGGCGACAGCTGCGCGTTCGGCGACGCCCGCGGCACGGTCGAGCAGATCGGCCTGCGGTCCACGCGGATCCGCTGCCCCGACCGCACCGTCATCACGCTCCCCAACTCCGAATTCGCGAAGCTCCAACTCACGAACTTCTCGCGGCGTGAGCAAATCCTCTTCAAGACCGTGCTCGCGCTCCGCTGCGAGACGACCGGCGACCAGCTGCGCTACCTGCTCGCGGCGCTCCGCCGCATGCTCGCGGACCACCCACGGATCGCGAGCGAGAGCGTCCGCGTGCGGTTCACGGGCTACGGCCAGTGGTCGCTCGACGTCGAGGTCTTCGCGCTCGCCGAGACGACGGTGGACGAGGAGTTCCTCGCGATCCAGGAGGACGTGCTCCTGCGGATCATGGACGTCGTCCGCGAGGCGGGCAGCGACTTCGCCTATCCCTCCCAGACCCAATACGTGCCCGCCGACGCGGTCCTCGACGCCGAGCGGCGCCACCGCGCCGAGGACGCCGTGGCGAACTGGCGTCGCGAGGGGAGCCTGCGGGCCGCCGGCTTCCTCGACGTGGTGCCGCCAACCCGCGAGGTTCAGCCGGCCCCGGCCCGGCGGGCCGCCTGATCCGGCGTCCGCCCGCGAAAACTGAACTACCGTCGCGGCGCCGTCAGCCGATCTCGAGCCAGCACGGCAGCAACGCGTCGGCCGGCAGGCCGAGGATGCGCCGCAGTTCCGCCAGGTCGGCGGCGTCGAGCGGCACGATCACGACCGGATCCTGGACGAGCTCCGGGTCCACGAGCCGCCAGCCCGCGAGGTTCCCCCCGTTCATGACCGGGGCCCGGCCGTAGCCGTACATCATCGCATCGACGTTCTCGAGGAAGTTGCCGAGCGTCACGGCCGTCGGCCGCGGCCGGCGGATGAAATACAGCTCGATCACGTCGCGCCAGAAGTGGGGCACGAACTTCGCACCGACGTCGGCATGGCCGACGCGGCCGTGGCCCGTGCCGGCGATGCACGTGGGGGGCGCGCCGGGCGGAAGCCCGCGATCACGGCAGCGCGCCTCGAGCGCCGTGCAGAGGTTGACCAGAAAATCCGCGCTGAAGCAGTCGTCGCAGACGATCACCATCCCGCCGAGGTCGATCGCGTTCCCCGGCCCCGCCCTGGCGGCCGCGCCGTCGAGCAGGGCGTCGGCCAGGCGGCCGAAGGGAATGTGGTAGCTCTGGATCTCCGTCGGCAACCCGTGGCCGAGAACGATCACGGTCGCCGGCGCGGCGGCGGCCGCGGCGCGGACCGCGGCGAGAAACTCCCCCGCGACGGACTCGAGCGTCTCGTCCGCACCGTCCTTCTTGAACACGGTCACGGGATCGCAGTCGTAGGCGGCTGCGAGCGCAGTGATCTCCTGGGGATCGAGGCCGCGGGCCGGATCGAGCAGTCCGATGACGGTGCGGCGTGGGGCGAGGACGGGCGTCGTCGCGGCGGCGGTGCGCCGTGTGTCGATGAAGCCGGCGAGGGCCGCGAGAGTCGCCGCACGGGCGTCGTCGTCGAGGGCCACGAGCGTGGCGATGTGCGCGAGGGCCAGTTGGTGCACGGCCGGCTCGATCTGCCGCCAGTGCTTCGCGGGCACGGGCCGCCGCGCGAGGATCGTCGGCGACACGTCCGTTTGGAAGGCGGTGAAGTCGGCGGGGATCGCGGCCGGCGGGGCGACCGGCGCAGCGGCGCGCGAGGCCGTCGCGGCCGCGACGAGGGCGACGAGGCAGGCGCCGGCGGGGCGGATGCGGGTGTGGGAACGGTGCATGGCGTCGATGCCGGAGAGGCTTGCCCCATTGTCCGCGGCCGGACCGGGTCTGGGAACCGGCGTCGGCGACGGGCGGACGCCCGGTCGTTGACACACCGGCCGGCCTCTGATACTGTACGTGCGTACATTTCATGGCGGCAGCCGGTGCGGAGGGCCGGAAATGGTCACGTTCAGTCCGGTATTTCCCGTTCCCGCCCTGTCCGTGACGGGCCAGGGTGGCGTGACGACCGCCGGGCAGTTGCTGGATCGCGGGGGCGACCGCGAGACCGTGGCGACCGGCTGGCCGGCGCTCGACGGCCTGCTGCCGGGGGGCGGCGTGCGCCGCGGCAGCCTGGTCGAATGGCTCGCCGGCACGGCCGACGGTGCGGCCGCCGGATGCGTCAGCGGGGCGGCGACGCTGGCCTGCGCGATCGCCTGCCGGCTGGCCGCGCCGCGCCGCACGCGGCGCGGCGGCATGGTCGTGGTCATCGACCGCGCGGGCTGGTTCCATCCGCCGGCCGTACTGCCGTGGCTGGGTGCCGACGCGACGAGCCGGCTCGTGGTGGCCCGGCCATCGCGCGACGACGACGAGATCTGGACGATCGAGCAGGCGCTCCGTTGCGCCGGCGTGGCGGCGGTGGTGGCGTGGCCGCGGCTGGCCGCGGCGTGGTCGCTCGGGCGCGGCGTGGCCGTGGAGCACGGGCGCGCGGGGCGCGGCAGCCTGCAGCAGTGGACGACGGCGATGCGCCGCTGGCAGTTGGCGGCGCGGTCGGGCGGCGCGGTCGGGCTCTTCGTGCGCTCGCCGGCGGCGCTCGGCGAACCCTCGTGGGCCGAGTCGCGGCTGGACGTGTCGCCGCTGCCCGGCGGATCGCTCCTCGAGCGCCGGCTGCGGATCACGCGGGTGGGCGGGGCATGGTGCGGCGCGGAGCCCGGCGCCGGGCGGCCTGTGGAGATCGTGATCGACCTCGCGGTTGGCTCGTCGATCCGCTCGTCGCTCGGCTCGTCGATCGGCCGGGCGGCCGTGGTGGCGAAGGAGGGCGTCTCATGCCGCGCGTCATGACGATCTGGCTGCCGCGGTGGCCGGTGCAACGGCGGCTCGTCGAGCGGCCGGAGTTGCGGAAGGTGCCGGTGTTCGTCTGCCGTCGCGGCCGCCGCGGCGTGATGACGATCGTGTCATGGGCCTGGGCCGAGCCGCCGCGGCCGCCAGGCGGCGGGCGCCGCCCCGACCGCCCGTCCCCCATCACGATGGGCATGTCGTTGGCCGAGGGCATGGCCGTTCTCGCGCTCGCCCACGGCTCCCGGGCCTGCCACGTCGCCGAGGTCGTGCCCGACGATCCGGCCGCGGATGCCGCCGCGCTCGAGCGGCTGGCCCGCTGGTGCCGCCGCTTCTCGCCCACGGTCGGCATCGAACACGTGACCGGCGACGCGGTGCCGGAGTGCATCCGCCTCGACGTCACGGGCACGGCCGGCTTCTTCGGCGGCGAGGAATCGCTCGCCCGCACGGCCGTCTGGACGCTCCTGGCCCGCGGCCTGCACGCCCGTGTCGGGATCGCCGACACCGCGGGCGCCTCGTGGGCCGCCGCCCGCCACACCGACCTCGTGCATCCCCCCGCGGCCTCGCGCGGTCGGGACGGGCGCGTCCGCCGCCGCCGCGGGGCCGTCGTGCCGCCCGCCGCCGGCGCGGCCGCACTCGCAGCGCTGCCGGCGGCGGCGCTGCGGCTCGACGCCGCCACGCTCGCTGCGCTCGGCGAGGTGGGCATCGACACCGTCGGTGGCGTGCTGCGGCTGCCGGCCAAGAGCCTGGCGGCACGGTTTCCGCCGGAGCTCGCCCGGCGGCGGGGTGAGTTCGTGGGCACGCTCGCCGAGCCGCCGCTGGCGCCGCGCGACGGTGAACTGCCGCGGGCCGCGCAGGAGTTCGACGTGCCCCTCGCGACCACCGACGCGGTCGCGGACACGATCCGCGCGGTGCTCGAGCGGCTCGTGGGGGCGTGCGTGGCACCGCTGGCCGCGCGGGGCGAGGGCGTGCTCGCGCTGCAGGTGCGGCTGGAGCCCGCGATCACGACGTTCGACGGCGGCGGGGCGCCGGCCGCGGCCGCGACGCCGCTGGTGCTGGACGTGGGCGTGTTCCGGCCGAGCGCCTCGGCCCGCCACCTCGTGGAACTCGCGATGCTGCGGCTGGGCCGGTGCCGGCCGCCGCGCGAGGTCGGGGCGCTCGCGGTGGACGTGGTGGCGGCGGCCGCGGCCGCGTGCCGGCAACGGTCGCTGTTCGCCGACGACGACGCCGGTGCCGACGACGATGCGGAGACCTCGTCGCTGCTCGACAGGCTGGCCGGGCGACTCGGCCGGGCGGCGGTGTTCGAGCCGAAGCCGGTGGCCGATCCCCAGCCGGAGCATGCGTGGCTCGCGGCACCGCCGGGGGCGGCGGCCGGCACCGGGAGCGCCGGCCCCGCGGCGGGTCGGCGGCCCGTCTGGCTCGCGCCGCAGCCGGTGCGCCTCGAGTCGTTGCGTTCCCGCATGGTGGCGGTCGCGCCCGACGGGCCTCCGGTGCGGTTCCGGCTCGGCGGCCGCCTGCACGTTGTCGCCCGCGCGCTGGGGCCCGAGCGGATCGAGACGGCCTGGTGGCGCGGGCCGACCGTGCGCCGCGACTACTACGTCGCGGAGACGGAGTCGGGGGAGCGGTTCTGGGTGTTCCGCAGCCTGCGGGACGGCGGGTGGTTCCTGCACGGGGTGTTCGCGTGAGGTGATGCGATGAAAGGTGTTTCGACGACCGGAACGGAGCCGCGCTACGCGGAGCTCCACTGCACGAGCAATTTTTCGTTCCTCGAGGGGGCGAGCCATCCGGAGGAGCTCGTGCACCGGGCCGCGAGCCTCGGCTACGAGGCCATCGCGATCACCGACCTGGCCACGCTCGCCGGGATCGTGCGGGCGCATGGCGCGGCGAAGCAGGCGGGCATCGGGCTCGTCGTGGGCGCGAGCCTCGAGCCGCTCGACGCGGCGCCGCTCGTCGTCTGGGCGGCCGACCGCACGGGCTACGCCAACCTCTGCCGACTGCTCACAGCAGGCCACGCGCGGGCGGCCGAGGCGGGAAGTCGGGCGGCGGACGGCACGGAGGAGCCCGACGTCGCGGCCCGCACGCAGGATCAGGATCGCCATCGCTGCCAGGATCGCCGCTGCTGCCAGGATCGCCGCTGCTGCCGGATCGCGTTCGACGACGTCGCCCGCCACGCCACCGGCCTCCTCGCGGGCGTGCCGCTCGCCCGCGTCGTGCAGGGTGATCTCCGCGACGAGCGTGCCGTCGCCGCCGCGGCCGCCGACCTGCGCCGCTGGCGGAGCGTGTTCGACGACCGGCTCGTGGCCCTCGCCGAGGTGGCGCTCGCGGGCGACGACACCGACCGACTGGCCGGGTTCGCCCGCGTGGCCCGGCTGGCGGGCGTTCCGGTCGCCGCCGCGGGCGACGTCCGCTACCACGAGCGTGCCCGGCTGCCGCTCCACGACGCGCTTGCCGCCGTGCGACACCGGGCCACGGTGGACGCGATCCGCGGCCGGCTGCTCGCCAACGGCGAGCGCCACCTCCATCACCGCCGCAGGATCGCCGAGCGGTTTGCGAGCCTGCCCGGCGCGATCGACCGCGCGGTTGAGATCGCCGCGCGGTGCACGTTCTCGCTCGACGACGTGCGCTACGACTACCCCGACGCGACGGTGCCCCCCGGCTGCGCGCCGCGCGACCACCTCGCCGACCTCGTCTGGCAGGGCGCCCACGCGCGGTATCCCGCCGGCGTGCCGGCGAAGGTGCGCGGGCTCATCGAGCACGAGCTCGCCCTCGTGGCCGAGCTCGGCTACGAGGCCTATTTTCTCACCGTCTCCGACATCGTGCAGTTCGCCCGCCGCCGCGGCATCCTCTGCCAGGGCCGCGGCTCGGCCGCGAATTCCGCGCTCTGCTACTGCCTGGGCATCACGGCGGTTGACCCCGCGCGGATGAACGTGCTCTTCGAGCGGTTCGTGAGCCGCGAGCGGCGCGAGGCGCCCGACATCGACGTGGACTTCGAGCATCAGCGCCGCGAGGAGGTGATCCAATACGTCTACGAGACCTACGGCCGCCACCGCGCGGCGATGACGGCCGAGGTGATCTCCTACCGCCTCCGGTCGGCCGTCCGCGACATCGCCAAGGCGCTCGGGCTCTCGCTCGACCGCGTGGACGCGATCGCGGGCGCGCTCGACGTGGGCGACGGCGTGGAGGATCTGCCGGAGAGACTCGCGGAGGCCGGCCTCGATCCGGCCGACGCCACCTGCACGCGGCTCGCGACGCTCGTGGGCCAGCTCGTCGGCTTCCCGCGCCATCTCGGCCAGCACGTCGGCGGCCTGGTGATCACGAAGGGCGACCTCCGCGACCTCGTGCCGATCCAGCCCGCCGCGATGGCGGACCGCACGATCGTGCAGTGGGACAAGAACGACCTCGACGAGCTCGGTATCCTCAAGGTGGACTGCCTCGCCCTCGGCATGCTCACCGCGATCCGCCGCGCGTTCGACCTCGTGGCGGAGGCCGGCGGCCCGAGCCTCACGCTCGCCACGGTGCCGGCCGAGGACCCGGCGGTCTACGAGATGATCTCCCGCGCCGACACGGTGGGAGTCTTCCAGATCGAGAGCCGGGCGCAGATGAGCATGCTGCCGCGGCTCAAGCCGCGGTGCTTCTACGACCTCGTCATCGAGGTGGCGATCGTGCGGCCGGGGCCGATCCAGGGCGACATGGTGCATCCCTACCTGCGCAGGCGGGCGGGCGAGGAGCCCGTCACCTACCCCAACGACGCCATCCGCGAGGTGCTGGAAAAGACGCTCGGCGTGCCGCTCTTCCAGGAGCAGGCGATGCGGCTGGCGGTGGTGGCGGCCGGCTTCACGCCGGGCGAGGCGGATCAACTGCGGCGGGCGATGGGCGCCTGGCGGCGGCCGGGTGTGATCGACGAGTTTCACAAGCGGCTCGTGGAGGGCATGCTCGCGCGGGGGCTCTCGCGAGAGTTCGCCGAGCAGGTGTTCAACCAGATCCGCGGCTTCGGTGAATATGGGTTTCCCGAATCCCACGCGGCGAGCTTCGCGCTGTTGGTCTACGTGTCGGCCTGGCTCAAGTGCCACCATCCGGCCGCCTTCACCGCGGCCCTGCTCGGCAGCCAGCCGATGGGGTTTTATGCCCCGGCGCAATTGGTGCGCGATGCGCGGGCCCACGGCGTGACGGTGCTGCCGGCCGACGTCAATGCGAGCCGCTGGCACGCGGCGCTCGAGGCCTGCCCGGCCACCGCAGCAGGCCCGCGGCGCGGCACAGGCCAGCCGGCGCTGCGGCTGGGGCTCGA
>JBJTJO010000115.1:0-8512 GCA_046095965.1 Planctomycetaceae bacterium
GCTTCGTCGGCCGCGTAGCGGGCCCGGTGGCCGGCGAGCGAGTCGGCCACGATGCTCGCCTCCTCGGCCGCCGGGTCACGGGCGAGCACGGTGCGGACGAGCCAGCTGATCCGCGCCGCGTCGTCGGCTCCCCCCTCGGCGAGTGCCCGGGCGGCGAGCGCCCGCGCCGCCTCCACGTGCTGCACGTCGTTCATGAGCTGCAGGGCCTGGAGCGGCGTGTTGCTCCGCTCGCGGCGGGCGCAGAATTGTTCGCGGTTGGGCGCGTCGAAGTTGACGAGGAACGGCGGTGGCGCCGTCCGCTTGAGAAACGTGTAGAGGCTGCGGCGGTAGAGGGCCTCGCCCGTGTCCTGCTGGTAGGTCGCCGTGCTCGAGCCGGTGAAGCCGACGGGCTCCCAGATGTTCGGCGGCTGGTAGGGCTTCACGCCCTTGCCCCCCATCGTCCTCACGAGGAGCCCGGAGACCGCGAGCGCGTTGTCGCGGATCTGCTCGGCGTCGAGGCGGAAGCGTGGGCCGCGGGCGAGGAGCCGGTTCTCGGGGTCGGCGGTGATGAGTTCCGGCGTCGCGAGGCTCGCCCGGCGGAAGGCGCGGCTCGTGACGATGAGTCGCACCATGTGCCTCGTGTTCCAGCCGCTGGCTCGATACTCCGCTGCCAGCCAGTCGAGCAGCTCGGGGTGGCTCGGCGGCTCGCCCTGGAGCCCGAAATCCTCACTCGTCTTCACGAGGCCGGTGCCGAAGAACTGCTGCCAGAGCCGGTTGGCGGCCACGCGGGCCGTGAGCGGATGCTCCGGCGCGACGAGCCACTTCGCGAGGTCGAGCCGGTTGGGCGTGGTGCCCTCGGGCACGGAGAGCGGCGGCAGGAAGGCAGGCGTGGCCCGGACCACCTTTTCGCCCGGCTTGTCGTAGGCGCCGCGGAGCATCACGAAGCTGTCCCGCATCTTCGGCAGGTCGGTGAAGATGAAGGTCTGCGGGATCGCGTTCTCGAGTTCCACCCGCGCCTGATCGTTGGCGGCGACGGCGGCGAGCGCGGCGGTGATCGACTCGGGCTTCCCGACCCAGACGGTCTTCAGCCAGTGGCGGCGGATGCGGGCGACCTCCTCGGGGGCGGTCGTCTTCTCGGGGCCGGCCTTCACGAGTTCGCGGAGCGGCTGCGGCACGTCGTCGAGCTTGTCCTTGCCGACCCGGTCGGCCCACCAGCGGGCCAGCGACCGGGCCGGGTCGGCGGCCGGGTCGTTCACGCTCATGCCACCGACGCGGTCCCAGCGGACGTGGCCGTCGAACTGCGTGAGGGCGAAGCCCGTGACCATCGCGCCGGGCGCGAGACCGACCGCCGTCGCGGGCACGGCGAGCCGCATCCACTTCCCGGCCTCGGGAAGCGGGCCGGCATGGTGTCGCGACGGCGTGCCGGCGCTGCCCCAGTTGATCGCGTTCGCGTCGCCCCAGACCGCCCGGTGCTTCCATCCATCGGTGTGGAACTGGATCATCACGCTCCGCGGCGGCTTGGCCGGATCGAGCCACACGTGGGCGAAGATCTCTTCGCCGGCCCGGATCTCGATCGGGGCCGCGCCGCTCTCGTAGTAGTCCTGCGCAATGCCGGTCGCCGTGCGTTCGAGGCTGCGGGTGCCGGAGAGCACGCCGGCGGCCGCGTCGCCGGTGAGCCATGCCGTCGTGCCTTCCGGGCTGCCGCGGATGGCGGCCCCAGCGGGGAAGGCGTCGTCGAGCCACACCGTCTCGATCCGCTCCGGCCCGGACCGCGCCTCGGTCGTCGCGGGATCGACGTAGGCCACCGCCGCCACCGCGGCATCGACGGCCGCGTCGAGCGCGGGCCGTGCGGCGACGAGTTCCGCGAGCCGCCGCTCTTGCTCGGCCGTCGGCACCTTGATCGCCGGCGCGGTGACGAGCGAGTTGCCGTCGAAGCCCGGATCGGCGGCCGAATTGAAGAACGCGTAGAGCGAATAGAACTCATTGTGGGAGATCGGGTCGAACTTGTGGCTGTGGCAGACGGCGCACTGGCCCGTCATCCCCATGAAGGCGTTGATCGTGGTGGCGGCACGGTCCACGGCGTAGCGGAAGAGCAACTCGTCATTGATCGAGCCGCCCTCGCTCGTCGTCACGTTGCAGCGGGAAAAGCCGGTCGCCGTCTTCTGGCTCGTCGTGGCGTTCGGCAGCAGGTCACCGCCGAGTTGCTCGATCGTGAACCGGTCGAACGGCATCGCGTCGTTGAACGCCTTGACGACCCAGTCGCGGTAGGCCCACGTCTGCCGCTCGTTGTCGAGGTGGAGGCCGTGGGTGTCGGCGTAGCGGGCCGCGTCGAGCCAGTGGCGAGCCATCTCCTCGCCGTGGTGGGGACTGGCGAGCAGGCGGTCGACGAGCTTGTCGGCTGCGTCGGCAGCGGCGTCGTTCACGAACGCCTCCACCTCGGCCGGCGTCGGCGGCAGGCCCGTGAGCGCGAACGCGAGCCGGCGGGCGAGCGTGCGCCGGTCGGCCTCCGGGGCGACGGGCAGCTTTTCCGCCGCGAGCCGCGCTTCCAGGAAGCGATCGATCGGGTTGGTCACGCCCGGGTCGGCCGCCGCCGGCACCTCCGGCCGCACGATCGGCGTGAACGACCAGTGCCGCTCGTAGGGCGCCCCGGCGGCGATCCACTTCGCGAGCAACTCCTTCTGCGCCGCGGCGAGCGGCTTGTTCGTATGCGGCGGCGGCATCACGACGTCGGGGTCGGTCGCCGCGATCCGGGCGAGCATCGCGCTGGCCTTGGCGTTGCCCGCGACGACGGCCCGCTCGCCGCTCTCGAGTACTCGGGTGGCCTCCTCGGCCGAGTCGAGCCGCAGGCCCGCCTCCTGCGTGCCGGGGCCGTGGCAGGCGTAGCAGTGCTCGGCGAGGATCGGCCGCACGTCGCGGTCGAACCGCAGCGGCTTCTCGGCGGTGGCCACCGGCGCGGCCGCCGCAGCCGCCACGACGACGATCGCGAGCCTGACGCTGGGACGGATCACGGCCCGGTCCATTGGGTTCAACCGGCACTCGGCCGGGGCACGACGCGACCGTCAGAAGTATAGTTCTGGCCTCCCGTGCGTGCCAATATCACGGCAATCGCTCGTTGTACCGGCGCATGGCACAAATCCCGAGGTGATCAACAAGTTCCGAGACGGCGGAACCAGGTTGGCAGATCCCGCGTCGTCGGTGAGGTCGGCGCAGGCACACGAATGCCTCGCTCGAACGAGGCGAGCAGGCGAAAGGGGCGGGAGAGGTCGCTGTTGTCGAACACCACGACGTGCGGCAACCGAGGGATCGCGTTCCGCAGGTTCGTGAGCGTGCGGGGAAATCGCGCCCGGAGCCTCTCGGCAGGCACGTCGTGACCGCCCTGGGACACCCGCATCGCCACGCGTTCCGCGGAGAGACCCGCAGTGGCCAGGCCGATGAAGATCAGGGCGGTTGTGTGGCCCTGCGCCGCGCAGGCCTCGAGAAAGCCCAGCTTGTCACCGACCGGGTCCGAAAAGACCGTCTCGAACGCAAAGCTCTCACCGGCGGCGACCAGAGCTCGACGTAGCCGATCGGCGATGGACGCCGCGGTGTAGGGATCGACCGCCAGTTCCGCGGCGATGCGGTCGGCATTCACGAGCCGGAGGCCGGATGCCGCCACATGGGCATGGAAGAAGGACGTCTTGCCGGCACCGTTCGGCCCGGCGATCGCCAGCACGAGCGGACGGCGATCGAGCCAGTCCCAGCTCATCGCCGGGGCCGACGTGAGCGGGGCTTCCGCGCGGCGCGGACGACGCAGAACGTGCCGCGGACGAAGCGGCCGATGGATCGTGTGCCGTCCTCATCGATCCGCACGAGCAGTCCCGGCCCGCCGGGCGCCGCCTCGTAATGCGGGAACGGCTGGCTGGCGAGCAGGTGTGCGACCCGCTTCCGACCCGACGCGGCATCGACGCTGGAAACGAGCTGTGACAGCGGCTGCTCATCACCGGCGCGACGCAGCGCCAGTGCCCGATCGCCCGACAGCAGCGGCTCGACCGCGCGACCGAGCCGGGCCCAGAATTCGATCTGGGCGGCGATCGAGCGTTCGGCGAGCGGACCGGTCTGCCGGGCGTCGAGCACCAGGGCATCGGAAAGCTTGACCGGCTGGCTCATCCCAGAAGAGTAGCATTGTGCTACCACACCGGCAACCGCGAGATCGTCGCCGTCCGTCACGATGCCGCGGCGGCACAAGCCACCTGCCGCTTCTCGCGGCCCCCGTTCGCAACGCAGGCGCTTCCCGCCTCACCACGCCTTTTCGGCTTCGGCGAGCTGGGCGGTCATGCCGAAGCCGCGGAGGACGCCGCGGGCCATCATCTTGTTGCCCGCGGCGTTCATGTGGCACCCGTCGGTGGTGAGCTCGTTCTGAAC
Organism: Planctomycetaceae bacterium; assembly: GCA_046095965.1. Classification (GTDB taxonomy): domain Bacteria; phylum Planctomycetota; class Planctomycetia; order Pirellulales; family UBA1268; genus QWPN01. Next base: position 4,381 of record JBJTJO010000115.1, read on the forward strand.
GTCGCCGCCGTAGAAATAGCTGCCGAAGGTCTTGGGTCTGCCCGGCACGTCGTTCACGCCGCAGCTGAGGGTCATCCATTGCGGATGCGTGTCGATCACCTCCGCCTGCAGCCGGGCGAGCATGTCGGTTGACTTGTGTCCGCTCTTGCCGGCGGGAATGTGCGTGACATCCAGGCCCTGGCTCCGGAGCGCACTCATGACGAGGGTCACGTAGCCGCCCGGCGGTGCCGTGTCAGGCCAGGATCTCCTGCACCACGCGGCTGCCGGGCTTCGTGATGTTCGAGAGCCGCTGGTTCACGCCGGAATACGGATACGTGAGGCGGAGGTGGTCGAAGCCCAGCAGGTGGAGCAGCGTCGCGTGGAGGTCGTGCACGCTCACGGGATCGACGACGGCCTGATAGCCGAGGTCGTCGGTGGCGCCGAACGAGAAGCCGGGCTTCACGCCCGCGCCCGCCAGCCAGATCGTGAAGGCGCCGGGGTTGTGGTCGCGGCCGATGAACTTCATCTCCTTGCCGCCCCGGTTCTCCTGCATCGGCGTGCGGCCGAATTCGCCCGTCCACACGACGAGCGTGTCGGCGAGCAGGCCCCGCCGCTCGAGGTCGGTGAGCAACGCCGCCATCGGCCGGTCCGCCGCCGTGCACTTCCCCTTGAAGCCTTCGTTGAGGGCCTCCCAGGCCGCCGCCCCGTGGCTGTCCCAGCCCCAGTCGAAGAGCTGGATGAACCGCACGCCCCGCTCCGCGAGCCGGCGGGCCAGGAGGCAGTTGTTGGCGAACGACTCCTTGCCCGGCTCCGTGCCGTAGAGCGCGTGCACCTCGGGCGTCTCCCGCGAGATGTCGAAGGCCTCGCTCGCGGCCGCCTGCATCCGGAAGGCGAGCTCGTACTGCGCGATCCGCGTGACCGTCTCCGGGTCGCCGAACGCCGCCGCCGTGTCGCGATTGATCGTGTCGATGGCGTCGAGCATCTGCCGGCGCAGGGCGCGGTCGGTGCCGGGCGGGTTCGCGAGAAAGAGCACGGGGTCGCCCTCCGAGCGGCACTGCACGCCCTGGAACAGCGACGGGAGGAAGCCCGAGCTCCAGACGGTCTTGCCCGCGTCGGGCAGCTTGCCGCCGCTCGTGAGCACGACGAAGCCGGGGAGATCCTGGTTCGGCGAGCCGAGGCCGTAGGTGATCCACGATCCCGCGCTTGGCAGGCCGGGATTCTGGCTGCCGGTGTGCATGAGCATCTGCGCCGGGCCGTGGTTGAACTGGTCGGTGACCATCGACTTGATGAAGCACAGTCGGTCGGCCTGGGTCGCGAGGTGCGGCAGGCGGTCGGTGAACCACTGGCCGCTCGCGCCGTGCTGCGCAAAGGGATAGACCGGTCCGAGCAGCCGCGGCACGCCCTGGATGAACGCGAACCGCTTGCCTTCCAGCAACGACGCCGGCGTCTCCTGGCCGTTGAACCGCAGGAGCTCCGGCTTGTGGTCGAAGAGCTCGAGCTGGCTCGGGGCGCCCGCCATGTGGAGGTGGATCACGCGGGTGGCCCGCGGCGGGAAGTGCGGCTGCCGCGGTTCGAGCGGCCGCGTGGGGTCGAACGCGATCGTGCCGGCGGACGCATGCGCCCGCTCGCCCGCGAGCCAGAGCCCGCCGAGCAGACCCGTGGCGCCCGAGAGGAAGTGCCTCCGGGTGGTGAGGAGGGCCCGGTCGTGGACGAGCGAGGTGGCGAGGGTCATCGGAGCGGTTCCAATCGACAGACCTGATTATCGCACGAGGGACCGGTCAAGGTTGAGGATCGCCGTGGCCACCACGCCCAGGGCTTCCAGATCCGCCTGTCGGGCGGAGTCCTCGGCCGCGGCGGCCGCCGGGCCTGCGTCGGCGGGGGACGGGGCGGCCGGGCGCGCGCATGCCGCGAGGGCGTCGGTGTGGAGCGTCGCGAGCGCATCGATGATCGACGCGGGCGGCGGCTCGAGCGTGAGCAGCCGGCAGCCGGAGGCGATCCGCTCGCGGGTCGATCCGCCGGCCGCCTGCATCCGCGCCGCCATGCCGGCCGCGAGCTCGCCGAACATCGGGTCGTTGAGCGTGACGAGCGGCTGGAGCGGCGTGTTCGTGGGGAACCGGCGGGCGCTGCACGCGTCGCGGCTCGGGGCGTCGAAGGCCAGGAGCGCCGGGTAGCCCGCCGTCCGCTTCACGAACGTGTAGATCGCGCGGCGGAAGCGGTCGGGGCCCGCCGACGTTTGCCACGTGTCCCCGTTGTAGGCGCTCTTCCAGATCCCGTCGGGTTGCGGCGGGAACACCGGCGGGCCGTGGAGCTGCGGTGCGAACAGGCCCGACCACGCGAGCGCCTGGTCGCGGACCATCTCGGCCGTGAGCCGCGACCGCGGGCCGCGGGCGAGAAGCCGGTTGTGCGGGTCGCGGGCCACGAGGTCGGCCGGGGCCGCAGCGGTCTGGCCGTACGTGGCCGAGAGCGCGATCTCCCGCAGGAGCGACTTCACGGACCAGCGGTGGTCGCGACGCAGCCGCAGGGCAAGGTGGTCGAGCACCTCGGGGTGGCTTGGCCGGGCTCCCGAACTGCCGAAGTCCTCGAGCGTCTCCACGATCCCGGTGCCGAACATCTCGGCCCAGAGGCGATTGACGAGCACGCGGGCGGCGAGCGGATTGCGGTCTCCCACGAGCCACTCGGCCATGCCGAGCCGGTCGGTGGGCATCGCCTCCGGCGGCCGCGCGACGCCCGGGATGCCGGGCTCGACGGCGGCGCCGCAATCGAGCCGGTTGCCGCGGACGAAGACGTGCGTGGTCCGCCGCGCCGCGCCCGGCCGGTCGCACATCACCGGCACGTTGGTCACGCCCTCCCCGGCGAGTGTTTTGTCCCACTCGCGAACCCGGTGCCAGCGTTCCTGCCGTGCGGCGTCGTGCACGAGCGCGGTCCAGCGGGAGTCCGCCGCGGCCGCGACGGCGAGCCGGCGGACGGGGCAGCCCTGCTGGTCGGCGTTGGCCGCAGCGGCCTGCACCATCCTGATCCGCACCCGACCGCCGGCCGCCACCGCCCGCGGGTCGTCGAGCACGAGCACGCACCATCGCGGCCGGGTGCCGGCCGGGAAGTTGCCGAATCCGCCGTGGCCGGGCGTGAGCGAGCCCATCGGGTCGAACGGCCCGTCGAGCGAGTCGGCGACCACCTCCGCGATCTTCAGCGGAATCCGCTGCGGCGCGGCCGCGGGTTTCGGTGGCTCGGCGTTCGGCGACTCGGGCTGCTTCGGCGTTGAGGCCTGTTCCGACGACGCAGGCGTCTCCGGCTGGAGAGGCGGCGGCAGCGTGAGCTCCACGTGGGAGATCACGGCGCCGCGCTCGGGCACCGGCGACTCGTCGCGGCCGCAGTCGAGCGGCAGGTCGAGCCGCAGGGCCGTCGTGCCCGGCAGGAGGTCGGCCTCGATCTCATAGGTCACGCCCACCGGCAGCGTGCCGCCGGCCCGCAGCGTGCCCGGGCCGGTGATCTCGAGCGTGCCGCCGGTCGTCCGAGCGGCCGCGAGCACGACCGGCTCCCAGCGCATGCCGTCGGCCGCCGCCAGTGCCGCCGCCTCGGCGTTGAGCGTGTGGCGGGCGCTGCGGCGGTCGTGCCAGGCCGCCGCCACCGCCTCCCGCGCGGCCGCGTCGCCGGGCACCGGGATCATCGGAAATTCCGTCCCGAGGTCGCAGTCCTCCGACTGGTTGAAGTAGGCGACGAAGCGGTAGTAGTCGGCATGGGGGAACGGGTCGTAGGGATGCGCGTGGCACTGCACGCAGCCGAACGTCGTGGCCTGCCAGGCCGTCCACGTGGTGTTCACGCGATCGAGCACGGCGGCCACGCGATACTCCTCGTCGTCGGTGCCCCCCTCGGTGTTGGTCTGCGTGTTGCGGTGGAACGCGGTGGCGAGGATGTCGTCGGCGGTGGCGCGGGGCAGCAGGTCGCCGGCGAGCTGGCGGACGGTGAACCGGTCGAACGGCATGTCGTCGTTGAACGCCCGGATCACCCAGTCGCGCCACGGCCAGATCGAGCGCGTGGAATCCTTCTCGAAGCCGGTCGTGTCGGCGTAGCGGGCGAGGTCGAGCCAGACGGAGGCCCAGCGCTCGCCGAAGTGGGGCGACGCGAGCAGCCGGTCCACCACGCGAGCCTTCGCGGC
>JBJTJO010000116.1:0-2934 GCA_046095965.1 Planctomycetaceae bacterium
GCGGAATCGCGTGCCCGTGGAGACGCTCGGCAACAAGCCGCTCGTCGAGTGGGCGGCGCCGCCGCTGCTGCCGCTGCCCGTGCTGATCTCCACGAAGGCCGGCAGGTCGCGGCTCTCGCTCCCCCGGCCGTAGGTCACCCAGGAGCCGATGCTCGGCCGGCCTTCGTGGTGATGAGCACGGGCAGCGGCATCAGCGGCGGCGCCGCCAACTGGTCGAGCGGCTTTTTGCCGAGCGTCTACACGGGCACGCGATTCCGCAACGCGGGCGCGCCCATCCTCAACGTGGACTCGCCCGCGGGGGCCGACGGGCGGCTCGCGGCCGACACGCTCGAGGTCGTGTCGGGCCTCAACCGCCGGCGGCTCGACCGCGACGGCGACCCCGAGATCGCCACGCGGATCGCCGCCTACGAGATGGCCCACCGCCTCCAGACCTCGGCGCCCGAGCTCATGGACCTCGCCGACGAGACGCCCGAGACGCTCGCCCTCTACGGCTGTTGCCCGGGGGAGGCGAGCTTCGCGCGGGCCTGCCTCGTGGCCCGGCGGCTCGTGGAGCGGGGCGTGCGGTTCGTCACGATCTACCACGAGGGCTGGGACGCGCACTCGGGGGTGGCGGGCAACGTGCGCGACAACTGCGGCACGACCGACCGCGGTTCGACCGCGCTCGTGCTCGACCTCAAGCGGCGCGGACTGCTCGACGAGACGCTCGTGGTGTGGGGGGGCGAGTTCGGCCGCACGCCGATGGTGGAGGCGAGCGCCGTGCTCGGCCGTTCGCAGGGCCGCGACCACCACCCCAACGCCTTCACGATGTGGCTGGCCGGCGGCGGCATCCGTCAGGGCGTGACCTACGGCGAGACCGACGAGCTGGGCTTCCACGTGGCCCGCGACGAGGTGCACGTGCACGACCTCCAGGCCACGATCCTGCACTGCCTGGGCCTCGACCACGAGCGGCTCACCTTCCGCTCCCAGGGCCGCGACTTCCGGCTGACCGACGTGCACGGCCACGTGGTGCAGGGCATCCTGAGCTGACGCCAGGGCCGGAGGCCCGGGTACGACGCCAGCGACCGGAGGTCGCCAAGGAAAACTGGACCGGATGTCCAGGTTTTCCGTGAACCAGCCCGTGCACGGCCACGTGGTGCAGGGCATCCTGAGCTGACGCCAGGGCCAAAGGCCCGCATTCCGCGGATCGCCAATCTGCGGCTCCTTCCGGACACGGGCAGCACCACCCGCACGCACAGCTTCCACGCCGCGCGAGCTTCAGCCCAGCACCACGTTGATCAGGTGCCCTTGGAGATCGGTGAGCCGGGAGATCGGTCCTCCGCGGCCCACTCCCAAAACCGTCGTGGCGTGACGATGTGCGCCGCCCCAAATCGCCTCACCACGAGGAGATCCTTGTCGCCAGTGACAATCACGTCGACTCGCCCCGGCTCGATCAGGCCGAGGACCATCTCGTCGGCGGGGTCGCGACACGTTCCGGCCTTGACCGGCACAGGCTCGACAACCTCGGCGTTGCCGCGCAGGAAACCGACGTACTCCTCGGCCATGGCCCGCGGCAGCCGCAACTTGCCGACCAGCTTTCGGGAAACCTCGGCCAACAGCCCTTTGCACGTCACCGCCTGGTGGCGCTCGAGGCACAGTTCCACGACCGCTTCACACAGACCGCGGGATGCCACCGCCGCGATCACCACGTTGGCGTCGAGAACGACCCTCACGAGAGTGCCTTGAACACGTCCTCGTCGGTAAGCAGGCCCTGCGCCTCGGCGAACGGGAGGACCTTCCTGCGGATGGCACGGAATCGCTCGACGGCGACGTAGCGACGCAGCGACTCGCGTACGATGTCGCTCACCGCCTTGTTTTCGTCGCGACTGATTTTGTCCAGCTCGCTGCGCAGATCGTCAGGGAGCCGGATCGTGAGCGTGGTCATGAACTCCCTCAGCGTGCACGACAATGTAGTGCATTTCCGCCGCACTGTCAACTCGGTCCGTTGGTGTCGAGGATCACGGGTTTGTCTCCGCCTCGATGGTCTCGAACTCCTCATCGATCAGCCCATGGATGCGGGCCGTTTCCGTGACGCCCGAGCCTTGGCGAGGCGGAACAACTCGTCGGGGATGGCGATCGTGGTCTTCATGAATCCATCCCACCCGTACATACGGGACCGTCGATGCCGTATTCACGGCCCAGCCTGAACATGGGCAAAGCTGTTCAGGACAGGATGTCCTTCACCACGCTTCCATGGACGTCGGTGAGCCTGTAGTCGCGGCCGGCGAAACGGTAGGTGAGCTTTCCCCAATTTTAGCACGGTGAAAAAATAGGACGGCCTCCGCGCAGCTACGGCACACACGGCTGGGATTGCCTCCGCGGAGCGAAGATAGGTGCGGACTGGCAATCTGCACATGCCACCGATCAGGCGAAGATCGCCTCGACCGGCTTTCCCTTGCCGTCCTCGGTGGCGTAGAAGGGCCGGCCCTCGATCTCGTAGACCGTTTTCGGGCTGATCCCCAGCGCCGTGAACAGCGTGGCGTGGAGGTCGGTTATCGTGACCGGGTTCTCGATCGCCATGCAGGGCCGCTCGTCGGCCGTCCTGCCGTACACGAAGCCCCGCTTCGTGCCGCCGCCGAAGAGCACCACCGACGAGCCGCCGGTGAAGTGGCGGTGTTGGCCGTAGTGCTCCGGCTTCTGCAGGAAGTCCTTCGGCGAGCTGGCCTGGTCGTTCGCCGTGGAGCCGGGCTGCCCCTCGGTGATCATGTCGCGGCTGAACTCGCTGGCGATCACCACGAGCGTGCGGTCGAGCAGGCCCCGCTCCTCGAGCTCGCGGACGAGCGTCGCGATCGGGCGGTCCACCATGCGGTGGAGCTTCGCCACCCGCTCGTGGCCGCGCTCGTGGGTGTCCCAGTGGACGAAGGGGATGTATTCCGTCGTCACCTCGACGTAGCGGGC
>JBJTJO010000117.1:0-2969 GCA_046095965.1 Planctomycetaceae bacterium
GACGTGGAGACGCCGATGCTCGGCAAGAGCACGCCCGAGGGAGCCCGCGACTACCTCGTGCCCAGCCGGCTCGAACACGGCTCATTCTTCGCCCTGCCCCAGTCGCCGCAGCTCTACAAGCAGCTGCTCATGATGGCGGGCTTCGACCGCTACGTGCAGGTGGCCAAGTGCGTCCGCGACGAGGACCTGCGGGCCGACCGGCAGCCCGAGTTCACGCAGCTCGTCGTGGAGATGTCGTTCGTCGAGGCCGACGACGTGATGGGCGGGATCGAGGGGCTCGTGAAGCGGACGGCAAGGGAGATTCTCGGCCTCGACGTGGCTCTGCCGCTGCCGCGGCTCACCTGGGACGAGTGCATGGAGCGGTTCGGCCACGACGCGCCCGACCTCCGCTACGGCCTCGAGATCACCGACTTGACCGCGCTCGCCGGCGAGAGCGACTTCCGCGTGTTCCGCGCCGCGGCCGAGAGCGGCGGCCGGGTCCGGGGCATCCGCGTGCCGGGCGTAGCGGGGAAGTTCTCGCGCAAGGATCTCGACGAACTGACGGCGGTGGCCGTCGAGGCCGGCGCGAAGGGGCTCGTGTGGCTCAAGGTCGAGGCCGACGGCTCGTGGAGCGGGCCGGTGGCGAAGAACCTCGGGGGCATCGCCGACCGGCTCAAGGCTGCGCTGGGCGTCGAGCCGGGCGACCTCGCCCTCATCGTGGCCGACTCGTTCGAGGTCACCTGCAAGGCGCTGCACACGCTGCGCAAGCGGCTCGGCGCGAAGCTCGGGCTCTATGACGCGAACGCGATGCACTTCTCCTGGGTCGTGGACTTCCCGATGTTCGCCAAGGATGCGGAGACGGGCGGCTGGGCCTCGATGCACCATCCGTTCACGGCGCCGCGGCCGGCCGACCTCGACCTGCTCGAGACCGACCCCGCGGCCTGCCGGGCCGTGGCCTACGACCTCGTCATCAACGGCTCGGAGGCCGGCGGCGGCACGATCCGGATCCACGACGGGGCGACGCAGGAGAAGGTGTTCAAGTTGCTCGGCATCTCGCCCGAGGTGGCCCGCGAGCGGTTCGGTTTCCTGCTTGACGCCCTGCGGAGCGGCGCCCCGCCGCACGGCGGCATCGCCCTGGGCATCGACCGCTGGGTGATGCTGTTCGGCAAGCTCGACAGCATCCGCGACGTGATCGCCTTCCCGAAGACGCAGAAGGCGAGCGACCTCATGACGGGCGCCCCGGCCCCGGTCGAGACGAAGCAGCTCATGGAGCTCGGCGTCCGCGTCGTGGTGCCGCCGAAACCGGCCCCTGCGGGCGGCGGCTGACCAGCAGCACTGCACGCTCACACGTCACACCATGCGACGCATGTCTCAAAACGCCGGCGACACAAGCCTGTCCGGCACGGCTTCCGCAACTCGACTGGAGCGTTGTTCCCCATGCCTCTCCCTTTGGGAGAGGCCGGCCGCAGGCCGGGTGAGGGTGCTTCTGACGCTGCGCGGATTCCCCGCACCCTCACCCCGGCCCTCTCCCGGAGGGAGAGGGAGAGGGAGATACTGCAACAACCACGACGAACGCGAGGCCATGGATGGCTCGCGTGCGGTCAAACCAGGGCGGCTAGCTCAATTGGTCAGAGCACCTCGTTTACACCGAGGGGGTTGGGGGTTCGAGTCCCTCGCCGCCCACTGGCGTGTCGATTTTTGGCAACGAAGTTCCACGGAGTGTTTTCCATGAGCCACCTTCGTCCGCTCTGCTGTGGATTGATCGGACTTCTGTTCGTGACGCACGCCGGCTGCAATGGATCTCGGGATTCGGGCACCTCGTCGCGCGGTTCGCGTACGGCCGATCGAGAAACTCAGGCAAGCCCCGGCCCCGTACGTACCCGAGGCGTGGGCCATGAAACAGGCTTGCCTCTCTTTTCTGGTGGCGATCCGGGACATCAGCACCGTCTACTTTGATGACATGATCGACCTCGCCCTGGACGACTCGTTCAGCGTTGAAGAGAAGACGGCCCTGGGTTCCCAGGCCTTCCTCCGGCAGAAGAAGACCGGGGATTCCATTCTGAAACTCATCGATGAGACGGGGTCGGCGTGGGATGCCTGGATGAACAAAAGGTTGTCATCCAACTGAACCGGGCGATCACGGCGGGCGCCGGCTCGCCGCGGCCGAAGCCGTGTGCCGGGTACACTACGCGGGCACCGGCACCCCGGACCGCCCGCAGACGGCGGCCAAACCCGCCTTTTTCGCCCCCACGACCATGCACTGGCTCCACCTGGCGATCGCGATCGTGGCCGAGGTCGTGGCCACGAGTTTTCTGCGCGCGAGCGCCAACTTCACGAAGCCCCTCCCGAGTCTCGTCGTCGTCGCGGGGTACTGCTGCGCGTTCTATTTCCTCTCGCTGACGCTCGACAAGATCCCCGCGGGCATCGCCTACGCGGTCTGGTCGGGCATCGGCATCACCCTCATTTCCGCGATCGGCTGGGCCTTCCTCGGGCAGCAACTCGACGCCCCAGCCGTCGCCGGCATGGCCCTGATCGTGGCCGGCGTCATCGTGATCAACACCTTCTCCCGCGTGGCGGCCCACTGACGTGTCGCGCCTCGTCGCCATCGCCGCCGCGGCCTCGCTCGCCCTGGGGGCGGCACGCGCGGAGTCGCCGGACCGGCCGGTCGCGTTCGTGGGCGCCGAGGTGCTGCCGATCTCGGGGCCCGCCATCCCCGCGGGCACGGTCGTGGTCGCGAAGGGAGTGATCGTCGCCCTGGGACCGGCCGCGACGACGCCCGTGCCGCCGGACGCCGAGCGGATCGACTGCGTCGGAACGGTGATCATGCCCGGCCTCGTGGACACCCACAGCCACGTCGGCGGCGGCTACGGCGGCGACGCGAGCGGCCCCATCCAGCCCGACGTCCGCATCCTCGACTCGATCAACGTCCGCGACTCGGGCTTCCGCAAGTGCCGGGCCGGGGGACTCACCACGCTCAACGTCATGCCCGG
>JBJTJO010000118.1:0-4051 GCA_046095965.1 Planctomycetaceae bacterium
GCCCGACGTCGCCGTGCCGCCCACCGTCGCGTAGTTGACGGTGACCGTCGCGGCGGCCGCCGCGGAGAGCGACACGGTGAAGGCGAGCTGAGTCGTGCCCGAGTCGCCCTCGACGACGCTGCCGCCCGTGATCCGGACGCCGACGGGCGGTGCCGCGTTGAGCGCCGCGGCCACGTCGAGCCGGCCGCCGGTCACCGTCCTGCCGGAGACCGAGGACGTCGCCCGCGCCGAGTTGAGGATCGCCCCGCGGATGGCGTTCGCCGCCGTTCCGGGGTAGGCCGACGCGTAGAGGGCGACCGCACCGGTGACGTGCGGCGTGGCCATCGAGGTGCCGCTGTAGTTGCCGTACGTGTTGCCGGGGAGCGTGGACCAGATGGATGAACCGGGGGCGGCGATATCGACCGTCGTGGCGCCATAGTTGGAGTAGGACGCCAGGCCGCCCGAACTGGTCAGGGCCGCCACCGCGATCACCGACTCGTACGCGGCCGCCGGCTGGCCCGTCGCCGCCTGGAGCGTCGAGTAGTTGGACGGATAGTTGGCGACCGAATCGTTGGAGTCGCCGATGCCGTCGCCACCGCCGTTGCCGGCCGCGGCCACGAACAGGATGCCGGCGTTGGCGCCGCGGATGATCGCCGCATGGAGGGCCGACGAGTAGCCGCCCCCGCCCCAGGAGTTGTTCGACGCCACGATGTTGATGCCGTGGCGCGTCTTGAGGTCGGTGAGGTAGTCGAGCGCCTTGACGGCGTCGGAGGTGTAACCGCCGTTGGGCCCGAGGAACTTGGTCGAGAGCATCGTCACGTTCCAGTTCACCCCGGCCACCCCGGCGCCGTTGCCGCCGATCCCGCCGATCGTGCCGGCGACGTGGGTGCCGTGCTGATCCTCCCCGGCGTTGTAGACGCTGTTGTCACCGTACACGAAGTCCCAGCCGTTGACGTCGTCCACGTAGCCGTTGCCGTCGTTGTCGATGCCATCGACCGGGTCGTAGGGATTCACCCAGATGTTCGCCGCGAGGTCGGGGTGGTTGATGTCGATGCCCTCGTCCACGATGCCCACGACCACGTTCTTCGAGCCGGTGTAGCCGGCGTCCCAGGCCTTCTCGGCCTGGCTACCGAACTGGTTCGTGGTGCCCGTCGGGCCGGACGCCGTCGGCGAGTCGTCGCCGTACATGCCCCACAGGCGGCTGCTGGTCGTGTAGTAGGGATCGTTGCTCACGGCCGCGGCGCTGACGCGGTAATTGGGCTCGGCGAAGAGCACGCCCGGCCTCCGGGCGGCGGCCTGGACCGCCTGCGCCACGGTCATGCCGGCGCCGATCGTGATCCGCTCGAGCGGGCCGAACCCACGGTCGCGCATGCCGCGCGTCTCGATGGTCTCCGCGGTCCGGCCGCGGAGTTCACCCCGCACCGCGTCACGGAAGGCGGCGTCGGCCGTGGGGGCATACTGCACGAGAATCTCGCCGTCGCGAAACATCGCGGCGAGCATCCGCCGATCCTCGAGCGGCTCGAAGCGGGCCGAGTCGCGACCGCGAGACGAGACGTGCTTCGAGCCCGAGCGGTGAGACGACCGTTTCATGGTGATGCCTCCTCGAAATACCCCAAACGCCCTGCAATCTAGCAAGCCGGTCGGAGGGGTGCAATCCTCGGCCGCGCCGCGGAGCGTCTGCGCGGCCCCGGGCCGAACGGTTCAGCGGACCGTCGCGGTCCCGGCCTGCCGGTCCACGGTCCGCGGGGTCTCCGCGTCGTCATCGTCGAACACCGTCCACACGGGCGTCCGCACGCGCAGCTTGGCGAGGTAGTCGTCGAGAGCCTTCTTCCGCCGCTCCTCCCGGAGCGTCTCGCGGATTCCGACCTGGGCCTCGAGGAACGGCGTCCGGCCCGCCTCCTGCCGCTCGATCACGCGCACGATGTGCAGGGTTCCCTGGTCGGCCAGGTTCGGCGACGGCTCGTTCTCGATGATCGCGCTCAACTGGCCCGCGGGAAGCGTGAAGATCGCCTCGTCGAGCCGCTTCGAGGCCAGGCTGCCCCGGCTGATCCAGTCGCACTGTCCACCGGCCGCCCTGGTCGGCCCCTCCGAGCGGGCTTTCGCCACCTCGGCGAACGGCCGGCCCGCGAGCACCTCGTTGCCCATCGTCGCGAGGGCGTCCCAGGCCTCCTGCTTCGAGCGCTTGGGCCCCACCTTCACCGTGAGGATCTCGTAGCGGGCCCGCGCCGGATAGTCGTAGTCGGCGAGGTGGTTCTGGTACCACGCGATCAGGTCGGCATGCGGGATCTCCTCGTCGGCGTTCACGTTCCGCCGCATCCACTCCATCGCCAGCCCGCGCTCGAAGTACATCTTGCGCATGCGGTCGAGCGACTGGCCCTTCGCGCGGAGCATCCGCTCGTACTCCAGCGAGTTGGCGACGTTCGCCTCCTTCATGAGGTTCGGCAGCATCTGCTCGTCGAACGACTTCTCCACGTTCTTGCGGATCTCGGGGAGCTTGTCGGCCGGGATCTCGCGGCAGGCATCGACGAACACCAGCAGCGTCTCCATGTGCTGATCGATGACCTGCTTGCAGATCTGCAGCCGCAGGGCCCGGACCTGCTCGGGCTTGAGGTTCTGGGCGGTGGTCGCCTGGTCGAGATACTCGAGGGCCTTGGGCGTGAGCAGGTCGCTCTCGAGCACCACCTCCGGCCCCACGCGGGCCACGATCATCGCCGTCTCGAGGGGCACGGCCGCGGCCTCGTCCACCACGGCGTGGGCGGCCGGCACGACGCCGCCGGACACGGCCGCGGCACCGCCGGCCGGCGTCACGCCCTGGCCCGCGGCCGGCACGCGGATCGTGGAGAGGATGTGCTTGTCGGGGGCGGTGGGCCCGGCCGGCGGCTTCGCTGTTCCCGCCGGCCAACTGGGCGGCCGCGACACGGCCTCGGGCACGTGCGGCATGCGGACGGGCGCGACGAGCTGGAGCGGGTCCGCGGCCGGCGTCGCGACCGAATCGGCGTCGTCCGGCGCGGCCGCGGCCGCGCGCACGGCCAGCGCGAGCCAGGGCACGAGCGCGGTCCGCCAGTGGCGGCGTGGGGGTCGGGCGGGCATCGAGGCACCGGCGAGGGGCCGGGGACTCTACGGAGGGCTCCACGCAGTCGCAAGAGCGGCGTGCAGCCCCGTATTCACGGGGTTCGCAGCCATGGCCCGCGGTCAGGGAAAGGTCCTGATCGTCAGCGGCGACGTCTTCTTCTGCAGGTACGCCTGCAGCGCGTCAGCCGCCGGCACCTTGGCGTCGTCGAGGGCCGCGGCGACCGTCTCGGCCGCCACAGCGTAGGGTGATTTCGACGCCGCCGACGCGAAGCGCCGGAGATCGGCCGCGAGCCCCTGCCGATCCAGGCCGTCCCCCGCCGCGGCCGCCATCGCCAACTTGGCGTGGTAGGCCTGCCCGAGTTCCAGCTCCGGCTGGAGCTTCTTGTCCTTCAGCTGGGCACGGGTGCGTTCGGCATGGCGATCAAACCGGGGGAGACCCGTGAGTCGGGTGGCAGCGGCCGCGAGCCGTTGCTGGGCGCCGTAGGCGTCGCCAGCCTGCGCGAGTGATTCGATCATCGAAAGCTCGTGATCGATCTGCAACTCCACGTAGGCGAGCAGGAACCGGGTCACAATCGCCGCCGCATCAGCTTGGCCGGGCCGTGCCTCGCGCCGCTTCGCGAGCGGCTTGAGCGCCTGAAACCGATTCTGCTTGACCGCGGCGTAGGCGGCTGCCGCCGTGCCCTCGAGCTTTCGGGAGTCGAGCCCCGGCGGCAGAAAGAAGCCGTCCTCATACCACGGCGTGCGCTGCTGCGGGCTACCGCCGTAGGCGAGTCCGTAGACGGCCTGCTCGTCAGGGGCGGTATCGTGGCAGCCGCATCCGACCTCGGAGATGCCCGTCGAGTAGACGGCGACGGTATGGCCGCCGCCGTAGCACTGTTGATCCACGAAATTCGGCCCGTCGTAGCCGAACCCGAGCCCTTCGGTGGCGCCTTCGTAGCCGAAGCGGGCCATCCGCTGGAAGAAATCCCCCTTGTCGGACGAGTGGTTCACGCAGTTGTGC
>JBJTJO010000119.1:0-7383 GCA_046095965.1 Planctomycetaceae bacterium
CCCCCTTCTCACTCACCGGCCGCGTGGCCCTCGTGACCGGCTCCTCCACGGGCCTCGGCAAGGCGATGGCGCGGTGCCTCGGCCTCGCCGGCGCGAAGGTGGCCGTGAACTACGCCAACGCGCGCGAGCGTGCCGAACGGACGCTCGCCGAACTGCGGGGCGCGGGGATCACGGCCGACCTCTTTTGCGCAAGTGCCATCGACGAGGGCCAGATCGACCGCATGTTCACGGCGATCGAGGGGTCGCTCGGGCCGGTGGACATCGTGGTGGTCAACGCCACGCCTGCACAGCCGCTGAAGCCCATCGAAGAGTACGACTGGGCCTTCCACCAGGAGATGCTCGACTACTTCGTGAAGAGCCCGTATCTGCTCGCGCGGCGGGCGCTGCCCGGCATGAAGTCCCGGCGGCACGGCCGGCTCGTGAACGTGACGAGCGAGGTGTTCCACCTGGGCGTGGCGCCGTTCTCCGCCTACGTGGCGGCGAAGGGGGGCCAGACGGGCTGGTCGCGGAGCATGTGCCACGAGCTCGCGCCCCATGGCATCACCGTGAACATGATCGCGCCCGGCTGGATCCCCGTGGAGCGGCACGAGCAGGATCCGCAGGCCGACAAAGACGCCTACGCCGCCACGATCCCCACGGGCCGCTGGGGCAGGCCCGAGGAGGTGGGCTGGGCCGCGGTCTACCTCGCCAGCGACGAGGCGGCCTTCGTGACGGGCCAGACGATCGCCGTCAACGGCGGCCGGACCTGCTGGTAGTCAAGGGTCATGCCGAAGTTTTTTCGTTGATGAGTCTGCTCTAGCCCAGAGTTTGACTCATCCGTTTGGCTGTTCCCGATTCCCTCGCCTGCGTCCGACCGTGAAGCTCTCGCTGCCGATGCCGAAGAGCGTGGGTTCGAGCGCGTCGAGAATCGCCTCAACCTGCTGCCGCTGTTCGCCGCCGAACGTCTCGAACGAACTGGCCACCCCGTCGCAGCAGATGCCGAGCGCCGAGAGCGCCGTCTTGAGGCCGACGACGATCCGGCCCGGCATGTGGCCCACGTCATAGAGCCGCGCCAGTTGTCGCGCCCTGGCGCGCAGCGCATCGACACGACGGGTATCGCCGGCACGAACAGCCTCGTGGAGGTCCACGAACAGCCTCGGCAGCACGTTGGCGCCGCCGGGAATGGCGCCGTGTCCGCCGAGCGCGTGGGCCTCGGGAAGCAGCAGTTCGGGGCCGATGAGCACGGTCCATTCGGGCCGCTCGTGCCTCGCGAGTTGCGTCACCCGCCCGAAGTAGTCAAGGTCGCCGGAACTGTCCTTCACCCCGACGATGTTCGGACATGCCGCAAGTTGCCGGAGCGTGTCGGGCTCGAGGACGACCTTGGTCATCTCCGGCATGTTGTAGAGCAGCAGCGGGAGCGGCACGCGGTTCGCCAGGTCGCGGGCCCACCGCACGAGCGGCTCCTGCGCGGCCGGAAAGTAGTAGGGGGTCGCCGCCACGACCGCGTCGGCCCCGCTCGTCGCGGCCGCGCAGGCCAGGCTGACGCTCTCCTCCATGGAGGCGTCGGTGATGCCGACGAGCACCGGCACCCTGCCCGCCACGAACCGCACCACGCGGTCGATGACCTCGCGCTGGAGCGCGTGCGAGAGGGACGGGCCCTCCCCGGTCGTCCCGAGCATGAAGAGGCCGTGCACGCCGCCGCCGACGACGTGCTCCACCAGTCTTCCAAGCCCCTCCACGTCGAGGATGTCGGGGCCGGCGAGCGGCGTGACGAGCGGCGGCACGATGCCATGAAACCGGGGGCGGGCCCCGGAAAGCTCGCGGTCCGCGGAGTCTCGTGGGGATGCCGGCGACAGTGCGGGTGGCGTCATCGAATCGTTCCTGGTTGCAGCATGGGTTTGCACACGAAGGCGGGGCGCCGCGCACACGCCATCGCTGCCACGAGCAGCGCGGCACACGCGAGATAGACGGCACCGCCGCAGGCGATCGCCCGGCTCATGTTGGCGACGTCGCCGTCGCCGCCGCCGTAGCGGGTTGCCAGGCCGACGAACAGTGGCCCCAGGGCGCCGCCGCCCCAGCCGACGGTGTTCATGATCCCCGCGGCGCTGGCACGGGCCGCGGGCTCGATCTGGTCGAAGAGCGACGCGAAGATGCCCGCGTCGTAGCAGCCCTTGCACAGGCCGAACGCGGTCATCGCGGCGAGCAGCACCGGCGTGGTGGTGCAGAGCCCGACCATGGCCACGAAAGCGGATCCCGCGAGCAGGCCGAAGGCCTGCACCGCGATCCGCCCGCCCGCATACCGCCGCGCGAGACGGTCGGCCACGACGCCGGCGATCGGCGCGCTGGCAGCGCTGGCCAGATGGATGAAGAGTGTGCCGTTGAGCCCGGCGGCCCCGAGGGAATAACCGAACTTCTCGACGAGAAAGGTCGGCGTCCAGGCAAGGAAGATCGTGGCCACGAAGTTGGCCCCCAGGAAAGCCAGCATGAGGAGCACTGCGGCCGGGCGACCGAAGACCTGGGACGCGGTCGCGGCCACCCCCAAAGGCTCGGCCGTGCCTCCCTCGGCCTCACCCGTGCCACCGCCGTGCGCGGCCGCGGCGAGCCGGGCTTCGGCCCGGTCGGCGGCACCCCGTTCGGGCTCGCGCAGGAAGACATAGAGTCCTGCGGCCACGACGAGCCCCGCCGCGCCGAACAGGAAAAAGCCCGTCCGCCAGCCGTAGGCCTCGGCGACTACGGCGCCGAGCCAACTGCCGAGGATCGTGCCCACGTACACGCTCGACTGGTGGAGCGCGAAGGCCCGGCTGCGGGTCGTGGGGCCGTGGTAGTCGGCGGTCAGCGACATCGAGGCCGGGAAGTAGAAGGTCTCGCCGAGCCCCTCGGCGGCACGGACGGCCACGAACTGCCAGAGCTTCGAGCACCATGCCGTGGCGACGGTCACGAGACTCCAGAACATGCAGCCGCCGAGGATGAGGTGCACGCGCTTCACACGGTCGGCGATGAAGCCGGCGAACGGCGCTCCACCCGCATACACCCACATGAAGGCCGAGCCGATGAGCCCGAGCTGCACCTTGTCGAAGCCGAATTCCTG
Source organism: Planctomycetaceae bacterium (assembly GCA_046095965.1). Classification (GTDB taxonomy): domain Bacteria; phylum Planctomycetota; class Planctomycetia; order Pirellulales; family UBA1268; genus QWPN01. The sequence goes on from JBJTJO010000119.1 coordinate 3,068, forward strand.
CTCCAGCCGCGGAAACACGGCGTAGATGGCCTGCCGGTCGGCGTAGTTGAAGAAGCAGACCAGCCACAGCATCGCGACGACCTGCCACCGGTAGGCGCCCTGGCGTCGCGCGGCGGCCTCCTCCTCGACATGCGTCTCGGACGTCGCGCTCATGGCCGCTCCGATGCGGCGATCGTCGCCGTCCGCTGGCGATACTCGCGCGGTGATGTGCCGATAAGCTGCTTGAATCTTCGGGAGAAATAGAACTCGCTCTCGAACCCCAGCCGGCGGGAGATCGTGCGGCAGGTCTCCTCGGTCTGCTCCAGCATCAGGCAGGCCTGCTCGATGAGCCGCCGGGCGCGGTATTGCGACGGTGTGATGCCGGTGAGCCGCTTGAACTTCTTCCGGAATGCCTGCTCGCCCAGTTCGAACGACGCCGCGATCCTGTCGAAGTCGACGTCACGGCCGACGGGAATCTCGTCGAGCCTCGCCTCCACCTCTTCGAGCCAGCGGGTCGCCGACTTGTCCGCCGCCGGCTGCCAGTCGGCGATCATGTGGGCGATCAGTCCCAGCAACTTGCCGGTGGCGCGGAGCGTGGGCATGCCGGGCGCCCGCGCCACGGAGCCGACCAGTTCGTTGAATCGAGACAGCCAGTAGCCAACCGGCTCGAGATGCCGGACGGGCTCCTCGGGATCGAGCATGCCCGGGCCCCGCCAGGCGTCGAAGGCGGAGCCCGAGAAGTCGACATTGATCTCGTCCCAGCGCTCGTCGGCATCGGGGCCGTAGGCGTGCGGCGCGCCGGGAAAGAGACAGATCACGTCGCCGGCGCGGATCGGCCGGCTGCCATGGCCGTCGTAATACGTGCCGCTGCCGCGATGGACGTAGACGAGGCTGTAGCAGTCGAGAGTCCGCCGAAACGTCGGATCGTGTTCGAGCCGAGGTCGCATCCCCCAACTGTCGGCAATCCGGCTGGACCGGATGAGGCATCCGGGCCCGGGAGCCAGCGGGGAGTCGAAGAGGAGCCAATAGCGGCGAACGCTGTTGCGGCCGCCGACGATCGCCCGCTGTTCCTCCGGCTCCACGCCGGCATTCTCGGCGTTGGTCTTCGACACCATGTGTCGGCCCTCGCGACTGCGGTGCTTGCCACCCCGCTTTCCTATACCACACAAGACATGCGATCCAAAACAACGTCGCCGTATTGCCGATCTGGGCATTTCCGGCGATACCAAAGTGGGCATGGATGGCGCGTTTCGTGCATGGCCGACGCCGTCGGCGTGGTCGATGATCTTCGCAGAGCGGGGAAAGCCCACGGCAGCACGGGAGCGTCGCACGATCATGACCGACCCGAGGCATCGGGGAGTGATGGCGTGCGTGGCATGTGCCGTGATCGGAGCAGGGGCCGCTGCTCCGGCGCGGGCCGTCGAATCGTCCCTGCCCGATCGGATCGATTTCAATCGCGACATCCGCCCGATCCTCTCGAATCGCTGCTACGGCTGCCACGGCCCGGACGCCGGGAAGCGGGAGGCGGGCCTGCAACTCGACACGCACGAGCGGGCCACCGCGGCAGCGGACAGCGGCGGCATCGCGATCGTGCCCGGCAAGCCACGCGAGAGCGAACTCCTCGCCCGGGTCTCGGCAACCGACGCCGACGTGGTGATGCCGCCGCCTCGCGCGGGTGATCGCCTCTCGTCGCGTGAGATCGCCTTGCTCGACCGATGGATCGAGCAGGGCGCACAGTACGACATCCATTGGTCGTACCGCCTGCCGACGCGGCCGCCCCTGCCCGACGTGTCGCGGCCGGAATGCATCCGCAACCCGATCGACCGCTTCGTCGTCGCGCGGCTGGAAGCCGAAGGTCTCGCTCCGGCGGCGGCCGCTCCGCCCCTCGTTCTCGCCCGCCGCGCGTCGTTGGCGGTGATCGGTCTCCCGCCGTCGCTCGAGGCTGCGGATGCCGTCGCCGTCGGCGGCGACTACGAAGGCTTCATCGACGGGCTCCTCGCCGATCCCGGCTATGGCGAGCACTGGGCTCGGCCCTGGCTCGACCTCGCCCGCTATGCCGACTCGACCGGCTACGCGGAGGACAACCCCCGCACGATCTGGCCGTGGCGGGACTGGCTCGTGGGGGCGCTCAACTCGAGCCTGCCGTTCGACCGGTTCACGATCGAGATGCTGGCGGGGGATCTGCTCCCGTCGCCGACCCGCGACCAGCGGATCGCCACCGGCTTTCACCGCAACACGCTCACCAACAGCGAGGGCGGCACCGATGACGAGGAGTATCGCAGCATCGCGATCGCCGATCGGGTGAACACGACCTACGCCGTGTGGATGGGCACGACGATGGCATGTGCCCAGTGCCACAGCCACAAATACGACCCGATCACGCAGGAGGACTACTTCCGCTCCTACGCGATCCTCAACAACACGGCCGATGCGGATCGCGATGACGAGACACCGGTCGTCGGTGCCGGAACCGCGGTCGACGTCGCGCGGCGGGAGGCCCTCGAGAGCGAACAGACGGCGATCAGGATGGTCGTCGGCGCGCTGAACACCGTCCGTGCACCCGGCGCGAAGACGCCCGCCGCACCCCCGGCTCGGCTCGCCGCCATCCAGGCCGCGCTCGCGGCGCTGCCCACGACTCCCGTGATGGAGGAACTTCCCCCGGAGCGCCGCCGCACCACGCACGTCCAGTATCGCGGCAACTTCCTCGATCGCGGGCCGGTGGTCACCGCCGGCCTGCCGGCCGCGCTCGCTCCCGCCGCCGCTGCCGCGTCGCCCGATCGGCTGGCGCTCGCACGGTGGCTCGTCTCCCACGACAACCCGCTCACCGCGAGGGTCATCGTCAACCGTCTCTGGGAGAAGCTGTCCGGTATCGGCATCGTCGCCACGAGCGAGGAGTTCGGCAGTCAGGGCGAACTGCCTTCCCATCCGGAGCTTCTCGACTGGCTGGCGGTCGAGTTCAGGGAGAGCGGCTGGGACGTGAAGCACATGGTCCGTTTGATCGTGACGAGCGCGACGTGGCGGCAGTCGTCGGCCGTCGTGCCCGCGGACGCCGCCCGCGATCCCGACAATCGGCTTCTCGCGCGGGGCCCGCGGGTGCGGATGCCCGCCGAGACGATCCGAGACGCGACGCTCGCCGCCGCAGGGCTATTGTCGCGAACGATGGGCGGCCCGCCCGTGCAGCCACCGCAGCCGGCCAGCGGCCTCACCGCAGCCTTCGGCGGCGGCACCGACTGGACGACGAGCACCGGCGAAGACCGCTACCGCCGCGGGATCTACACCCGCTGGCGCCGCAGCAACCCGTATCCGTCGATGACCACGTTCGACGCGCCGAACCGCGAGTTTTGCACGATCCGCCGCCCCCGGACCAACACGCCGCTCCAGGCCCTCGTGGTGCTGAACGACCCGGTCTTTCTGGAGGCCGCGCAGGCCCTTGGTCGGCGCATGGTGCGGGAAGGCGGCTCGACGACCGCCGACCGGATCGGTCACGGGTTCCGGCTCTGCTTCACGCGGTTGCCCACGCCGGTGGAGGCCGATCGCCTCGCCGCATTCCACGACACCATTCGCGCGCGTTATGCCGCCGACCGACAGGCGGCGCTGACGCTCGCGACGAACCCGCTGGGTCCGCTGCCAGCCGGGCTCGATCAGGTCGACATGGCCGCCTGGACCATGACGGCCAGCGTGATGCTCAATCTCGACGAGTTCGTGATGTGTCCCTGACCGGAGCCCTGCCATGAGCGAACCGTCGCTGCCCGTGAGCCTGTCCGCCATTCGCAACCGTACGCGGCGGCAGTTCCTCGCCGACGCGGCCGGCGGTCTGTGCGTCGCCGCGCTCGCGACGCTGCTCGGCGGCGGAACTGCCGCATCCGCCACGCCAGCGGACGCGGGCAACCCCTTGGCACCGCGGCCTGGCCACTTTCCCGGCCGGGCCAAGCGGCTGAGCGCGATCCCTCTCACCGGCGGCCCTCCGCAGATGGACCTCTTCTACCCCAAGCCGGTCCTGTCGAAGCGGGACGGCGAAGCCTGCCCGGCCGACGCGATCAGGGGCAAACGCTTCGCCTTCTCGCGAGGCACCCCGAAGCTCCTCGGCTCCGTGCAGACCTTCGCACGATACGGCGAGTCGGGCATCTGGATGTCCGATGCGATCCCGCATCTGCATCGTGTCGCCGACGAGTTGTGCGTGATTCGCTCGATGCACTCCGACCAGTTACTGTTGACGGCGGTTGAAAACGGCGGCGCTGGACAGGCTCACCCACCGCTGCCACATTCTGGAGACCAAGGGCGACAGCTACCGTCTGCAGGATGCCAAGCGGCGACGACGACGGCAGGACGGACAAGGG
>JBJTJO010000120.1:0-3279 GCA_046095965.1 Planctomycetaceae bacterium
CGTGAAGATCGGCCCCTCGACGAAGCGGAAGTGCCGCTTGCCCGCCTCGTCCTCCTCGAGCACGTTCGTGCCGGTGATGTCGGAGGGCATGAGGTCGGGCGTGAACTGCACCCGCTTGAAGCCCACGTCGAGGATCCGCGCGAGCGTGGACACCATGAGCGTCTTCGCCAGCCCCGGCACGCCCTCGAGCAGGCAGTGGCCGCGGGTGAAGATCGCCGCGAACAATTGCTCGATGACCTCGTGCTGGCCGACGATCACCTTCTGGAGCTCCTCCTGCATCACCCGGCGATGCTGGGAAAACTCCTGGAGCACGTCGTCGAGCGACTTGGGGCGGGAGGTGGTGGACACGCGCGGCGATCCTCGGGACACGCCCCGCTCGGAGGCGTCATGCTCGCAGTATCGGCTCTGCCGGCCACCCCGGCAAACGTGGTAGGCTCGATCGCGTGCCTTTCGCCCGGTCTCCGGCAGCGCCGGGGGTGCCTGTGCCTTCGCCTCGCCACGTCGCCGCGCTTCGTCCGTGCCGCATCGTCGTCGTGTTCCTGCTGGCCGCCGCGCCCGTGGCGGCGCCGCGGGCCGCGGATCCGCTCGAGCCCGGCGCGATCGAACGGGCGATCGTGAAGGCCCGTGGCTGGCTCGCGGCCCAGCAGCGCGGCGACGGCTCGTGGGAGGCCGCCGCGCGGCGCCCCGAGGGCAACGCGGGGCCCACGGGGCTCGTGCTCCTGGCGCTGGCGAACGCCGGCCTCGGCGCCGACGATCCCGCGGTCCAGCGGGGCCTCGCCTACCTGCGGGGCGAGGTGCCCGACACCACCTACGCCGTGGCGCTCCAGACGCTCGCCCTGGCGATGCTCGCCCCGGAGGCCGACCGGGCGATTCTCGAGCGCAACGTCGCCTGGCTCGAGCGGACCCAGGTCATGCGGGGGCCGGCGGCCGGCTCCTGGACCTACCAGCCGCGGCCCGACGCGGCGGGTGACAACTCCAACTCGCAGTTCGCGCTCCTGGCCCTCCACGAGGCCGCGCGGGCCGGTGTCCGCGTGAAGCGGGAGACGTGGACCCTCGCCCAGCAATACTGGGTGTCGTGCGCCAACCCCGACGGCTCGTGGGGCTACACGATCGGCACGCGGGCCGGGACCGGCAGCATGACGTGCGCCGGCATCGCCAGCATCTGGATCACGGCCGAGCACCTCGGCGCGCCCGCGGCCCGGGCCGACGGCGGCGACGCGGTGCAGTGCTGCGGCGGGGGAAGCTCGCCTCGGGAGTTCGAGCGCGGGCTCGCCTGGCTCGGCAAGCGGTTCTCGGTGACCGAGAACCCGGGCAACGGCACGGGCTGGCTCTACTACTACCTCTACGGCCTCGAACGGGTCGGCCGCTTCAGCGCCCGCCGCTACATCGGCGAGGCCGACTGGTACCTCGAGGGCGCGCGGATGTTCGTGAGCGCGCAGGACCGGCTCAACGGCCGCTTCACGCCGACGCGCGTCGAGGACCCGGTCGTGGCGACCTCCTTCGCGCTGCTCTTCCTGGCCAAGGGCCGCCGGCCCGTGATCGTGGCCAAGAGCCGCCACGGCCCGGCCGCCGACTGGAACCGCCACGGCCACGACGTGGCCCACCTCGTCGAATACGTCGAGCGGCGCTGGAAGAAGGATTACCCCGCCGGCCTGTCGTGGCACGTGATCGACACGCCGGCCGCCGGCCGCGACGACCTGCTCCAGGCGCCGGTGCTGTGGATCTCGGGCAAGGACTCGTTCGACCTCGGGCCCGACGCGGGCGCCCGGCTGCGCCGCTTCGTGGACGAGGGGGGCTTCGTGTTCGCGGAGGCCTGCTGTCCCGACAGCAAGGCGTTCGACCGGCGGTTCCGGCAGTTCGTCGGCGAGATGTTCCCCGAGCCCGAGTACGGCCTCCACCTGCTCCCCCCGGAGCATCCGGCCTGGCACGCCGAGGAGATCGTGCCGCCGGAGCTGCACCGGCCGCTCCTTGGCGTGGACTACGGCTGCCGCACCTGCCTGATCTATGCCCCGCCGCCCGATGGCCTGGGGCAAGGGGCGATGCCGAGCCTGTCGTGCCTGTGGGAGCTCGGCGGGCCGGCGCGGGAGGGCCTGGCCCCCGGCGTCCGCCGCGAGGTGGACGCGGCGCTCGCGATCGGCACGAACGTGCTCGCCTACGCGACGAACCGCGAGGTCAAGCGCAAGGACGAGCTCTTCGCGCTCCCCACCACCGAGGACGACCAGCCGCCCGAGCCGCTCGAGCGCGGCCGGATCGCGATCGCCAAGCTCAAGCACGCCGGCATGTGCGACGCCGCGCCGGCGGCCCTCGCCAACATCCTCCGCGCCGCCGCCCGCGAGCTCGGCGTCCGCGTGGACGACACGCCGGCCCGGATCGACGCGAGCGACAAGCGGCTGTTCGATCACCACCTCGTCTTCATGCACGGCCGGCAGGGGTTCGAGTTCGACGCCCCGCGTCGCGAGCGGATCGCCACGTTCCTCGACCGCGGCGGCACGCTGCTGGCCGACGCGGTCTGCGCCAACGGCGCCTTCGCGGCGGCGTTCCGCGCCGAGATCGCGCTCATCCTCCCCGGCCGCGCGCTCGAGCCGATCCCGCCCGACGACCCGCTGTTCACGGCCGCCGAGTACGGCGGCTACGACATCCGCCAGGTCGAGTTGCGCGAGCCCGCCGGGGGCGACGGCCCGCTGGGCGTGCGGAAGCGCCGCGTGCCGCCGAAGCTCGAGGGGGTGCGGCTCGGCGACCGCTGGGCGGTGATCTTCTCCCCGTACGACCTGTCGTGCGCGCTCGAGCGGGCGAATTCGATGGAGTGCGCGGGATACGGCCGCGAAGATGCCGAGAAGATCGCGCTCAACGTGCTTTTGTACTCACTGAATCATTGACCACGGCCGAACGCCCTCCGCGGAGCCTTGTAGGTGCGGACTGTCAGTCTGCACACGGTGGAACGCCGACCGACTCCGCGGTGGCCACATCGGGTGGCGAACCGCATTCCGCAGAGTGCCACTCTGCGGCTACGTCCGGACAGGGCAGCACGACCCGCAACGATCGTCTCCGCGGAGCCCGGTCACACGTTCCGCACCGTCTCCGCGCAGCGCGGTCACACGTCCCGCACAGTCTCCGCGCAGCGTGTAGGTGCGGACTGGCAGTCTGCACACGGTGGAAGGGATTCGCGATGTTGGTGGCGACACCCGCTTTCCGCAGAGTACCACTCCGCGGCTACAGGCTGCGGCCGCGTCGCCAACGATCCAGAATGCCCCGGCCTGGGCGAGCTAGGCGGAGTGCTCA
>JBJTJO010000121.1:0-4672 GCA_046095965.1 Planctomycetaceae bacterium
CCGGGGCGCCGATGCGCTCACCCGCCGGCGCGTCGGGGAGCGCGGCCGCGTTGGCCGCGACGGCGCGGAGAGATGCGAGCCCTCCGCCGGAGAAAAAGGCGTGGTCGTAGTCGCGGACGTGGGCCGAGACGTCCTTCACGCGGCCTTCGGTGGTGACGATGCCGGGCTTTTCCTGGCCGCGCTGGCCGAAGCGGACGAGTTTCATCGCGATTCCTTTCGTGAGGCGGAGGCAGGCTTGAGGCGGGCGGAGATCGTGCGGGCGGTCTTCTGCACAAGGGCCACGAGCCGGCGGCGGCCGGCGGCGTCGAGGCGGGCCGTCGGCAGGCTCACGCTGATCGCGCCGACCACCTCGTCGCCCGCCATGACCGGCACGCCGATGCAGGCCACGCCCACGTCGGTCTCGTTCTCCTCGATCGCGTAGCCGTGGCGGGCGGCCGTGTCGATCGCGGCGGCGAGCCGCCGGCGGTCGGTGATGGTGGCGGCGGTGCGGCGGCCGAGCTTCGCCTGGGCGAGGAGGCGGTCGCGGCGGTCATCCGGCAGGCGGCTGGCGATGGCCCTGCCGAGCGCGGTCGTGTGGAAGGGGTCGCTCGTGCGGCTCGCGACGCGGCGGAGCGGCTGCGTGCTCTCGATCACCTCCAGGTAGATCACGCGGTCGTGGCGGAGCATGCCGAGGTTCACCGTCTCCTGCGTCTTCGCGTGGAGGTCGCGGAGCGGGCCGCCCGCCGCGTCGATCAGCCGGCGGACGCCCGCGTCCGACACGAGCCGCTTCACCTGCAGGCTCTGCCGGTAGACGCCCGACGCCGGCCGCTCCAGGTAGCCGAGCGCCGTGAGCGTCTTGAGGATCCGGTGGGCCGTGGGCTTCGGCATCCCCACCTCGGCGGCGAGGTCGGCGAGCGAACGGCCGCCGGGATGGCCGGCGGTGGCCTCGAGCAAGCCGAGAGCTTTCGTGAGGGAGGTCGATTCCATGATGCGGAAAGTATCGTGCCGCCCGATAGAACTGCAACCGGCCTCACCGCTCGAACGGGTGCAGCGGGCGGCGGCGGTGGCGGTAGGCCAGCCGCGACGGGTCGGCCGTCGTCACGCCGGGCGTGTTCACGCGGATGAAGTGGCGGCACACCTCGCGGTAGGCCGCCACCGGCGCGTGGACGCCCTTCGCCACGAGCACGCGGAACGCCGCGGGGTCGAGGCCCGGGTGGCGGACCTGCGCGAGGCTGAACGGGGCCATCCGCCGCGTCGTCGCCATGAGCGTGAGGCCGCGGTCGTGCACGAGCACCGCGGTCGGCCCCTGGTCGAACGACGTCGCGCCGCCGTGCCGCGGCTGCGACTCCGTGAACCGGCCGTCGCTCACCGCCGCCACCTGCCACTCGGCCTCGATCGGCCCCGAGTCCGGATCGCCCGACCATTCGGCCGCCCGGCCCCCGACCGCCAACCGCAGTCGCGCCCCCACGCCCGCGGCGGCCGGATCGCAGACGCAGGCGAAGGCGGGCGACACGCCCCGCGCGAGGAGCGCCCGGGAAAGCGCCATGCCGTCGGCCGGCGAACCGCCGCCGACGTTGTCGCCCATGTCGAGCAGACAGACCGGGCCGTCGAGCGCGGCCGCGCGGTCGAGCGCCGCGGCGATGCCCGTGAGCGCGGGGCGGAAGGTGTCGCGGGCCTCCCACAACCCCGCGCCGAGCGCGTCGGCTTGTGCCCGGGCCGCCGCCGGGTCGTCGTGCGTCACCACGATCGTGGCCGAGCCCATCTCGGGCACGTCGGCATACGGAAACCCGAGCACGATGCTCGCGGAGAGCACGGTGCCGCGGGCGACGGGGCCCGGCGCGGGCCCAGCCTCGAAGCCGGCGCGGAGCCGTGCCGCCGACTCATAATGCGGCAGGCAGGGAAACGCCGCCGGGTCCTGACACTCGATGGGGATCACGAGCGTTGGAAACGCCGCGGCCTGCACCGGCCGGATCTCGCCGGCGAGCGTGCGTGCCATGAGCCGCGCGGCCTCCAGGCCCCGGTCGCGCTGGTCCACGTGGGGGTTCGTGCGGTAGGCGGTGAGCGCGTCGGTGGCCGCGACCATCGCGGGCGAGAGGTTCGCGTGGGGGTCGATCGTGCCGATGATCGGGATCGCGCCCGCGCGCTCGCGGAGCAGCGCGAGCCAGTGGCCGTCCACGTCGGCGACCGACTCGCCCACCGTCGCGCCGTGCGGCGCCACGAGCAGGCCGTCGAGCGGCCCGGCCGCGTCGAGGGCCTCGAGAAGCATGTCCATGAGCGTGTCGAGGCAGCCGGGGGTCAGCGGGCCATAGGGAAGCGTTCGCGCGGCGAAGATCGGCACGGCCTCGAGCCCCGCCGCGTCGAGCCCCGCGAAGAAGCCGCCCACCTCGTGGTGCGCGCCCGCGAGGGCCGTCCGCATGGCCGGGCCCGTGGCCAACAGGTCGGCGCGAAAGTGGTCGAGCGTCGTCCGCCCCGAGAGGAACGTGTTCGACTCCTGGAGCAGGGCGACGATGCCGACGCGCGGGCGGGAGGCGGTCATGGGGCCGGGCCGGGGAGGTTGTGCGGGGCGGCGCGCGTGTGCGACAATCCGAAACGTCCGATTTCGATGCGTGGAACTTCCGCGGCTGCGGAGTCTACCGCGGAGCCGCGGCGTGCGACGCTCGAGCCGCGCGACCCGCGGCGGATGACCACACCGACCTCGAACCGCCGCGTGCCAATGCCCGCCGCCCCGCCGCTGCTCGTGCTCGCGACGATGTTCGCCGCGGATCCCGCGGCGGGGATCCGGGCGTTTCATCTCGATCCGGTGTCGGGCGCGCTCGCCCCGGCCGCGGTCACGGGCGGCTGCCCCAACGCCTTCTTCCTCGCGCTCGCGCCCGATCGCCGCACCGTCTATGCGCTGACCGCCGGCAGGTTCGGCGCCGCCGACACCGAGGAGGTGCTCGCCTGGCGGCTGGCCGACCGCGACGGCAGGCTCGAACCGCTCGGCCGGCGGCCCGCCCGGGGCGCCGCGACCTGCTTCCTCGCCACCGACCCCAGCGGCCGCACGCTCCTGATCGCCCACTACACCGGCGGCACCGTCGCCACGCTGCCCCTCGCCGCCGACGGCAGCCTCGCCGGCGATCCCGTGCCCGTCCGCCACACGGGCTCGGGGCCCAATCAAGCGCGGCAGGAGGGGCCGCATCCCCACGCGATCGTGGCCGCGCCGCGGGTCCCGGGCGCGCCGCAGTTCGTCTTTGCCGCCGACCTGGGCTGCGACGCCATCTACGGCTACCGGCTCGACGCGGCGACGGGCGGCCTCGTGCCCCTCGATCCGCCGTTCGTGCACTCGCGGCCGGGCGCGGGCCCCCGGCACCTCGCGTTCCATCCCGACGGCCGGCGGCTCTACGCGATCAACGAGCTCGACAACACGATCGCCTGCCACGACTTCGACCCCGCCACCGGCCGGCTCGTGGCGCGGCAGGTCGTGCCGACGCTGCCGGAGGGTTTTCGGGGCGAGAACACGACGGCCGACGTGAAGCTCACGCCCGACGGCCGGTTCCTCTACGGCACCAACCGCGGCCACGACAGCATCGCCGTGTTCCGCGTGGCCGCCGACGGCCTGCTCGAACCGGTCGAGATCGTGCCGAGCCGGGGGGCGGGGCCGCAGCACCTCGCGATCACGCCCGACGGCGGCCTTCTGCTCTGCGCGAACATGCCCGGCGACTCGATCGCCGTGTTCCGCATCGATCCTGACAGCGGCCGGCTCGCGCCGCTTGGCGAGCCGGTGCCGGTGTCGTCACCCTCGTGCCTCGTACTGCCCTGACACGGGTGTGGCATCGCTTCACCTCTCACCTCCCCGGAGTCTGCCATGTCCCCGACCCAGCAGCCGGCCGCTCGCGTCGCCCTCGTCACCGGAGCCTCCGCGGGCATCGGCGTGGCGGTGGCCGAGGAGTTCGTGGCCCGCGGGCATGCCGTGGGGATCGTGGGCCGCGACGCCGCGCGGCTCGACGCGGTCAAAGGGCGGCTGGAGGCGGCGGGCGGCCGCGCGCTCGCGCTGCCGGGCGACCTCGCCGACCTCGGCTTCGCGGAGTCGGCGGTGCGGCAGGTGGCCGCGGCCTTCGGCCGGCTCGACGTGCTCGTCAACAACGCGGCGGCCCGCGGGATGCGCACGATGCGGGAGATCACGCCGGCCGAGTGGGATCGCACGATCCGCGTCTGCCTGACGGTGCCGGCCTTCATGGCCCGCTGGGCCGCCGAGGAGATGGTGCGCGTGGGCGGCGGCGCGATCGTGAACGTCGGCAGCATGATGGCGCGGCAGGCCCACGGGCTGTCGCCCGACTACGTCTCCTGCAAGGGGGCGATGGAGTCGCTCACCTACGACCTGGCGGCGCTCTACGGACCGGCGGGCATCCGCGTGGTCACGGTCGCACCCGGCGCGATCGACACGGCGATGAGCCAGCAGTGCCTGGCCGACGGCGGGCCCGCGGCACAGGTCGAGGACCCGGTCCGAGAATTCTCCGAGTCGATGGCGATGCTCGGGCGCTGGGGCCGGCCGGAGGAGGTGGCCCGGGCGGTGGCCTGGGTGGCCTCCGACGAGGCGAGCTACCTCACAGGCACGACCCTCGTGCTCGATGGCGGCTGGTCGCGGATGCACATGCCGCCGCGGGTGACCCGGGCGGTGATGGACGCGACCCGCCCCGCCCGGTGACCGCCCCCC
>JBJTJO010000122.1:0-36618 GCA_046095965.1 Planctomycetaceae bacterium
GGGGGGGGGCGAGGCGGCGCCGGGCGCGGCCCCCCCCGGCGCGGGTGGCCTAGGGGGGGGCGGCGGCCCGGCCCGCCGCCGCTCTCCCGCCCCACGCGGTTCCGTGGCTCGCTCCCGCCGCGGACGTGCCCGCCCCGGTGGCCGCTGTTCCCGCGTCGTCGCCACCGGTGCGCGCGGCGCCGGCCGCGGCTGTCACGGCTGTGCGGGTCGGGCCCGGTGAGACGCTCGTCGCCCTGGCGCGCCGGCTGTACGGCGATCCCGCGATGGCGGAGCCGATCTTCGCCGCCAACCGGGACCGGCTTCGCAGCCCCGACCTCGTGGTGGCCGGCATGGAACTGCGGCTGCCGCGACCCGTCACGGCTCCGCGGTCGTGACGGCGTTGAGGAAGCCGTCGATGACGGTTGCCGGATAGCTGCCGCGCGGGTCCTTCGGCACGTACGCGGCGAGGCCGTCGCCCGTCAGGCGGCTGTCGAACTGCCGCAGGTAGAGCGACGGCAGGCCATCGGCGCCGAGTTTGGCGGCCTGGGTCGGCTGGTCCTGGCCGGACCGTTTCTCGTTCCAGCCGTCCGGACGCTGCCGCTTGAGCTGGTCGTAGATCTTCACGGCATCGGTGTCCTGGCTGCCGGCGATCACGAGCACCGGCAGGCTGCGCTGCACAGGCTCGTCCCCGAGGGCGGGAGCGATCGCGAAGCCCCGGGTCGCCCATGCCGGGCTCACGAGCACGAGACCGCGCACCTGCCGGCCCTGCGGGCCGGTTGCGAGATCCGGCCACCGCGCGTCGAGCAGCGTCCAGTGTGCGGCGACGGCCGCGCCGGCGCCCGAGCCGACGATCACCAGCTTGGTCATGTCGAACTTCTCGGCCTCGGGCCCGCCCGCGATCCAATTCCGCACCGCCTCCACGTCGCCGATCACCGCCGCCTGGTCGCGGACCTGGCCGCCGGCCGTCATGACCATGGCCTCGAAGTCGGGCTTCTTGATCGCTGCGGCGTTGGCGGGCCCGCGACCCGCGGCCGGCGTGGTGGCGCCGTGTCCCCGGAGGTCCGGGGCCACCACGGCGATGCCCCGCGCCTGCAGCGCGCCCGCCAGCGGCTCGAGCGTCTTGTGCGAGCCGCCGAGATCGTGGAGGAGAATGACGACCGGTGTTCGTCGGGCCGCAGGCTTGTCGGTGGCCGCGTCCGCCTGCACCACGGCTGGGTAGTACCAGGCGGCAAGCGTCACCTGGTCGGAGGTCGAGAGTTTGATGCGCTGGCCGGCGGCCGCGGGGGCCGCCACCGCCGCCGCCGCCGCCGGGGCCGGGGCCGGGGCCGGGGCCTGCCCGGGCACCGGGCCGACGGCGACCGCGAGGAGCCACCCGACCGCCAGCAGGCCTGGCTTTCCAAGCCGACACAGTGCGGCAGGCAGCAGGAAACGCGGGCCAATCGCGGATGGGACGGGCATGGTCGATCCCGGCGAGGGAAGGATGGCGGGCCGAAAAAGTCACCCGGCGCCACTTTCGTCCGATAGAATAATGAAGTTGGCGGTTCGGTTCCACGGGAGCGCGCCGGTGCCCGGGGGCGTGCGGCGCGGACGTGTGCGAGGCCATGCCATGAGTACCCTCGAACGGGCCCGGCTGTGGTGGCAGCGCACCACCGGCGAGGACGAGACGCCGCTCGACGGCGACACGCCGGCCTGGGCCGTGAGCATGATCGTGCACGTGGGCGTGCTGCTCGCCATGGCTCTCATGATGATCCCGCCGGATCGGCCTCCGGCCGATGTGATCACGATCCTCCAGACGCAGCCGGATACCACGGAGCCGGTCGAGGAGATCTTCGAGACTCCGGACGACGTCGAGATCGCCCCGCAGTCGGACGCAGCCGGCTCGCAGCAGGCGGAGAACGCCGTGGTCGCGGTCTCGCTCGCAGCCGTGGTGAGCGAGCAGCCGGACGTGACGGTGAACGTCATGGACACGATCGCCAGCGACATCACGGTGGACCTGCCCGTGGACGACGTCCCTCCGGAGGGCCTGATCGCCTCCAGCCTCACGATCGCGGGCGACTCCGCCGTGGGCACGACCGGTGCGGGCGGTGCCGTCGATCGGCTCACGGCGGAGATCAAGGCCTCGCTCGAGCAGCGGCCGACACTCGTGTGCTGGGTGTTCGACCAGTCGGTCAGCCTGTCCGCACAGCGGAAGGAGATCGCCGCCCGCCTCGACAGGGTGTTCGACGAGCTCGGCACGAACGGCTCCCGGGCCAACCGCCCCGATCTCACGAACATCGTCCTTGCCTACGGCAAGCAGGTCACGCCCGTGGTGCTCAAGCCCACCCGTGAGTGCGCGGAGGTCGTGAAGGCCATCGAGTCGATCCCGGTCGATGAGTCGGGCGTGGAGATGAGCTTCACCGCGCTCGCCGAGGCCGCCAAGGCGGGGAAGATCGCCCGCGTCAGCCCGCTGCAGCGGAACGTGATGATCGTGGCCTTCACCGACGAGGTGGGGAACGACGAGCAGTTGGCCGACCAGGTCGCCGCGTTCTGCCGCCAGCAGGCGATGCGGGTCTACGTCGTCGGCGTGCCCGCCCCCTTCGGCCTCAGGCAGGTCCAGGTGCGGTTCGTGGAGTACGACAAGAAGTTCGACCAGGACGACCAGTTTCCGGTCGTGGACCAGGGCCCCGAGACGCTGTATCCGGAGGCGGTGCGGATCGGCGTGAACAAGGCGGCCGACGAGCCGATCGACTCCGGGTTCGGTCCCTACAGCCTGTCGAAGGTGTGCGCCGAGACCGGCGGCATCTACTTCTGCGTCCACGCCAACCGCAAGACGGGCGGCCGCGTGACGGAGACGGCGCCGATGGCGTCGCGGCTGCGCCACTTCTTCGAGGCCGACGCGATGCGGGCCTACCGACCGGACTACCTGCCGGCCGCCAAGGTCGATCAGCTCATCGCGGCCAACCGGGCCAAGAAGGCGCTCGTCGATGCCGCCCGGGCGGCCGCGGTCGGGGCGATGACGGAACCGCGGATGACGTTCCCCCGCGAGGACGACGGCAAGCTGGCGAACCTGCTGAGCGAGGCCCAGAAGGTGGCGGCGGTGCTGGCACCGAAGATCGACGCCCTCCACGCGACCCTCGTCGCGGGCCAGGGCGACCGCGACAAGATCGGCTCGACCGAAAAGCGGTGGCAGGCGGGCTACGATCTGGCCATGGGCCGGGTGCTGGCCGCGAAAATCCGCACCGACGCCTACAACATCATGCTCGCACAGGCCAAGGGCGGGATGAAGTTCAAGGATCCGGGGCACGACACCTGGAACCTGGTGCAGAGCGACACCGTGTCGAACGTCGGCTCGCAGACGGAGAAGCTGGCGGGACAGGCCCGGGGCTTCCTGGAGCGGGTCGTGAAGGACCATCCCGGCACGCCGTGGGCGCTGATCGCGGCCGAGGAACTGCGGACGCCGCTCGGGTACGAGTGGGAGGAGAGCTTCACGGGTGTCATGGCCCGCAAGGCGGGCGACGGCGCGGGCGGCAATCCCCGCCAGTCCGACGACGCGAAGCGGATGGAGCTGCAGCGGAAGCCGAAGCGGCCACTCAAGAACCTGTGACGGTTCGCCGGCGAGGCGTCAGAACGTGAGCGATTCCTCCGCGAACACGTCGCGGCTCTCGTAGGCGTGGAAGCACCGCGAGATCTTCTGCGAGAGCATCTGGAGAAACATGGCCCGGAACTGCGACTCCGAGCGGTCGGCCGACGGGATCGCACTGTCGGCCGGGAACGCGAAGTCGTCGAAGCGGCGCTCGAACGCCACCGTACCCTTGGCGATGTCGTAGACGCGGACCGTCGCGCTTGCCCGGCCCCGGTAGAGCGTGGAGCCCTCGTGGAGCCGAAACCGCTCGAGGTCGATGCCCACCACGTAGTCGGCATCGAGTGACTTGCCGAGGGTGGCGTAGTCGATCCAGGCGTTCTCGTCGAGCCAGCGGGCCACCTCCTGCTGGCCGATGACGCGGACGCGGCGGACGTTGCGCTCGACCTGGCCCGCGACGAGGACCGCCAGTTCGCGGGCCGAGCCCGCGTCGCTGAACTCGAGTTCCACGATCGGCCGGCAGACCACGGCGACGTGCTTGCCCTTCAGGCCCGCGAACTCGGCCGGCACGTCGGCCGGCTGCAGGAGATAGGCCGCCGTCAGGAGCGTGGAGCAGCCGCCGAGGAGCGGTGCCGCGAGCAGAGCCGCCAGCAACGCGAGCGACAGCCCTCGGGATCGGGACGACCGGGCGATCATGGGCGAATCCTCGGCGGCGGGTGACGCGGGCGGAGGAGCGTAGCGGGGGGCGCGCGGCCGCTCAATGCCGCTTGCCGGCCGCGGCGCGGCCGGGCGGGGGTGCTTTTCCCGGGTCGGCGGGCGCGGCAGACTAGGGAACTCGAGGGCCGCTCAGGGCCGCATCCGGGGACTGGGACCGCCGGTGACATCTCCCCTTGGCACGCACGACGCCGACGCAGCGGTGACCTCCGCGGCATCGAACGATTTCCTCGCCGCGCTCGCGACGGAGATCCCGCCCGGGTTCTGGTCGATGCCGGTGCTCGTCTGCTGTTCAGGCGGCGCCGACAGCGTGGCCCTCCTGCTGGGACTCGTGCGGATCGCGCCCCCGGGGGCGGCGGGCCGCCTCGTGGTCGTGCATGCGGAGCACGATCTCCGCGCTGCCGCGGAGCAGGACCGGGCGTTCGTCGTCGAACTCACGGACCGGCTCGGCGTGCGACTCGTGTGGGGCAGGCTCGCCGTCCGCGCGGCGGGCGCCGGACCACGCGGCGAGGGTGTCGAGGCCCGGGCACGGCGGCTGCGGTACGACTTCTTCGCCGCCGTGGCGCGGGACGTCGGGGCACGGCACGCGGCCGTGGCCCACACCGCCGACGACCAGGCCGAGACGATCCTCCAGCGGATGCTAAGGGGCACGGGCCTCGCCGGCCTCGGCGGCATGAAGGAGGCGCGGCCGCTGTGCGACGGCGTGGCGCTCGTGCGACCGCTCCTGCGGATGCGCCGAGCCGACGTGCGGGCATTCCTCGCGGCCGGTGGCGAGGCTTGGCGCGAGGACGAGTCGAACGCCGACGTGCGGCCGGCCCGCAACTTTCTCCGGCACGAGGTGCTGCCGCGCTGCGCGGCGGGACCGTTCCCAGCGGCCGTCGAGTCGCTCGCGCGGCTCGGCCGGCAGGCGGAAGTCCTGGCCGGCGCGATCGCGAGCGCCGCGGAGCACCTGCGTGAAACGCACTCGGTCCGCCGGGCCGACGGCACGGTCGTGATGCGGACGGCGTCGCTCGCCGCGCTCGACCCGCACCTCGTGGCCGAGATCTTCGCCTGCCTCTGGCGGCGCGAGAACTGGCCGCGCCGCGACATGACGGCCCGGCACTACGCCCGGTTGGCCGCGATCGCGGCGGAGGCGGCGCACTCGCCGCGGCCGACGGCCTGCGACCTGCCGGGGGGCATCCGCGCCCGCACCGCGGGAGCCGGCATCCTCGAGTTGGGGACCGGAGCCGATCCCCGACGGCCTCAGGACTTCATGTCCACGCGCCGAAAGCCGCCGACGCTCGCGAAGTAGCCGAGCAGCGCCAGGTAACTGGCGGCCATGGTGGCCGGGATGAATGAGTCGGCCTTGAGCGTGTCGCGATCTCCCTGCTGATCGGCGTCGCGGACGGTCAGGGCTTCGGGCTTGGCGGCGGCCTTGGTCTCGGCCGCGGTGACGACGGCCTCGGCGGCCGTCCGTTCAACATCGGTCTTGGCGTTCGACACCGAAAGCTTCGCTGCTTCCACCGCCTTGAGCACGCTCACTGCCTCGGCCACCTTCTGGCCGTCGAGGCCAAACGTCTCGGTGGCCGGGATGTTGAGGAAGGAACTCGACTTTTCCGAGCGATACTGCTCGTAGGCGGCGGCGTTGGTCAGCTTGAGCGCCTCGCCGGCGAAGCGGTCCTTGCAGTATCCGAGGCCGGGGCCGCCGATGAGCCCGGCGGAGAGCATGCCGATGCCGCCCATGATCGACATCGCCACGGCGCCGGTCTGGGGAAAGCGATCGCCGACGACGGCGAGCATCGTCGGCCAGAAGAACGTCTTGCCGACGGCGTAGATCCCGAGCGCGGCGAGGGCCGCGGGGAACGTGCTCATCCCGCTGGCGAACCGCAGGCCCACGAAGGCGAGCAGCGAAGAGACGAGCAGGATGCCGATCGGCGAGAGCCCAAGCCGGGTCTCGATGAAGTGGGCGCAGAACCGCAGGCCGAACATGATCACCGACGTCCAGATGAAGAGCGCCTTGCCCTGCTCGGAGGAGAACAGGTTGCCGGTGATGTTCTGGATCCAGCTGTCGGTGCCGAGTTCCACGGCCCCCACGAGGGCGTGCGTGACGAACAGCACGAAGAGCAGCAGGGAGCCGATGGAGAATTTCGTCATCACGGCGACGCCGGCGAGCAGCACGCCGCCGAGCGCGTAGCCGATCAGGGCGGCGTTCTCCGGCACGAAGTTCTTGAGGATGTCGCCGAAGAACAGCGCCAGCAAAAAGCAGGCGACCGCGGCGCCGAGGATGCCCACGTCGCGGAACATGTCGATGAAGCTCGCCCCCTTCGCCGCGGCCTCCGACTTGGGGAACTTCTGACCCAGGAACATGAGGGCGTAGAGGACGGTCGGCACGAGGTAAAGCGCGAGCTGCCACTTCCAGTCGACGTGCAGGCGATCGTCGAGCAGCCACCCAGCGACCGTGCCGAGCACCATCCCGGCGGGCCAGCTCGCGTGGAGGATGTTGAGGTAGTGGGTGCGGTTGCCGGGGAACACCGTCGCGACGAGCGGGTTGGCGACGGCCTCGAGGGTGCCGTTGGCGAACGCGAAGATGAACGAGCCCCAGAAGAGCATCTGGTAGGCGTTGGCCTCGGACGAGGCGCTGAACGTGACGACCGCCGAGAGGATGTGCCCGACCAGGGCGAGGGCCACGAGCTTGCCGTAGCCGAGCTTGTCCACGATGAGGCCGCCGATGATGATCCCGAAGCAGAAGCCCGTGAGCCCGGCGCCGGTGATCTGGCCGACCTGGAGGGCCGTGAAGCCGAACTGCTCGCGCCAGTTGTCGAGGATGCCGCCGCGGATCGCGAAGCCCACGCCGGCGGCCAGGATCGCCATGAAGCCGGCCCACAGGAGCCGGTGGGCGTTGGGGACGGCGGGCGTGTCGTCGATCGTCGCGGAGCCGTGGGCGTTCATGCCGGTGTCCTCGGAAGGTCTCGAATCGGGCTGCTGGGGGGCGTGGCGGAGACCCGGTTCCCCGACCAACGGCCCGGTCCTCTAGCAAGCCGCGCAGGCTGGCGAAACGGCGGGTTTTCGGCGGGGGTGCCTGGTCGGCGGCGGCTTGACCCCCGGGGAGGGCGGGCCTACGTGCCCGACCCCTTTCCCGGGCCGCGGCCCGGGGTGCGCGCCGCGTGGGCCGACATGAAGCCGCTGGCCGACATCCTCTGGTCGCTCGTCCGCTGGGCGCTGCCCCTCACGGTGGCCGGCGTCGCCGCCGCCATCGCCATCGGCTCGACGCGGGTCGGCGAGGAGGTCCGCCGGCGGGTCGAGGCGCGGCTGCGCGAGGAGTTTCCCGGGCTCGTGGTGCAGGTCGAGGGGGCCGGGCTCGTCGAGGGGCAGGGGATCATGGTCCGGGGCGTGACGCTCGCCGATCCGGCCCTCCCCACGCGTCACCGGCAGGTCGTCCGCATCGACGAGATCCTGCTGGACTGCCGCACGACGCTCGCCGAACTCGCCGCGGGCGCCCCGCGCATCACGGCCGTCAGGCTCCGCCGGCCGACGGTGCACGCGGTGCGCGCGCCCGACGGCGGCTGGAGCGTGGCCCGCCTGCTCGTCCGCCGGCCGGTGCGCGAGGCCGTGCCGGTCTCGGTGGACGACGCCACGCTCGTGGTCGAGGACCCCGCCCACCGGCAATGGCTCACCGTGCGGCAGATCGGCCTCGAGGTCGCACCGGCCGCCGCCGGCGTGACCCTGCGCGGCGTCGCCTCGAGCGACCTCTTCGAGCGGGCCACGTTCACCGGCACGCTCGGGCTCCGCGACGGCACCTTCGATCTCGCCGGCACGGTGGAGTCGCTCGACGTGTCACCCCGCGTGCACGCGCTCGTGCCGGCCGGCGGCGCCGCGGAGTGGATCGCGGGACTGCGGGGCCGCGTGGGCCTCGACTGGCACGTCGCCGGCTCGCTCGACGCGCCCGCGGCCGTCGCCTTCGGCGTCGATGGGCGGATCGAGGCGGGCCGCTTCGAGCATGCTTCGCTTCCCTTCGCGCTGAGCGACGTGTCCGCGGCCTTCCACGCCGACCGCTCCGGCGCGACCTGGGAACGGCTCGAGGCCCGCTCCGGGACCACGCTCGTCCGGGGCTCCGGCCGGCTCGCGGGCTGGCGGCCCGACGCCGACGTCGATCTGCTCCTCGAGGCGGAGCGGCTCACGGTCGGACGCCACTGGGAGGGCTTCCTGCCCGGGGCTCTGGCCGCACAGTGGAGCAAGCTCATGCCCGCGGGCGAGATCGACGTCAGCGCGCGACTCGCCCGTCGCGCCGGAGCGCTGTCGCCCGACGTGGCCGTCCGCTGCCGCAACGTGTCGCTCACCCACTATCGCTTCCCGTACCGGCTCGACCGCACCGTGGGGACGGTCACCTTCAAGGGCACGACGCTCCAGATCCACCTCACCGGCGAGGCGGGCGGCCATCCGGTGCACGTCGAGGGGACGATCGACACGGCGCCGGCCGGCGGCCGCGGCTTCGTGGAGGTCAGCGGCGACGGCATGCGGATCGACGACGCGCTGCTCGCTGCACTGCCGCCGCGGAGCGCCGACATCCTGCGGAAGCTCCGCGCCGCCGGCACCTTCGACTTCGTCTTCCGGCACGACCGGTCGCCGCAGTCCCCCGGCGGCCACGCCAACTCGTTGGGCATCCGCCTGGAGCAGTGCAGCCTGGCCTATGCCGGCTTCCCCTACCCGCTGTCGAACGTGGCCGGCACGATCCGCATGGACCGGGGTCGGTGGACGATCGGCGAGCTGACCGGGTCGAACGACACGGGCATCGTCCGGTGCACGGGCACGCTCGAGCCGCGTGGCGACGACGACGGCGAACTCGTGCTGCACTTGGCGGGGAGCGGCGTCGTGCTGGAGCGCGAGCTTCGCGACGCGCTGCCGCCGGGCATGCGCCGGATCTGGGACGATCTCGACCCCCGCGGCAGTGCCGCGTTCGCCGCCACCGTGCGGCACCGGGTCAAGGCCCGCGACACCGCCGTCGAACTCGAGGCGGTGCCGCAGGGGGACACCGTCTCGATCGAGCCCGCCTGGTTCCCGTACCGGCTGGAGCGGCTCCGCGGGCGGCTCGTGTGGCGCGACGGCCGGCTGCGGTTCGAGGATGTCCGCGGCGCGCACGACCGGACGACCGTGGCGGCCGCCGGCAGCTGCCGGTTCACCCCCGACGGCGGCTGGCACGTGTCGTTCGAGCGGCTGGCGGCCGATCGCTTCCGCCTCGACCGCCAGGTGCTCGACGCGCTGCCCGAGGGGCTCGCGCGGGCCGTGGCGGGCGTCCGCCTGGGGGGACTGTTGTCGCTCGAGGGCACGATCGACGTCCATTCGACCGAACCGGTCGCCGTGGTCCGCCCCGACGGGCGGACCGAATCGCTCCCCGGCCCGCCGGCGGCGGCCTGGGACGTGCAACTCGACATGGAGCAGGCGTCGCTCGACGTGGGCGTGCCCGTGGAGCACGTGCATGGCGGCGTGCGGTTGCGGGGCGCGAGCGACGGCCGGGCATGGTCGTCGCGGGGCGACGTGGCGATCGACAGCGCGATGATCCGCGGCGTGCAGCTGACGGCGGTGGAGGGGCCGCTCGCCCTCGACGCCGCGGGTGTGCGCTTCGGACAGCCGGCGGGCGGACCCGCCGGGCCGGGGCGCCGGTTCTCGGCGCGGCTCGCCGGAGGCAGGCTGGCCGCCGACGGCAGCGTGGAGTCCGGCGAGGCCGGGCGGTTCACCGTCGCCGCGTCGCTGGCCGACGCCGACCTCGCCCGGCTGGCCACCGAGGCGACGGGCGTCGCCCATCGTTACGCGGGCCGCGTGCAGGGGGCGGTGGAGGTGAGCGGCTCCCGCGCCGGCACGCACTCGCTGGGGGGCCGCGGGCAGGTGCGGCTCACCGACGCCGACATCTATGAATTGCCCGTGGTCGTGGCGCTGCTCAAGATCCTCCGCGTGCGTGCTCCCGACCGCAACGCCTTCACCAGCAGCGTCGTAGACTTCCACATCGAGGGGCCTCGCGCCTATCTCGACACGATCGAGCTCTCCGGCGACGCGATCAGCCTCGTGGGCGCGGGCGAGGTCGATTTCGACTCCAACCTGCGGCTCACCTTCCGTTCGATCATGGGCGAGGCCGAGACGCAGTTGCCGGTCATGAAGCGGGTCATGGGCGGGGCGAGCGGCCCGTTCATGCTCATGCACGTCGATGGCACGCTCGCCGACCCGGTCACGTCCACCGAGGCGTTCCCCACGCTCGCCGCGGCGATCCAGCAGTTCCAGACGCAGCGGCGCGAGGGCGCCGGGCCACGGATCGCCGGCGGCCGCGCGGCCCCGCGCTGACGGCGGCGCCCGGGGGAATTGGCCTGCGAGGGGGCGCGGGGCGCCTGCTACGATCCCGGTCATGTCCGGCCAACCCCTGAACTTCGTGAAGATGCACGGCGCGGCGAACGACTACGTCTACATCGACTGCTTCGCCGAGCCCGCGCCCGCCGACCCCGCGGGGCTGGCGCCGCGGATCGCCGACCGGCACCGCGGCGTCGGCGGCGACGGCCTGGTGCTCGTCGAGCCATCGCAGCGCGCCGTCGCGCGGATGCGCATGTTCAACGCCGACGGCAGCGAGGCGGAGATGTGCGGCAACGCGGTGCGGTGCGTGGCCCACCTGCTCGTGGCGCGTGGCCGGGCCGCGGAGGGGCCGGTGACGATCGAGACCGGCCGCGGCGTGCTCGCGCTCGAGGTGACCCGCACCGGTCCGCGGTCGTCGCGGGTCCGCGTCGATATGGGCGCGCCGATCCTGGCGGCCGCGGAGATCCCGGTGGCCGTGCCCGGCGACCGCGTCGTCGATGCCGCCTGCCCGGCGCTGGGCGCGGAGCAACCGTGGTGGCGGGCCTGCGGGCTCGACCCGCGGATGACCTGCGTGTCGATGGGCAATCCGCACCTCGTGCTCTTCTGCCGCGACGTGGCGGCCGTGCCGCTCGAAGCGGTCGGTCCCGGCCTCGAGACCCACGCGCTCTTCCCTCGGCGGATCAACGTGCACGTCGTCGAGGTGCTGGGCCCCGCGCACGTGCGGATGCGCACCTGGGAGCGGGGCAGCGGCATCACGATGGCCTGCGGCACCGGTGCGGCGGCCGTCTGCGTGGCCGGCGCGATCAGCGGCCGCACCGGCCGGGCGATCGCCGCCGACCTGCCCGGCGGACGGCTCGACCTCGAGTGGTCGCCGGCCGGCAGCGTGTTCATGACGGGGTCGGCCGACGAGGTGTTCACCGGCACGTGGTGGGACGCCTGAGCGCGGCCCGCGGCAGGAAAGGGAGTTGCGTTCCGTGAAGATCGAGTCGCCGTTCGCCATCGGTGCCGTGTCGCTCGCGTCCACCGCGTGCATCCGCCGCTGGATGGCCACGCTCGACTACCGGGCCGACTTCGGCGACCCCGCGGTCGATCCGGTGCACCCCGGCTACCGCGGCGCGAAGATCTACGTCTTCTGGCACGAGAACATCCTCCTGCCCCTCCACCTCCGAGGCCACTCCAACATCTCGATGCTGCTCTCGCGGCACGCCGACGCGAACATCCTCGACCGCGTCGCGCGGATGATGGGCTTCGGCGTGGTCCGCGGGAGCACGTCCAACGGCAGCGCGACCGCGCTCCGCGAACTGGCCGACCGCGCCACCGAGGGCAACCTCACGATCACGCCCGACGGCCCCCGCGGGCCGCGCCGCCGGCTCGCGCCGGGCTGCATCTACCTGGCGAGCACGCTGGGCATCCCCGTCGTGGCGATGGGGCTGGGCTTCGCCCGCCCATGGCGGACGGCCACGTGGGACCGGTTCGCGATCCCGCGGCCATTCTCGCGGGCGCGGGCGGTCGTCAGCCGCGCCGTGGCGATCCCGCCGGCCCTCGACCGCGACGGCATCGAGCGGCACCGCGCCGGCCTCGAGCGGCTGCTCACGCACCTCACCGACGACGCCGAGGCCTGGGCCTCGGCGGGCACGCGTCGGCCTGGCGAACGCGTCTTACGCAAGGAGCCGTCGCGCGTCGCCCGGCGTGCTGCCCGACTGCCCGGGGATCCGGGCGTATCCCTCGCCGCGGAGTTCGCACGACTCGGCCTCGCCGCGGACGCGACGGCCGGCCGCTCGGCCGCCTGACGGCTACCGGCCGGAGTCCCGCGGATCGAGGAGTCGCTCGAGTCGCTCGAGTCGCGAACGGAGCGCACGAATCTCGGCACGGACAGGGCCGTCGTCGCCCGCGGGCCGCTCGGAAAGCCGCGGCACGGGGCCGGGCTGGAGGGCGGGCGGGGCGGCGGCAGGCTCCGGGCCTGCGGTCAACGCCCGCTCGAGCGGCGCGTCGAGCGCTTGCAGCACGACGTTCGCCCGCTTCGACTCGCCGCCGGGCAGCACGAACTGCACCGTGACCGGCTTGTCGATGGGGCCCCGGGTCACGAGCTCCGTCAGTTCGACGGGCGAACGGACCGGACGCTCGTCGAGCGCGACGATCACGCTGCCAGGAGGCACGCCAGCCCGTGCGGCGGGCAGGTCATGGACCACGCCGACGACGTAGGCGCCGGCGGGGCTGGCCAGTTTGAACCTCGATTGCGTCGCCGGATCGACCGGCACGCTGCGGACGCCGAGCGCCGTCCTGCCGCCGGCCGGTGCACCGCCGGCCTCGCGGGGCAGCGGGTCCGGGAGCGTGGCCGAGCGCGGAGCGGAGAGCGGGGGTGGGGCGATCGAAGCCCGCGGCATCGCCGCAGGAGCCGGTGCGGTCGTCGCGACCGGGTCGGGGGGCGCGACGGCACCGAATCGCGGCGCGGCCGCCGCCGGCGGCGGGGACGGAGTTTGAGCTGCCTGCCACGCCGGCACGCTTGCAGCCGGTCCGGCGGTCGCCGGGGGCGTCGCGGCGGTCGCTGGGGCGGTCGTGGGGGCCGCGGAGGCGTCGGGGGCCGCCGCAGGAAGCGCGGCGGCTGCTGCGGAGGGCTGTTCGGTGCGCACGGCCGGCCGCGGCTCGGCCCTCAGCACCACGTCGCTGACCTGATCGGCACGCGCCACCGCCACCCGCACGTCCTGCCCGGACGCGAGCGACGTGAACGCCTGCGTCACCTCCGCCGCGCTCGTGAGCGTGACGCCGTTGACGGCCCGAAGTTCGTCGCCGACGGCGATGTTCGCGCGGGCCGCCGGTCCTCCGCTCACCACCTCGGCGATGCGCCAGCGACCGGGCACGTTCGATTCCGCCACACCCAGACCGATCCAGCCACTGCCGGGCACCGCCGATCCCTCCGCTGCGGGCGGCGGTGCCGCGGTGAACGGATCGTTGATCGGTGACGGGGCCGGCCAGGACGGCGCGTCACGGCTCGCGGGCGGCGGGAAACGACCTCCGAACCGCACCGGGATCGGCTCCTCGACGGAGATCTCACCGGGCGGGGAGGCGGCCGCGGGCGTTTCCGGGGGCGCGACCGTTGGTTCGTCGGCCGGAGTCCATGCCGACCCGAGCGCGAACGCCACTCCGATGATGAACGATGGCCACGGCCCGGGGCCGCGTCCTCCGCGGCGGACGGGCGAAATCACGGCCGTTTCGTGTTCGTCGTGTTCGTCGTGTTCGGGAGACATATCGCACCGATCGTCGTGCCGATGAGGCCTGTGCTCGACGGGCCGTTCCTGCGGACGCCGAGTATACGTCGGGCGGCGATCGTGTCGCCTCCGTCCCCGGACCGCGTTTTTTCGCGGCTCTGGCGGCAACGCACAGGTTGTGCACCGTGACCGCGCCACGATCTCACGCGCGTCGCGCGGCCAGCGCCGCCGAGTTTCGGGGCCGCGCGGCGGTGCAGCGCGGCGGCAGCCCGCGACGCATGCGGCAGGTTTGACAGCAGTGCATGCACTCCTATACTCGCGCCGCGTTCGCTACGGCAGCAGGTGCTGCGTGCGGCGGCAAGGACGCATCAGCATCGCCCTCACGTGGCGGTGATCGGGAACGGGAAGGATCCATGGCGAAGGCAGCCGTCGTTGCGACCGTGGTCCGCGGCGAGGATGCCGGGATGTCCATCGTTGGGGCCGTGCGCGAGCGCATCGGCTCGGAGCGGTTCGCGGTCTGGTTCGGCGACTCGATGCGAATCACGGTCGAGGGGGGATCAACCGCCCCCGCGGGCAAGGCCCGGCGGGTCGTGGTGCGCGTCGGCACCGGGTTCACGCACGACTGGCTCCGGCGGACGTTTCACGCCGAGGTCGCGGCCGCGGCCGCGACCATCTGCGGTTCGGACGTGCGGGTGGCCTGGGAGCCGGTCGGTGCGGACACCCCCCCGGTCGTCGCGCCGCCGGCCCGGCCGTCCGGGGATGCGTCGCCCGCCAAGGCCCCGCCGGCACCGCGGCGGCGCCCGGCGCCCGGCGTTCCGACTCCGTCCGCCGAGCCGCCGGATGCGTTGCGGCACCGCCCGGCGGTCACGGCCGGCACCTTCGTGGCGGGGCCGAGCAACCGCATGGCGCTCGCCGCGGTGGAGCGGGCCGCGACGGATCCCGGTGGCGTCTCGCCGCTGGTCATCCATGGCCCGAGCGGCGTGGGCAAGACGCACCTGCTCGACGTGGCGTGCGCGCGGGCCCGCGAGGCCGATCCCCGCATCCACGTCGTCTCGCTCTCGGCCGAGCAGTTCACGACCGGGTTCCTGCAGTCGCTCCACGGCGGCGGCCTGCCCGGTTTTCGCCGCACGTGCCGGGGCGCCGGGCTGCTGGTCGTGGACGACATCCAGTTTCTCGTCGGCAAGCGGGCCACGCTGCTCGAGTTCCAGCACACGGTCGATGCCCTCCACCGGGCCGGCCGGCAGATGGTGTTCGCCTGCGACCGGGAACTCGACGCGCTGCCGGGCCTGGGTGCCGACCTGCTCACGCGTCTGCGGGGCGGGATGACCGCATGGATCCAGCCGCCGGACTACGACGTGCGCCGCGGCATCGTGGCCGCCGTCTGCGCCGCTCGCGGGCTCGCCGTGCCCGACGAGGTGGTGCACTACGTGGCCACGCACATGACCCGCCACGCCCGCGAGTTGCACGGCGCCGTCAACCGGCTCGAGGCCACGAGCCTCATGCTCGGCCTGCCGGTGACGACGGGCATGGCCGAGGAGGCGCTCGCCGACCTCGTGCGGTCGAGTTCCCGCAGCGTGCGGCTGGCCGACGTCGATCGGGCCGTCTGCAAGGCCTTCGGAATCGAGGCGGGCAGCCTGCAGTCGGCGCGCCGCGCGCGCCACGCGAGCCACGCGCGGATGCTCGCGATGTTCCTGGCCCGCAAGCACACCCACGCGGCGCTCGCCGAGATCGGCCGGCACTTCGGCCGCCGCAGCCACTCGACCGTGATCGCGGCGCAGAAGGCCGTGGCCGGGTGGCTCGCGACGCGCGACGCGATCGTGATCGCGGACGCCCGCTGGGACGCCGACGAGGCGATCCGGCGCGTCGAGGACATCCTCCGCGCCGGCTAGCGGCCGGGTGCTCTGGTGACCGGGCGGATCGGGGCCATGGCGGGCCCCGGCCGTGCGGGTTCAGCGCTTCTCGATCCACCAGTGGTTCTGCTTCATGTCCTTCGCGGGACACTTCGCGAACCGCGGTGGGCTGTCACCCTGGTACTGCTGGTGGCAGTAATTGCACTCCCAGAGTCGCGTCGCGGCGGCGGCGAGGCCGGCCAGGCCGACGGTCACGGCGACGGTGCAGGCGACGATGGCGACGCAGCGCAGGGCGTCTCGGCGACGACGGTGCATGGATCGAAAACTCCCGGGGTTGACCGGCGCGGCGGGCCCGAGGCCCACCCCTCCACCGGAGGAACGCATTCTACTCCGGGACGAGCCGCCGTGGCAGCGGGGGCGCGGCGCCTCAGCGGATCGCCCGCTCCTCGAGGCTCGCCTTGTAGCGGACGCTCGACTGCGGGCCGCCGAAGCCGACGACCCGACGGTCGATCGCCGTCGCGCGGCCGACGAGCCGGCCGGCGTCCACGTCGAAGCGGAGCCGCCCGTTCCAGATCCGCTCGAGGAGCCGCGCCTCGAGCTGCGGCTCATCCACCGGGGTGAGCACCGTCGTATCGACCGCGATCGTGGCGATCCCGTCGGCGACACCCTCGAGCCGGTAGCGGATCCGCGTGCGGACCGCCTTCCGCAGGCCGCACGGCGCCTCCACGACCACCTCCTGCGGCACCGTCCACTCGTGGCCGACGCGGACCGGCCCGTCGGGGAGCGGCACCACGACGAGGTCGCCCGTGGTCGGCGGCGGACAGGGGAGCAGCTCGCGCCGCTCGACCACGCGGCCGTCCGGGGCGACCACGAGCCGCACGATCGCCTTGCCGAGGCTCGCGCGGACGCCCTCGTAGCCCAGGGGCGGCTCCGCGTCGCTGCCGGCGTCCCAGCGGACCTCGCCCTGGTCGCTCGTCCGCGACGTCATGACGACGTCGGCCACCGACTGCTCGATCGTGGCCCGGCCCTCCGCATCGACGCTCACCACCTTCCACGTCTTCGTCGAGTCGGTCATCGTCTCGACCGACTGCGTGGCGCCGTTCATCGTGGTCTCGGTGAGGGCGCGGTGGGCCACCTTCATGGGGAGCGATTCGCCCGACCGGAATCGATAGCGGAGCAGGACCGGCTCGTCCGCGGCCCCGGCGGCGGCCGCGGCGCAGGACAGGCAGAGGGCGAGGACGACGCGGCGCTTCATGGGTTCCCCCGGGGCGGGGCCGGCTCGGCGGCCCGCAGGCCGCCTCCCCAGCCGAGCTTGTCGCGGAGCGTGCGGTAGTAGCCGTGCCGCGCGGTTTCGACCAATGTGAACCGGGGCTCGGCGCGGCGGACGCGGACGACGTCGCCCGCCTCGAGGGACGACACCGGCTGGCCATCCACGACGCAGGCCGAGCCGGCGTTGGGACGCGGCACGACGAGTTCGTAGATGCGCGCGGCCGAATCGACGACAGGCCGGTTCGTGAGCGTGTGCGGATTGAGCGGCGTGAACAGGAAGGCGTCGAGGTCCTTGCGCACGATCGGCCCGCCCGCGGAGAGGCTGTGGGCGGTGGAGCCCACCGGCGTGGCCACGATCAGGCCGTCGGCCCGGTAGGTCGTGGCCGGCTCGCCGTCCACGAGGAGCTGGATCTCGATCATCGAGAACGGTGGCCCTGCCAGGATCGAGGTCTCGTTGAGGCCGAGCTGCCGGTGGACCACCGAGCCCCCGCGGACGACCTCGCACTCGAAGAGCACGTGGCTGACGAGCCGGAACCGACCGGCCGCGATCTCGTCGAGCGCGGCGCCGACCTCCTCGCGGGACACGTCGGCCAGGAAGCCGAGCGCCCCGAGGTTCACGCCGAGGACGGGCGCCTGGTCGTAGCCCATCCAGCGGGCGGTCCGCAGGATCGAGCCGTCGCCGCCGAGCACGACGACGAGGTCGGCCGGCGCGAGGCCGTCGGCTGCGAACCGCCCCTCGCCCCAGTCGTCGCGCGGCGCGATCCGGCGGGTGACCGCGTGGCCGCGGGCCGCGAGCAGGCCGGCGACCCGCTCGGCCTCGGCCTCGACGCGACCCACCTCGCCCGGCCCCACGATCACGGCCCGCAGGCCCGTGGGCGCGGGCCGTCCGGCGGCGAGTCGGGATGCTGAAGTCACGAGGGCTATTCCGCAGGTTGATGGACCCGAATCACGATTGTGGCCTCCAGGCGACCGGTGGCCAAAGGCGAAAATCGTCGTGATTGACTTCTTCGCCTCTCCCTCGGGGAGAGGCCGGCCGCAGGCCGGGTGAGGGTGCAGGGGCGTTGCTGGTGGCTGCTCCAGCACCCTCACCCCGGCCCTCTCCCAGAGGGAGAGGGAGAGAATGCATGCGGCTCCCGGCCGCGAGCCCAGGTTACGCCACGACGTCCATGCGTGAGCATCGATCACCGTAGACAACATCATGCTCGGGGTAGTACCCATCGCCCTCTGCCAGAGGGAGAGGGTGAATTGTGACGACCATCCCGTGATGGGCCGCCCACTCAGCGGCGACGGATGGGCACCACCGCCTCGCGGCCCGCCAGGCGGCGGCACGTGGTCGCGATGCCGGCGGCGTCGAGGCCGAGGTCGGCGAGCAGCTCGCCCCGCTCACCGTGCTCGACGAACCGGTCGGGCAGGCCGAGCCGCACGATCGGGCCGTGCGGCAGCGGCGCCTCCGCGGCGGCGCGGGCGTCGGCCACGGCCTCGAGCACCGCGCTGCCGAAGCCGGTCGGCAGGGCGTTCTCCTCCACGGTGACCGTCCACGGGGCCGCCTCGATCCGCTCCACGATGGCCGGGTCGAGGGGCTTCACGAACCGGGCGTTGACCACCGCGATCTCGAGTCCCTCCTCGCGCAGCGCCGCCGCCGCAGCGAGCGCCTCGCCGAGGAGCGTGCCGCAGGCCACGACGAGGCCGTCATGGCCCTCGATCATGAGCTCCGACCTGCCGAGCTCGAGCGGCGCCCGCGGCCCCTCGTGCCGCTGGACGACGGCCTTCGGGTAGCGGATCGCCACGGGGCCGGACTGGGCGAGGGCCCAGGGAAGCATCGCCTCGAGGTCGTGCTCGTCGCCGGGCGCGAGCACCGCGATGTTGGGGAACAGCCGCATGGCCCCGAGGTCGTAGGAGCCGTGGTGCGTGGGGCCGTCGGGCCCGGTGAGGCCCGCGCGGTCCATCCTGAACACGACCGGCAGGTCCTGCAGGCAGACCTCCTGGAAGACCTGGTCGTAGGAACGCTGCAGGAACGTGCTGTAGATGTCCACGATCGGCCGGCAGCCCGCCTTCGCCTGGCCGGCCGCGAAGGCCACGGCGTGCGACTCGCAGATGCCCACGTCGAAGAACCGCGTCGGGAACTCCTCGCGGACCTTCTCGAGCTTGTTGCCCTGGCACATCGCCGCGGTCAGCACCGTGACCCGCTCGTCGCGCCGCAGGCAGGTGGCGATCGTCGCCGCCGCCACGTCGGTGTAGGCGCGGGCCGACGACTTCTTGATCGACACGATGCAGTCGTCGTCGTCGCACTCGAACGGCGCCGGCGTGTGGAAGAAGACCGGGTCGTCCTCGGCCGGCTTGAAGCCGTGCCCCTTCTCGGTGAGCACGTGGAGCAGGATCGGTCCCTCGGCGTCCTTCACGAGCTCCAGGTAGCGGATGAGGTTGGGCAGCGAATGCCCCTCGACCGGGCCGAAGTAGCGGACGCCCATCGCCTCGAAGAGCGCCCCGCCGTGGAGGCCGGTCTTCAGCGACTCCTTCACGCTGCCGAGCATCCGCTCCATCGACTCGCCGACCACCGGTACGCCCTTGATGATCTCGCCGGCCTGCTGCTTGAGCTCGCGGTACCAGGGATTCGTGCGGATCGTGTCGAGATACTCGGCGAGCGCCCCGACGCGCGGGCAGATCGACATCCGGTTGTCGTTGAGGATCACGAGCAGCCGCTTCTTGAGGAAGCCGGCGTTGTTGAGGGCCTCGAAGACGATGCCCGAGGGGAGGGCGCCGTCGCCGATGACGGCCACGCTCCGCCGGTCGTCCGCGCCGAGGAGGTCGTCGCCGCTGGCCAGGCCGAGGGCGGTCGAGACGCTGCAGCCGGCGTGGCCGGTCATGAACAGGTCGTACGGGCTCTCCGCGGGGTTCGGGTAGCCCATCAGGCCACCCTTCGTGCGGATCGTGGGAAAGCGGTCGTAGCGGCCCGTGACGAGCTTGTGGGGATAGATCTGGTGGCCCGTGTCCCAGATCAGCCGGTCGCGGGAGAAGTCGAACACCCTGTGCAGTGCCAGGCAGAGCTCGACGACGCCGAGGTTCGAGGCGAAGTGGGCGGTTCGCGTGCCGGCGACGCCGGTGAGGGCCCGCCGCATCTCGGCGGCGAGCGCCTCGAGTTGCTCGGGCGACAGCCCGCGCAGGTCGCGTGGCGACGTGATGGTCGGAAGGATGTGCGTCATGCGGTGTCCCACCTCGTCGAACCGGCGGGCCGGAGCGGCCGCCATGCGTATCGTAGTGTCAGTGCGAGCGGCCGACGATCCAGGTCGCAAGTCGGCCGAGGTCGCCCGCCGATTCACCAAGCTCGGCCGCGGCCGCCACGGCCTCGGCCGCGAGCCGCTCGGCCCGGGCCCGCGCCGCCGCCAGGCCCTCGACCGTGGGGAACGTGAGTTTCCCACGGCCGGCATCCTTGCCGACACGCTTGCCGACGGCGGCCTCGTCCCCCTCGGCGTCGAGCAGGTCGTCGGCGATCTGGAAGGCCTGGCCGAAGGCGCGGCCGAAGCGCGCGAGCACGGCCAGTCGTCGCGCGTCGGCACCGGCGGCGAGCCCGCCGAGCTCGAGGGCGGCGAGGAACAGCGCACCCGTCTTGCGGCGGTTGATGCGATCCATCCACGCCACCTGCTCGGCGGCGGGGGCGGCCGCGAGGTCGGCGATCCAGCCCCGCTCCGCGGCCAGGTCGTCGGCCTGACCCCCGACGAGCGCCTCGGCGCCGGCCGCGCGGGCGAGCGCGAGGCAGGCCTTTGCGGCGCCGGAGGCCGGCATCTCGCGGGAGAGCACCTCGAAGGCCAGCGCCTGGAGGGCGTCGCCGCAGAGGATCGCGGTGGCCTCGTCGAACGCACGGTGGCAGGTGGGGCGGCCGCGGCGGAGATCGTCGTCGTCCATCGCCGGCAGGTCGTCGTGCACGAGCGAGTAGGCGTGGATCAGTTCGACCGCGACGGCGGCCGGTGCGGCCGACTCCCACGCTCCGCCGCAGGCCTCGGCGGCCCACACGGCGAGCGCGGGCCGCAGCCGCTTGCCCGGGGCGAGGGCGGCGTAGCGCATCGCCTCGACGAGCCGCGGTGCGGCATCGGGCCCGCAGGCGAGGACGCGATCGAGGTGCGGCTCGATGAAGTCGCGGACCCGCGCCAGCGCGGCTTCGACGGCGGTCTCCGACGACGGAGCCGGCCTGCTGGGCACCTGGCAGCCTGCCATGCGGAAGCCTTGCAGAGGAAGTCGGAATTGATGAGGAACGGTTCCCCGCCGCGTCGGTGCGCGAGGCCAGCAGTCTAGCAGACTGTGCTGGGCTGTCAGTTCAGCACGTCGGTGGCTCGATCTCCCTCTCCCTCTGGGAGAGGGCCGGGGTGAGGGTGCTTTGGCAGCGTCACCCAGGCACCCTCACCCGGCCTGCGGCCGGCCTCTCCCAGGGGGAGAGGCGAGTCGGGAAACCTCGCCATGGGCTGCGCTAACCGGGCTCCGCGTCGTCCATGCCGGGGAGCTGCCGGGGACGGGCGGCCTTCGCGCGGTTCGTGCGGGCGGGGCGCGCCGAGGCAGTCTGGGGCGACCCTGCGGCCATGTCATCGCCGCCTGCCGGCGGCGCCGAGTCCTCGAGCACGGGCCGCCCCTCGTCGTCGATCCGCACGAGCACCTTCACCCGCTCCTCCGCGTTCGCGAGCTCCTCGTGGAGCCGCTTGAGGATCCCGACGCCGTGCTCGTAGGCGGCGATCGACGCCGAGAGGCCGAGGCTCCCCGATTCGAGTCCCGCGACCAGCTCAGCGAGCCGCTGGAGCGCGGCCTCGAACGACTCCGGCGTCCCGTCAACGTCCGATTCCGCCATGCTCCACCCTTTCCACGCGACTGGTGATCCTGCCGTCCGCGAGCAGCGTCTCGATCGCGTCGCCCGTCGCGAGGCCCGCGACCGACCGCAGCGCGTCCACAGCGCCCGCGCGCCGGGTCACCGACCAGCCGCGGGCGAGGAGGTGCAGCGGGCTGCCGGCCTCGAGCCGGCCGGACGCGGCGGCGAGCCGCTCGCCGGCCCGCGCGCAGGCCGCGGTCGCCAGCCGCTTCAGCCGCAAGGCCTGCTGGTCGAGCTGCAGCCGCCGGTCGCCCACGAGCCGGGCCGGATCGGCGAAGATCCGCGACCGTGCGAGGTGGACCACCCGCTCGCGGGCGAGCGACACGCGGCGACCGAGGCCGGCCTGCAACCGCAGGCCGAGGGCGGCCACCGCCGCGGCGAGTTGCCGGCCGTCGGGCGAGACCTTCACGGCGGCGTCGGTGGGCGTGAGCGCCCGCAGGTCGGCGGCGAGGTCGGCGAGCGAGACGTCGATCTCATGGCCGACGCCCGCGACGACCGGGATCGGCGAGGTGGCCACCGCGCGGACGAGCACCTCCTCGTTGAAGCTCCAGAGGTCCTCGAGGCTGCCCCCGCCGCGCACGAGCGCGATGACGTCGGGCGCGGGCACGAGCCGCGCTGCGGCAGCGAGCCCCTCGGCGAGTTCCTCGGCCGCGCCGGCCCCCTGCACGCGACGGGGCACGACCACCACCTCGCTGCCGTGCCAGCGCGCGAAGAGCGTGCGCAGGAAGTCGGCGATCGCCGCGCCCGTGGGGCTCGTGACGAGGGCGATCCGTCGCGGGAAGGCCGGGATCGGCCGCTTCCGCGCCGGCGCGAAGAGCCCCTCGGCCTCGAGCCGGGCGTGGAGGCGGCGGAGCTGGGCCTCGAGCGCGCCCTCGCCCACGGCGTGGAGCCGGTCGATCGTGAGCTGGTAGGTGCCCCGTGGGGCGTAGACCTCGATCCGGCCGTGGCAGATCACCTCGAGGCCGTCGGTCGGCTCGATCGCCAGCTGCGGCAGCATGCCCCGCCAGACCACGGCCCGCAGCAGGGCCCCCTCGTCCTTGAGCGACAGGTAGACGTGGCCCGAGGAGGCCCGCGTGAGGTTCGAGACCTCGCCGCAGACCCAGACGTCGCCGAACCGCGACTCGACCTGCTCCTTGACGCGCGACGTCACCTCCGACACGCTCATGGCGTGTTCGGGCGGACCGCGGCGGTCGGAGTCGTCCCGGGCGCTCATCGGGCGGCCAATGTAGCACGGTCGCCCCGGCCTCCCCCACGCTGCGACCCGTTTCCATCCGCTCCTTGTCCGCACCCACGATGCCCGCCAGCCCAGTGTCCCCCGCCGCGACCGAGCCGCCGCCGTCCCGCGGCGCGCTGCTCATCGTCTTCCTGACGGTGTTCATCGACCTGCTCGGCTTCGGCATCGTCCTGCCGGTGATGCCGCGGCAGGCGGAGCCCTACCTCGACGCCCTCGGCCTCTCGCCGGTGGCGGGGGGCCTGGTCATCGGGCTGCTGTTCTCGGTGTTCTCACTCATGCAGTTCATCTTCAGCCCCATGTTGGGTCGGCTTTCCGACCGCGTCGGCCGCCGGCCGCTGCTGCTCCTGAGCCTCGCGGGATCGGTCGTGTTCTACGCCCTCTACGGCTGGGCGGTGACCATGCCCGCCGACCGCGCGGCGTGGGCCCTCGGCCTCATGCTCGCCGCGCGGATCGGGGCCGGCATCGCCGGGGCGAGCGTCGGCACCGCGGCGGCGGTGATCGCCGACTGCACGACCCCGGAGAACCGGGCCCGCGGGATGGCGCTCATCGGCATCGCCTTCGGCGGCGGCTTCACCCTCGGGCCGCTCATCGCCTACTTCGGCCTCGCCCTGTTCAAACGGCAACCGTGGGGGGTGGGGGCGATCGCGTCGCTGCTCTCGCTCGTGGCGCTGCTCATCGCCGTGGTCGTGTTCCGCGAGACCCGTCGGCCGGGCAGCCACGCCGCGAAGGAGCGGCCGGGGTTCGCCCGCACCGCCGCCGTGCTCGCCATGCCCTCCATCGGGGCGCTCGTGCTCGTCTACTTCCTCGCGATCGTGGCCTTCGCCAACTTCGAGGCCACGCTCGCCCGACTCACGAAGTCGGCCTTCGGCATGGACGACGACGGCAACTTCCTCGTGTTCGCGTTCATCGGCCTCATGCTGCTGCTCGCCGGTGGCGCCTACCGGCCGCTGGCGAAGCGACTGCCCGAGACGCGCCTCCTCGCCGCCGGAGTCGTCCTCATGATGCTCGGCCTGGGGCTGATCGGGTGCGTGGCCTGGGCATTCCGCGACGGGACGGCCACGGCGAACCGGGGGAGCATGGCCGTGTTCTTCGCGGCCGCGGCCGTGGCGATGGCGGGATTCGCGTGCGTCAATCCGTCGGTGTCGGCGTTGATCTCGAAGGGGGCCGACCCGGAGCGGCAGGGGGAGGTGCTCGGGGTCAACCAGGCGTTCGCGTCGCTGGCGCGGATCGTGGGGCCCTTCCTGGGCTCGGTCCTGTTCGCGGCGCACCCGTCGCATACGCTTCCCTTCGTGGCGGCCGTGCTGATCCTCGGATGCGTGGCCGCCCTGCTCCCGCGGATCGCGCCGGCCCGGGCCTGACGGTCCGCCGCGGCGTCCAGTCGCATGGCATCAACCAGTCCCGACGTTCCGGTCGAGGCCGACTCCGCGGCGTTCGCCCCGGGGGTGGGCATCGTCGTCGTGGGTCACGGCACGGCCGATGCGACCGGGGCCGCGGAGACGGGCGAGGTGGCGGCCCTGGTCGCCGCGCTCGTGCCCGGCACGCCCGTGGAACTCGGGTTCCTGGAGGTGATCGAGCCGACCATCGCGGCTGCCGTGCAACGGCTGGCCACGCGGGGCTGCCGGGAGATCATCGCGGCCCCGCTCCTGCTCTTCGCCGCGGGGCACGCGCGGCGCGACGTGCCCGAGTCGCTCGTCGCCGCGGCGGCCGCCGCGGGCGTGACGACCCGGCAGGCGGAGCCGCTCGGCCTGCACGACGCACTCGTGGAACTCTCCGCCCGGCGGCGTCGCGAGGCGCTCGCGGCGCTCGGGCCCGGCGCCGCCGCCGCCGACACCGTGCTCGTGGTGCTCGGCCGCGGGGCGAGCGATCCCGGCGCGATGGGCAGGCTGCGGGAGTTCGCCGGCGCGTCGTTGGCGGCCGGCGGCGGGTGGCGTCCGCCCCGGAACGAATACGGCTTCGCGGCCGCCGCCCGCCCCCCCCTCGACGAGGCGCTCGCGGCCGCCGCCGCCGTGTCACCCCGGCGGGTCGTCGTCCAACCGCACCTTCTGTTCCGGGGCCACGTAGAGGAACAGGTGTCGGCGGCGGTGGGCCGGGCACGGGAGACCTGGCCGCGGATCGAATGGGTGCAGGCGGCGCGACTCGGAGCCGACCCGCGGGTGGCGCGGGTGGTGGTGGACCGGGCCGCGGAAGCCGCCCGTTTTCCCGCGGCGCCCGGGTGAAACCGGGCGCGCCGGGATCGTCTCGCCAAGGCCGGCGGCAGTCGCCACAATACGGTTCTGGATTCGGCCGGAGTCGGTTCCTCGTCGAGGGAGAGTCGGGGCATGAAGCGCTTTGAATCGGCAGTCGGGAACTCGTCCGGAACGCCGCGGCCTCTCCACGGTCACCCGCTGCGGTTCGCCTTGGTCGCGGGACTGCTCTTCGGCATCGCGGGATCGGGCCCCCGGACCCTCGCCGAGCAGCCGCCGACCGCGGCGCCGTCGGCCCAGCCGGTCGCCGCGGCCACCGGTGGCCCCAAGCCCGGCGCCAACGACCGGCACATCGCCGTGGCCGTCCGCCGGCACCTCGAGCGGGAGCATTACCTGCGGCAGCCGATCGACGACGCGGTGGCCCGCCGCTGGTTCGAGAAGTTCCTCGAGAGCCTCGACCCGATGAAGGTCTACTTCCTCCAGAGCGACGTGGACGCCTTCGCGCAGCGGCGCGACGCGCTCGACGACGTGGTCAAGAAGGGGGACGTGTCGTTCGCCTACGAGGTCTTCAACCGCTTCCTGCAGCGCGTCGATGCGCGGCAGCCGCTCATCGACCGGCTGCTCTCGACGCCCCACGACTTCACGAAGCAGGAGTCGATCGTCGTCGATCGCAAGGCGACGACGTGGGCCCAGACCGAGGCCGAGGCCGAGGACCTGTGGCGGCGGCGGATCAAGTGGGACCTGCTCGTGCAGAAGATGGAGAAGACGCCGCCGGAGGAGGTGAAGGACAAGCTGCTGCGGCGCTACCGCAGCTTCGCGAAGCGAATGCACCAGATGACCGCCGACGAACTCCTCGAAACCTACCTCTCCTCGCTCACGAGCAGCTTCGACCCCCACACGTCGTTCATGTCGCCCGGGACGCTCGAGAACTTCGAGATCGGCATGAAGCTCGAACTCGACGGCATCGGCGCCCAGCTCAAGGGGGAGGACGGCTACACGACGATCGTGGAGCTCACGCCGGGTGGCGCCGCCGACAAGGACGGCCGGCTCAAGGCGAAGGACCGGGTCGTGGGCGTGGGGCAGGGGGCGGAGGGCGAGATCGTGGACACCGTGGACATGAACCTCAACGAGGTCGTGAAGCTCATCCGGGGCAAGCGCGGCACGGTCGTGCGCCTCAAGGTGATGCCCGTCGGCGAGACCGTGCCGAAGGTCTACGACATCACCCGCGCCAAGATCGAGCTCAAGGACTCCGAGGCCCGCGGCGAGGTGCTCGAGCACGGGAAGAAGCCCGACGGCACCCCGTGGCGGATCGGCTTCATCAACCTGCCGAGCTTCTACATGGACATGGCCGGCGCGCAGCAGGGGCAGGCCGATTTCAAGAGCAGCACCCGCGACACGAAGCGGCTGCTCGACGACTTCCGCCGGCAGGGCGTGGACTGCGTCGTGCTCGATCTCCGCAGCAACGGCGGCGGCTCGTTGCCGGAGGCGATCAAGCTCACGGGCCTGTTCATCGACCGGGGTCCGGTCGTGCAGGTCAAGGACGCCGACAAGCAGGTCCGGCCGTTCGACGACGTCGAAGCCGGCACGGCCTGGGACGGCCCGCTCGTCGTGCTCACGAGCAAGTTCAGCGCCAGCGCCAGCGAGATCCTCGCCGGCGCGATCCAGGACTACCACCGCGGCCTGATCGTGGGGGACGAGGCGACCCACGGCAAGGGGACCGTGCAGAGCCTGCTCGACCTGGGCCGGCAGCTCTTCCAGCGGTTCGACAACGCCCCGTCGCTCGGCGCGATCAAGATCACGATGCAGCAGTTCTACCGTCCGTCGGGGGCGAGCACGCAGCTCGAGGGCGTGAAGAGCGACGTGGTGCTGCCGAGCATCACGGCCCACCTGCCGGTGGGCGAGCGCGACCTCGACAACGCCCTGCCGTTCGACCGCGTGCCGCCGGCCGCCTACCGCGACGACGGGCGGGTGCGCGACGCGGTCGTGGAGCAGCTGCGGCGGCGGTCGGCCGAGCGGGTCCACGACAAGAAGGACTTCGTCAAGCTCGACGCCGACGTGGCCCGCTACAAGAAGCGGAAGGACGAGAAGACGGTGTCGCTCCTGGAGGCCGATTTCGAGCGGCAGTGGAACGAGGGGAAGGCCGCCGAGGACGAGGAGGAGAAGAAGCTCGAGGAGATGGAGTCGCAGAAGCGCCCGGTCGTCCGCCGCGACTACTATCTCGACGAGGCTCTCGACGTCACGGTGGACTACCTGCAGCTGCTCGCCGGCGGCGCGCTCGCGCCGGTCGTGGCCCAGCGGACGGCCGAGGCCGCCGACGCCCGCCAGGCCGTCCCCGCGCTGCCGTAGCGCTGCGGGGATGATCGCGGCTCACCGTGGCAGGAGGTCCGCGAGCGCGGCAAGCGGATCGGGGTGGTCCGGCGCGAAGTCGAGGTCGCGGAACAGGAGCGCGGGATTCACCCGCCGGTTCTCGCCGCGCTGCCGCGGCGCGGCCGGATCCCAGGTGGGAACCGGGGCGCCCGCAAGCGCCGCGAGCCGGCCGTACCATTCGCGGCGGAGCACCGGCCTGCCGTCGGAGACGACGTAGAGCGGCCGGGGCCGGGCCGCGGCCGCGACCGCGACCACGGCCCGCGCCGCGTCATCGACGTGGACGAGGTTCAGCCACGAGTCGGGGTCGGCCGCGACGGGGCGGCCGGCCCGCAGGTCGTCGAGCCGGGGCAGCCGGCCGGGACCGTACAGTCCCGCGAACCGCAGGGCGGTCCCCGAGCCGAGCGGGTGCGACCGCAGCACCGCCTCGGCCTCGACGAGCACGTGGCCCGTCTCGCGGGCCGGTCGCGGGGGCGTGGACTCATCGACGAGGCCGCCCCGCTCGTCGCCCCACACGCCGGTCGAGCTCGAGAGGATGAACCGTGGCGGCGGGGTGCGCGCGTCGCGCGTCCCGGCGGCGAGCCCGTCGAGGAGCCGGCCGAGGCCGGCGACGTGGACGTCGCGGGGCGTCGCGGCACCCTCGCGATCGAAACCCACGGCCCAGAAGACGGTGGCGACCGGCGGCAGGCGGAGCCAGGGGGCAGCGGCGTCCGCCACGTCGGCGACGACCGGCTCGAGGCCGGCCGCCGCGAGCTCCGCGGCCCGCGTCGCCCGACGCGTCACGGCGAGGACACGATCACCGGCGTCGAGCCACCGCCGCGCGACCCGCGCGCCGAGATACCCGCAGCCGACGACGAGCCGCGTCCGCCCGCTCCCCGCGCAGGGCGCGTCACTCATGCCGTGGGTCCTCCCGGATCGCAGGCCGTGGTGTCACGGTCCATCCACGACGCCAGGATCACCTGGGCGGCGACCGCGTCGGACCGCGCCTTCTTCCGGCCGCGTGAGAGGCCCGTTCCCGCGAGCAGGCCGGCCGCCTCGCGGGACGTGCCGCGTTCGTCGTGGAAGGTGACCGGCAGCCCGGTCACGCGGCCGAGCCAGGCCCCGAACCGCTCCACCTCGCGGGACATGTCGCTCGCGCGGCCGTCGGAGTGCACCGGCAGGCCGACCACGAACCCCACGATCTCCTCGTCGGTCGCGAGGCCGCGGAAGAACGCGGCCTCGGTCTCCGGGTCGCCGGTCGCCTCGCGGACGCACAGCGGGCTCGCGAGGATGCGCCGCGCGTCGCAGACGGCCACGCCGATCCGCCGGCGCCCGTAATCGATGCCCGCCACCCGCCCCTCCGGAAACACGGCGGCCATCAGCGCGGCTCCCCGGTGCCGGCGGGCTCCGCGGATCGCGCGGGGAACCTGCCGTCCTGCAAAAACGCCGCCGTGGCTCGCTGCACGTCGGCGTGATCCATCATCGACGCGTGGTGCACCGGCACGACGAGGAAGTCGGCCGCACCGTCGAGGCGGGTCTCGGCCACGCGCACGACCGCGTCGTCGTCGCCGGCGAGGAGCGGGCTGAAACCCACGTCGTCACCGCGGCCGCCGGCCACGATGCCGAACTCGCAGGGGGGCACGGCCAGGCCGGGCGCGACCGTCTCCCAGTCCACGACGAGGTCGCGGGCGGCACCCTCGGCCCGGGCGGCGACGCCCCAGATCTTCGCGGCCATGCGGGCCATGTCGGCTCCCTGGTTCGGTGGCCCGAGCATCACCATGCGGCCGACGCGGCCGAGGTCGGCGGCCGGGGCCACCGCCATCCAGCGGCGGACGACGAGGTTGCCGAGGCTGTGGCCCACGAAGTGGACGCGGGCGGCGGCCGGGAGGTCCGCGACGACCGCGCCGAGCGCCCGGGCGTGGGCGT
Organism: Planctomycetaceae bacterium; assembly: GCA_046095965.1. Lineage (GTDB taxonomy): Bacteria > Planctomycetota > Planctomycetia > Pirellulales > UBA1268 > QWPN01. The sequence continues at coordinate 29,425 of JBJTJO010000122.1, forward strand.
CGATGTCGGCCTTCACGCTCGCGTAGCCGAACGTCATCACGGTGGCGTCGAGCGACCCGCGGAGTGCCGCGGCCAGCGGCCGCATCGAGCCGCGCCCCTCGCCGAGGCCGTGGAGGAGGATCACGGTCGGGCCGCGGACGCCCGGCACGCGGCCGGCGGAACACAGGCGGGCGAGCTCGCGGCGGCAGGAGTCGCCGGTGCCCGCGCAGACGATCCGCTCGTCGGGGTCGAGCACGCGGCACTCGTCGGTGCCCGGACGCCGCTGCAGCCGCCAGTCGTGCCGCACCACCTCGTCGGTCCACTCGAGCGCCTCACGTGCCCGCCGGACCCGGTCGAGCAGGGCGGCGTCGCGCCGGGCCACGTCGGCGGGGTCCACGGTCGGCCCCGCGGACGCGACCGCGCAGCCACAGGCCGCGATCGTCGCCGCCACGCCGCGAACGAAGCTACAGGAAGCCATGCCAGCCGCGGCTCTCGAGTTCCGCCACGACCTTCCGCACCGCCTCCTCGTGGGCGCGATCCGCGACGAGCGTGGCGTCGGGCGTGTGCACCACCAGCATATCCGCGAGGCCCAGCGTGACGACGAGGTGGTCGTCGGCGGCGTGGACGACGGTGCCCGTCGTGTCGATGCCGAGGTGGCGGCCGACGACGGTGTTGCCACGCTCGTCGGCGCCGCGCTGGCGGGCCACGGCCGACCAGCCGCCGAGGTCGTCCCAGGCGAAGGGCGCCTCGATGACGGCCACATCGGGGGCGTGCTCGAGCACGGCGTAGTCGATCGAGATCCCCCGGATCTCCGCGAACTCGGCGGCGAAGACGCGGTCGCGGTCCGGCCCGTCCCAGGCGGCGACGATTCTCCGCAGCCTTGCGAGGCACTCCGGCTGCCGCTCCGCGAGCGCGGCGACGATCGTGTCGGCCCGCCACACGAAGATACCGGCGTTCCAGAGATACGTTCCCGCGGCCAGGTACTCCGCGGCCACGCGTGCCGGCGGCTTTTCCTTGAAGCGGGCGACGGCACAGGCCGGGGCGTCGCCGGATGCGACGGCGAGCGCCGCGCCCTGCTCGATGTAGCCGAACCCCTCGGCCGGGTACGTCGGGCGGATGCCGAACGTCACGAGCCGCCGCGGTTCGGCCGCCACCAGCGCCGCCGCCTGCCGCAACGCCGCCTGAAACCGGTCCACCGGGCCGATGACGTGGTCGGAGGGCATGACCGCCATCACGGCGTCGGGGTCGTGCCGCAGGACGAGCAGGGCGGCCAGGCCCACGCAGGGCGCGGTATCGCGCTTGCAGGGCTCGCCCACGAACGACTCGGCCGGCAGGTCCGGGAGCTGCGTCCGGGCGGCGTCGAGGAGGCGGGCCGCGGTGACGATGAGCGTGCGGTCGGGGGGCACGAGCCCGTCGAGCCGGGCCACCGTGTCCTGGAGCAGCGTCCGCGAGCCGGCGAGCGCGAGCAGCTGCTTGGGGAGCGCGGCGCGGCTCGCGGGCCAGAACCGGGTGCCCGAGCCACCGGCCATCACGATCGCATGGAGCATCTGGTGTCGATCCTCGGGAGGGAACGCCGCTCAGGTTCGCCCGCGGACCCAGGCCCAGAGCAGCAGGCAGAGCAGCGGGAAGCCGGCGAAGATCACCCCGTAGGTGAAGAGCGTGGTCCAGAGGTGGCGGGGCCAGCGTGCCATGGGCGAGATGCGGAGATCAGGAGGCGTCGGCACCGGCGACGAGATCGACCGGGATCTCCAACTGCTCATCGGCGGCTTCGGCGAGCCGGCACTCGACGCGGACGCCCCAGGGCAGGACCTCGGCCGCGAGCACCGTCGCCTCGACACCATCATAGGCGGTCGTCACCTCCACGCCCGGGGTGGCGGCGAAGGCCGGACAGAAGCCGAGGTGCCCGTAGCCGGTCTTCGCCCCGGCGGGCACGACGACCACGACACGGCCGCGGACCCGTTCGCCTCCACCCGGCAATTCACGACGCTCGAAGCGCTGGCGGACGAGGCCGGCCTGCGGCTCGCGGTCGGAATCCCGCCCGCGCGGCGCGCTTCGTCGGGGACTTCGGGTTCGCCCCGCGACCGCCCGATGCTCCGGGACGGGCCGTTCGCCCGTGCGGCGCAGTGGCAGGCGGAGTGAGATCGCCACCACGGCGAGCGCCGCGACGGCGGTGACGATCCAGCCGGCCGGCTGCGCGGCCCACGGCAGCGGCGCGAGCCCGGCGACCGCGAGCGCGAGCCCGGCCCGCGCCGTGAGCGGGAGGCCACGGGCGCCGCCGGCCCCGCGGGCCGCGTCGGCGGCGAGCGCGAGCGCCGCGCCCACGGCCGTCGCCGCGAGGAGCAAGGTCGGGCCGGCCGGTTCGATGGCCCCCGCAAGCCGCCGCGCCGCGAGCATCGCGCCGCAGCCTGCCGCGGCGGCAGCCGCCGAGGTGCCCGCCACGCGAATCACGAGGCCGCTGACGTCGTCCGGCGACGCATCCACCCGCGCCAGCCAGGCCGCCGGGCGGGCACGACGCTCGAGTGGGCTGCTCGCCGTCATCGTCGCTCCCGGAGGCTCGATCGGACTCGCCCTGCCGTCAGGCAGTGGCCGTGGAGGCCGCCGCCTCCGCCAGGGCCTTGGCCCGGTCGGTCTTCTCCCACGAGAAGCCGTCGCGGCCGAAGTGGCCACCGGCCGCGGTCTTGCGATAGATCGGCCGCCGCAGGTCGAGGTAGTCGATGATCCCGCGGGGCGTGAGCGGGAAGAACTCCCGCACCACCTCGCAGAGCCGCTCGTCCTCGACCTTGCCGGTCCCCTCGGTATCGACGTTCACGCTCACCGGCTCGCTGACGCCGATCGCGTAGGCGAGTTGCACCTCGCAGCGGTCGGCGAGGCCGGACGCGACGATGTTCTTGGCGACGTGCCGGGCCATGTAGGCGGCGCTGCGGTCCACCTTCGTGGGGTCCTTGCCGGAGAACGCGCCACCACCGTGGCGGCCCCAGCCGCCGTAGGTGTCAACGATGATCTTCCGGCCGGTGAGACCGCAGTCGCCGTGGGGGCCGCCGACCACGAACCGCCCCGTGGGGTTGATGTGGTAGGTGATGTTGGCCGTGTCGAGGTTCTTGGGCAGCAGCGGCTTCACGACCTTCTCGACGATGAACTTTCGGATGTCGTCGTTCGAGACGTGGGGGGCGTGCTGCGTCGAGACCACGATCGTGTCGATGCGGATCGGCTTGTTGCCGTCGTACTCGACGGTGACCTGGCTCTTCGAGTCGGGCCGGAGCCAGTCCACCTCCTTCTTCTGCCGGGGCCTCGGTGAGCCGCTCGAGGATCCGATGCGAGAGCGCGATCGGCAGCGGCATCATCTCGGGGGTCTCGTTGCAGGCGTAGCCGAACATCAGGCCCTGGTCGCCGGCCCCGATGTCCTTGCCCGCCTTCTCGTCCTCGTTCACGCCCATGGCGATGTCGCCCGACTGCTTCCCGACGGCGACGAGCACCGAGCAGGTGTCGGCGGCGATGCCCATCTCGTCGTCGGTGTAGCCGACGTCGCGGATCACCTGGCGGACGACCTGCTGGTAGTCGATCGTGCCCTTCGAGGTGATCTCACCGGCGATCACGGCGAGGCCCGTGGTCACCATCGTCTCGCAGGCCACGCGGCTCTTCGGGTCCTGCGCGAGGTAGGCGTCGAGGACGCCGTCGGAGATCTGGTCGGCGAGCTTGTCCGGGTGCCCCATGCTGACCGATTCGCTGGTGAACAGATACTTGCCTTGTGCCACGGAAGGTGCCTCGTGCCTGAGGGGGTGTCGGAGTCGGTCCCGGAGCCGGGATCTCGAAGGTCCCGGATTATCGGGACTCCCGCGCCGCTCTTCAACCGGGGGCTGATAACCGCGTGTCATACGGTGGGAGGCGAGGGCTCCACGGGCCCAACCCGCTCGGCTTAGGGCCGGTACGAGTTCGCTCGCGAGCGGCGAAGCGCCGCAATGCTCGCGATCCTCGTCCCGAGCCCCCGCCGAGCTCCCTCCGAGAGTTGAGGAGGCGAGGGGCTGCCCATTGAGCTCCCTTTGCCTCTCCCTTTGGGAGAGGCCGGCCGCAGGCCGGGTGAGGGTGCAGGAACGGTTGGTCAAACGACGGAAGCACCCTCACCCCGGCCCTCTCCCAGAGGGAGAGGGAGAGGAGGGGCGGCCCAGAGCCGGTAACCCTCACTGGAGCGTGTCGAGCACGAGTCGCGCCGTGGCTACCGTCGCGCCGCGCTGCGAAGCCACGAGCGCCGCGGCCCGCGCGCCGAGGGCCTCCGCCCAGGCGGGCTCGTCGAGGCAGCGGCGCACGAAGGCGGTGAGTTCGGCTCCGTCGGTCACCACGACCGCGGCGTCGGCCGCGCGCAGGCGGGCCACTTCGTCCTTGAAGTTGCGGGTGAACGGGCCGAACGAGACGGCCGCGCCGTAGGCGGCGGGCTCGAGCATGTTCTGACCGCCGCGCACACCGTCGAGGCTGCCCCCCACGAACGCGATTCGTGCCGTGCCCCACCACCAGGCGAGCTCGCCGGTCGCGTCCACGAGGAGCACGCGGCCGGCGGAATCGGCGCCATCCGGATCCAGCCGGCTCCGCCGCTGCCAGTGGAGGCCGAGGGAGTCGAGCGCGGCGGCGATGTCGGCCGACCGCTCGACGTGCCGCGGCACGATCACGAGCCGCAGCCGCGGGTGCGCCTCGCGGAGCGCGAGGAATGCCTCGGCCGCGAGCCGCTCCTCGGGTTCCTGCGTGCTGCCGGCCAGGAACACGATGTCGTCGGGAGCGATGCCGGCGAGGGTCCGCAGACGGTCCACGTCGGCGGCCAGCCGGTCCCCCTTCACCCCGTCGAACTTCATCGAGCCGGTCACGACCACGTCGCGGGCCCCGAGGGCGGCGAAGCGGTCGGCGTCGGATTGCGACCGGGCGATCACGAGATCGACGTGGGCGAGCATCCGCCGCACGAGCGGCCCGATCCGCGCGTAGCCCGCGGCGCTCCGCTCGCTCATCCGCGCGTTGGCGACGACGATCGGGATGCCGCGGCGGGCGGCCCGGGCGAGGAGGTTCGGCCAGAGTTCGAGTTCGCCGAGCACGAGCAGGTCGGGCGCGACGCGGTCGAGCACGCGGTCGATCGCCCAGGTGAAGTCGAGCGGGCAGGGGAAGGCACGGTCGGCGCCGAACCGCTGCGCGGCGACCGCCAGGCCCGTCGTCGTGGAACTCGAGATCACGCAGTCCACCGGGGTTCCAGCGGCCTCGGCCTGCGAGCGCAACTCCCCCGCCAGCGACGCGAGCAACTGCACCTCGCCCACGCTCACGCCGTGGAGCCAGATCCGTGGCTGCCCGCCGGCGGGGGGAGGCGGGGCGATCGCACCGGTGAACCGCGTCCACGGCGCCGCGACGGGCCGGCCGCCGGTGAGCCGCCGCCACGCCACCCAGGGCAGCGCGACGATCGCGGCGACGAGGTAGAGAACGTTCAGCAGCACCGGTCACCCGGCGGCGACGCTGCTCGATCGGCCGCAGCAGTTCTTGAACTTCTTTCCGCTGCCGCACGGGCAGGGGTCGTTGCGGCCCACCTTCTGGCCCAGGTTGCGGATCGGGTCGATCCGGGCGGGCTCACCGTCCCCCGGCTGGCCGTCGCCCGCCTGCGGTGGCGCGGGCATGGCCATCGCGGCCGCGGCGTTGCCGGCGTCGGCGTGGATCGCAGCCGTCTCCTTCCAGGTGCTCCGCAGGGCGTCGTCCTCCACCTGCTCGATGCGGTAGACGATGTCCACGACCCGCTCGTCGATCCCCTTCCACATGAGGTCGAACGTCCGCATCCCCTCGCGCTTGTACTCCACCTTGGGATCGACCTGCGCGTAGCCACGGAGGCCGACGCTCGAGCGCAGGTGGTCCATGGCCAGGAGGTGGTCCTTCCAGGCGTTGTCGAGGATCTGGAGGAGCACCGCCCGCTCCATCCGGCCCATCTCGTCGCGCGGCACGTCGCCGCCCCGGTCGTGCCGGCGGCGGCTGGCCTCGACGAGCACGTGCTTGAGCTCGTCCAGGTCGTTCGAGGCGAGCGCCGACTCGTCGAGCGACGGGTCGAACCGTTCGCGGGCCCAGGCGAGGAGCCCCTCGCGGTCGAGGCCCCGCGAGCCGTCGGGACGCCGCTCCGTGAAGTGGGCGAGGCCCACGAGCACCGGATACTCGATCTCGCGACGGGCGTAGACCTCGCGGGCCTTCCGCGTGGCGAGCCCGCCGAAGGCGGCCGCGTCGCCGCCGGCCTTCTCAAACGCCGCGAGGTCGGCGGCGTCGAGGGACTCGCCGAACCGCCACTCGGTCCAGCCGCAGGCGCTTCGCAGGCCGTAGTCGGGGGCCAGGAACCGGGCGCCCTCGGCGAGGTCGATGCGGTGGATCGCGTCGCGGGCCTTGTCCTGGAGGAGCTCCGCGACGCCGTCGCGGCCCGCCCGCTTCAGATCGCGGTCGTTCACCGAGAGCTTCCAGCGGGCGTTGGCAAAGGACGCCAGCGCACCACAGTTCCACTCGTCCTCGTCCTCGCCGGCCGGCAGGGTCTCCTCGACCGCCTCGAAGATCTGCCCGTCCGACTGCCGCACCGCCTCGTCCAGCGCCAGCCGGGAGGCCTCGGCATGCAGGAGGGTGAGGCGATCGAGAGCCGGATGGTGACCCGCCGCGTCGAGGGGGCCCAGAAGAAGGTCGAGGAGCGGAACTTCGAGGTCCGCAAGAATCTCCTCGAGTACGACGAGGTGATGGACGAGCAGCGGAAGCGGGTCTATGGCTTCCGCCAGGCGATCCTCGACGGCGAGCCCTGCCGCGACGTGATCCTCGACATGGTGGACCGCGAGGTGGACCGCACCGTGGGCGCGTTCCTCGACCGTGACTACGGGGCCCAGTCGTTCGCCGCCTGGGCCTCGGGCCAGCTCGCCTGCGAGCTCGACGCCGCCGACTATCGCAACATGTCGGCCGCCGAGGCCTCCCGGCTGGCGCTGGACGAGGCGGTGCGGCAGTCGGAAGGGCAGATCTTCGAGGCGGTCGAGGAGAACCTGCCGGCCGGCGAGGACGAGGACGAGTGGAACTGGGGCGCGCTGGCGTCGTTCGCCAACGCCCGCTGGAGGCTCTCGGTGAACGACCGCGACCTCAAGCGGGTCGGCCGCGAGGGAATCGCGGAGTTCCTGCAGGAGAAGGCCCGCGACGCGATCCACGCGATCGACCTCGGTGAGGGAGCCCGGTTCCTCGACTCCG
>JBJTJO010000123.1:0-37926 GCA_046095965.1 Planctomycetaceae bacterium
CCCCCCGACCCAGCCCCCGCGGAGCCGTCCCCGCTCGGTTCCCGCTCGATGGCCAGCGCGAGCGCGCGGCAGACGGGATCGCCGAGGTGTTTGCCTTGGGCGTCGATCTCGGGCTCCACGACCCACTCCGTGAACACGAGCCAGACGCAGGGTGGACCGCCGGCGGCCGCCCCGGCCTGCACGAGTGTCGCCGCGGCCAAGAGGCCCTCGGCGAAGGCGCCCGCGCCGCCGCCGACGCCCAGGTGCGGCCCATGCATGCCGAGGGCGACGCTCACCGCACCGGCCACGGAGTGCAGGGAGCACTGCGGCACGACGTGCGGCGACACGCTCAGGCCGCCACCCGTGGCGAGGTTCGCGAGCGTCCGGGCCGCGCTGAGCCGGCCGATCTGGCAGGAGGCGGACACGACGGCGTGGCCGGCGATGTCGGCAACGCCACCGCCGCGCGCCACCAGCGCCCGGAGCACGGCATGCATGCCCACCACCGTGTGCTCATCGGCGTGCCGCAGGAACCGCGGCGGCAGCGGGGGAGACCCGGGAGGGCCGGTCTCGTCGCGGAGCGCGGCGAGCTGCGACAGCGGCGCCTCCACCAGGGCGTGACCCGCGATCCAGCAGGCGACCGGCGGCTCGGCACGAGGGTGCGGCTGTGGATCGTTCATGGCGGCGGTCGGACACGGGGACTGACGCGCCGGCAGGGGCGTCAGGCCGCGTTCTTGTCGGACTTGGCGGCGATCTTCTTCTCGAGCACGTCGAGCATGTCGCCGACCGAGTGGATCTTCTCGAGCAGTTCGGTCTCGATCTGAATCTCGAAGCGGCTTTCGATGTGGAGCATGAGGCCGGCCATGTCGAGCGAGTCGAGGTTCAAGCCCTCGCGCAGGGTGGTCGCGTCCGTGAGGTCCGTGTAGGTCTCGCCCGTCTCCTTCTCGAGGAGCTCGAGGACGACTTTCGACAGTTCCGTCCGATCCATGGCGGCAACAACTCCGGGGGTGCGTGGGCTTCGACCCCTGCGCCCATGTCTGGCGCGGCCGGGAGCGTAGCGAAGGGGCCCGTGCGGGCGAAGGGCAAACCCGGGTAGGATAGCGTGTGCCCGAAAAATCCCCCATGCCCGCGAATTCCCCTTGTTTCGGCCCCGTCGGGTCCGAAAGTACGCCGGCTGGCCCGGCCCACCACCGCTCCGGCGAGGACCCACTCCGGGCCCATGGTATGGGGGGAACCCGGGCGATTTCGCCAGCGGACCCCGCCGCATGACCACGACCGCCCCCTCGCCACCGACTTTCCGCCACTGGCCGGCCCGACTGCTGGGCGCGCTTGCCACCGGCTACGCGGGCCTGCTCGTCTGGGCGACCCACCATCCGAAGCCCCAGGATTTCCTGGGCCGGCATCCGCCGTCGGACAAGTTCCTCCACGTCGCGGCCTACGCGATCCTCGGCGCGCTCGTGGCGGCGACGCTCGCCGCCGCGGGCCGGCTCTCGCCACGGATCGGGCTCCGGGCCGGGGCCGCGCTCGCCGCATTCGGGATCCTTGACGAGGTCACACAGCCGCTGCCGTGGTTCCGCCGGACGGCCGACCCGCTCGACTGGGTCTTCGACCTCGCGGGGATCGTCCTGGGCATCGCGGCGGTCGCGGCGGTCGCGGCCGTGGCCCGCCGGCTGCGCGCCGGACGCTGGGCAGGCCCTCAGTAATTCGGCGTCGGCGCGCGATAGTCGGCCAGGTTCACCGACTGAAACCACTCGATCGTCTTCGCCAGCCCCTCGCGCAGGGGCACCTTCGGCTCCCAGCCGAGCCGCGTTTTCGCGAGCGTGATGTCGGGCCGGCGCCGCTCGGGGTCGTCCACCGGCAGCGGCTTCTCGACGAGCTTCGACTTCGAGCCCGTGAGCTCGAGCGTGAGCTCCGCGAGCTGCCGGATCGTGAACTCGCCCGGATTGCCGATGTTGACCGGACCGACGAAGTCGTCCGGACCGTCCATCATCCGGATCATCCCCTCGACGAGGTCGTCGCGGTAACAGAAGCTGCGGGTCTGGGCGCCCGTGCCGAAGATCGTGATCGGCTCGCCGAGGAGGGCCTGGCGGATGAAGTTCGAGACCACGCGGCCGTCGTAGGGATGCATCCGCGGGCCGTAGGTGTTGAAGATGCGCACGACGCGGACGTTGACCCGGTTGACGCGGTGGTAGTCCATGAACAGGGTCTCGGCGGCCCGCTTGCCCTCGTCGTAGCACGCGCGCGGGCCGATGGGGTTGACCGCGCCGCGGTAGGTCTCAGGCTGCGGATGCACCTCGGGGTCGCCGTAGACCTCGCTCGTCGAGGCCTGGAGCACCTTCGCCCGGCAGCGGCGGGCCATGCCGAGCACGTTGATCGCCCCCAGCACGCTCGTCTTCATCGTCTTGATCGGGTTGAACTGGTAGTGCCCGGGGGACGCGGGGCAGGCGAGGTTGTAGATCTCGTCCACCTCGAGCCAGAGCGGGTGGACGACGTCGTGCCGGATGAGCTCGAAGTTCGGCTTGCCCAGGAGGTGGGCGACGTTCGACTTCTGGCTGGTGAAGAAGTTGTCGATGCAGACCACGTCATGGCCCGCGGCCACGAGCCGCTCGCAGAGGTGGCTGCCGAGGAACCCGGCGCCGCCGGTGACGAGGATGCGCTTGAGTGAGGGCATGGGACGGTCCGCGGATCGACGAGCGGCTGCGGTCGGACGCTTTCAGGAGCCCCGGCCGAGTGGTAGTGTACCGATCGGGAACGCCGCTGCACGCGTCCCGTCCGCGTGGTGATCCTCGTCATGTCCGATCGCGTCGATCGCCGCACCGCCCTCAGGACCGCCGCGGCCACCGGGGCCGCGGCCCTGGCCATGCCCGCCACGTTCATACCCCCAGCCCAAGGAGCCGTCGCCGTGAAGGGTCGCATCAAGCAGTCACTCGTGTTCTGGTGCTACCACATTGCCGGCGACAAGTGGGACCTCGAGAAGACCTGCCAGGTCGCCAAGGACCTCGGCTGTGGCTCGATCGAGCTCACGGAGCCTTCCCAGTGGCCGACGCTCAAGAAGCACGGCCTCACCTGCGCCATCGCCCCCAACGGCATGCCGGGCGCGCCCTTCATGAAGGGGCTCAACAACCCGCGCTACCAGGACGAGGTGATCGCGCGGACGACCGAGATGATCGACGCCTGCGCGGCCGCGGGCGTGCCCGCGGTGATCGCCTTCACCGGCTACCGGTGGCGCGACGCCGAGGATCCGAAGAGCGGCGAGATTCCGGCGGCCGAGGGGGCGGCCAACTGCGTGGCGGCGCTCAAAAAACTCGCGCCGCACGCCGAGAAGCAGGGCGTCACCATCTGCCTCGAGCACCTCAACACCCGCGACGACACGCACCCGATGAAGGGTCACCCGGGCTACCAGGGGGACGACATCGACTACGTCGCGAACATCATCCGGTCGGCCGGCTCGCCGCGCGTGAAGCTGCTCTTCGACTTCTACCACGTGCAGGTGATGAACGGCGACCTGATCCGGCGGGTCGAGCAGTGCAAGGACGTGATCGGCCACATCCACGTCGCGGGCAATCCCGGCCGCGGCGAACTCGACGAGGCGCAGGAGATCAACTATCCGCCGCTGATGCGGAAGCTCCTCGACATGGGCTACACCGGCTGGGTGGGACAGGAATTCATCCCCACGCGGGACGCCCTGGCAGGACTGAAGCAGGCGGTCTCGCTCTGCGACGTGTGACTCACGGCCGCGCGAGGATGATCCGCACGTCGCACACGTTCGTGCCCGTGGGGCCGGTGACGACGAGGCCGCCCGCGGCCGCGAGGAGCGGGTAGGCGTCGCGCCGGGCCCGGGCCCCCGCGACGTCGAGGCCCGCCGCGGCGATCGCTGCGGCCACTCCGGCGTCGATGCAGCCACCCGCCGCCGTGGTCGGGCCATCCTCGCCGTCGGTGCCGAGGCTCTCGATGAGCAGCCCATCCGGCCAGCCGCCGCGAGTCTGGAGGGCCTCGAGCGCCGCGACCACGGTCTGCTGGTTGCGGCCGCCGACCCCGTGATCGTCCGGCAGCACCACGGTCGATTCGCCCCCCTCGACGCGCGCGCGGGGCCGGCCGTCCCGCCGCGCCGCCGTCAGGAGGCCGATGCCCTCCGCGGCGAGCCGGCGCCCCACGTCGTCGGCGGCCGCCTGCGTCGGCGAATCCGGCAGCGCGTGCCGCTCGAGCACGTCGTAGCCGAGCGTTCGCGCGTGCCGCGCCGCCGCATCGACGGCCGTGGCGTTCGTGCCCACGACGACATGCCGCACGACGCAGCCGGAGGGCGTCGTCCAGGCTCCGGCCGGCGCCGTCGGCACGCCCGGCATGCACGGCCCGGAGGCGATCACGTCGAGATCGCCCCCGATCACGTCGGAGAGCACGAGCACGAGGAGCCGTCCGGCCCGGCACGCCCGCGCGAGGCCGCCCATCTTCACCGCGCTCAACTCGCGGCGGGCGGCGTTGAGCGCGGCGATGTCGGCGCCGGATGCCGCAAGCCGCTGCGTGAGCGCGCTGATGTCGGCGAGGGCGACGCCCGCACGGGGCGCCTCGAGGAGCGCCGACCCGCCCCCGCTGACGACGGCGATCGCGAGGTCCCGCGGCCCGAGCGCGGCGAGCATGTCGAGTATCTCGCGGGTGGCCCGCTCGACCGCGGCCGTCGGCAGGTTCGCGCGCCCGGGCCGCGTCGCGCGGACCTCGATCCGGGTGAGGCTCACCTGCGTCCCCTCCGGCACGCTGACGAGCCCGCTCACCCGGTGACGCTCGAGACGCAAGGCCCCGAACGCCGCTGCGACGCCCGCCGCCATGCCCGCGGCCGCCTTGCCCGCCCCGACCACGACGACCCGCTCGATGCCCCCGAGGTCGAGCACTCCCGGGACCGACAGGGCGGCCGCCACGAGCGATGCGGGGTCGCACGCGGCGATGGCGGCGTTGCGAATCGCGGTGGCGTCGGCCCGGAGTGCCGTCGGGTCGCCCATCACTCGGCCGTGTCCGCGGGAAACCGCTTCGGGTCGAACCGCGCGAGGTCGATGCCGCCGCGCGCCTCCTCCTCGAGGAGCCTGACCCGCATCTCGAGCCGCTCGAGCCGGCGGGCGAGCAGGGCCGGCGACTCCTCCGGCGGCGCCGGCCGCGGCGGCCGCGGCACGGCCGGGTAGCCGAGCTGCCGCTGCAGCGCCGCGAAGAAGAAGAGCGGGTCCTTGCCGCGGTTGGCCCGCGCGATCCGCCCCTCCTTCTCGCCGAACAAGATCGCGCGATCGGGCGTCGGCGGCTCGCGGCCCGCGAGCAGGGCCTCGCGCTTCTCGAGCCGCCAGTACTCCGGGCTGCGGACCGCCACGAGGTCGGCGAGATCGACGAGGCCCACCTGCCGGGCGACGGTGCCGATCCACGACCGCCATTCGGCGTCGAAGAGCGGGTCGGCGGCGACGGCGGCGAGACCCCGGGCCCAGTCGAGCCGGTTGCGCGACAGGCACTCGAAGCGGTAGAGGAAGAGGCCCTGCGGCGTGGCCCCCTCGGCGCGATAACCCGCCTCGCGCTCGAGGATCGCCAGCGCCGTGCGCATGTCGAAGCGTCCCCCCTCCTCCTCGGCGGCCGCGATCACGAACGTCTGGAAGGCCGTGAAGTAGTGGGGGATGCGGGCCATCGCCGTGGACAGCGTGCCCACGAGCTTGAGTTCGCCGACGAGGTAGTCCACCGCCATCGGCAGCTTCGTCGTCGCCAGGACCTCCTGGGCGATCGCGGCGAGCGCCTCCTGCGCGGCGATTCCGGCGGTGACCCGCTCCGCGAGCGCCCGGAAGAGGTGGGCCTGCTCGATGTATTCCTCACGGTCGAGCATCGGTCGCACCGGTCGGGACGGACGTGACGTGGCCTGCCCGGGGGCCGGGCCGCCGGCCCCGGGGAACCGCATCCTATAATTCGGGCGGAGCGGCCGCATGGCGTCCGCCCCGGTTCGGAACCGCAGGGATCCCGCGCATGCCCGCCCGCTTCTCCACGATCGAGGCCGCCGTCGCCGACATCCGCCGCGGAAAGGTCGTGATCGTGGTCGATGCCGAGGACCGCGAGAACGAGGGGGACTTCGTCTGCGCGGCCGACAAGGCCACGCCGGAAGTCGTGAACTTCATGATCACCCACGGCCGCGGGCAGGTCTGCATGTCGATCCTGCCCGACGTGGCCCGGCGGCTCGACCTGCCGCCGATGGTGCAGGCCAACTCGACGCCGCTCGGCACGGCCTTCACCGTGCCGGTGGACCACCGCACCGCCCGCACCGGCATCACCGCGGCCGAGCGGGCCACCGCCATCGCCGCGATCCTCGACCCCGAGAGCCGGCCCGGCGACTTCGTGCGGCCGGGCCATCTCTTCCCGCTCCTGGCCAAGGAGGGGGGCGTGCTCCGCCGCGCCGGCCACACCGAGGCGGCCGTCGATCTCGCCCGGCTCGCGGGCGCACCGCCGGCCGGGGTGCTCTGCGAGATCCTCGACGAGGCGGGCAACCGCGCCGACCGCGCGGCACTCTTCGCGCTCGCCCGCGAGCACGGGCTCGAGATCATCTCCATCGAGCAGCTCATCCGCCACCGACGGAACCGGGAGAAGCTCGTCGAGCGGATCGCCGAGGCCGACCTGCCGACCAGGTGGGGCCGCTTCCGCGTCATGGCCTACGGCGTGAAATACGAGGCGCAGCAGCCGATCGTGCTCGTGATGGGCGACGTGACCGGCGTGGTGGCACCGCTCGTGCGCCTCCACTCGTCGTGCTTCACGGGCGACCTGCTCGACAGCCTGCGCTGCGACTGCGGCGACCAACTCCACCTCGCGCTCGACATGATCGGCCGCGAGGGGACGGGGGTGCTCGTCTACCTCCCGCAGGAGGGGCGCGGCATCGGCCTCGTGGAGAAGATCCGGGCCTACGCGCTGCAGGACCAGGGACTCGACACCGTGGAGGCCAACCTCGCGCTCGGCTTCAAGGCCGACGCCCGCGACTATGGCGTGGGCATCCAGCTGCTCAAGGACCTGGGACTCAGGCGGGTGCGGCTGCTCACGAACAACCCCAAGAAGACCGACGCCTTCATCTACGGCGGCTTCGATCTCGAGGTCGTGGACCAGGTGCCGATCCTGCCGCCCGTGCACGAGTTCAATGAGCGCTACCTGGCCACGAAGCGCGAGAAGCTCGGCCACCGGTTTCCGCAATGATCGGCAGCCGGGCCCGGACGGTTGACCCGGCCGCGCGGGGCCCCGTAGCATCGCCGAACGACGGCCGCAGGGAGAAGCGCATGCGTGCAGGGAACTCCGCGATCCCGCTCGTGCTCGTCGCGGTCGCCGCCATGACCGGCTGCCGCCGCGGGACGGCCGAGCCCGCGCTGCCTCCGCCCGAGGCGACCGGAGTGGGGGCCGCCGCGGGCGCGGTGCCGCCCGAGCGCGGCCGAGTCGCGTTCGCCCGCCCGGAGTCGCTCGCCGCGCTCGAGCGGCAGGTGACGTGGGTCGATCGGCCGGTCCGCGACCCGCGCGAGCCCCGTTCCCCGGACGAGGCGTCCGAGCCGACGGCCGTCGCCGAGGCGCTCGCGATCCCCAACGACTCGCCCCAGGACAACGCCCGCCTCCTGGCCGCGCTGTTCCACCCGCCGGAGCCCGGGGCCCGGGCCAACGTGGACCGCGTCCGTCGTCACCTGGCCGCCGAGGTCGCCAGCCTCAACCCCGTGCTCGCCGAGACGACGGGTGAGTTCGACGTCGCGGAACTCACCGGCGTCGGCCTGTTCGGATTCGACCGGGAGCTCTCCCCCTTCGCCAACGCCGACACCGTGCGGAGTTGGCAGTCGAGCGCCGACGGCCTCATCGACAAGGTCGTGCTGCGGGACGATCTGACCTGGAGCGACGGCATTCCGATCACGGCCCACGACGTGGCCTTCACCTGGCAGGTCATCATCGACCGGAGGGTGCCGGCCCGCGCCTTTCGCGACGGTGCCGCGCGGATTCGCGGCGTGCATGCCTACGACGATCGGACCGTCGTCTTCTTCCGCGCGGAGCCGCTGGCGACGAACGCCGGGGACATCGACTTCCCGGTGCTGCCGCGCCACCGGTATGCCGACTCGTGGGAGCGCGACCCCACGCTCGCGTCGAGCGCCGAGCACGCCGCGCTCGAGGCCCGGCCGGTCACCGGGGGCCCCTACGAGGTCGCGTCGCGGGACGCGGGACGCGAGATCGTGCTCCGGCGCCGGGCCGGTTGGTCCACCGTGCGCGGCCGGCGGGTCCGCGAGGCCGCGCCCTTCGCGGAAATCCGGTTCCTGGTCGTCGAGGATCCCGACGCGGCGCTCGAGGCGCTCGAGGCCGGCGACCTCGACGAGGCGTTGCTCACGCCGCGGCAATGGGCGACCGGCACCACGCACCCCGAATTCTCCGACCGCCTCACCAAGGTGATGGCCCCGACATGGCGCAGCTATCAGATCGCCTGGAACCTCGACGCGCCGGTGTTCGCGGACCGGCGGGTGCGCCGGGCCATGGGCTACGCCATCGACCATTCCCGCCTGCTCGACACCCTCTGCCACGGGCTCGCCGCGCCGGCGAGCGGCGCCTTTCCCCCGGGCTCGTGGCCGAACGCCCGCCGACGGTTCGAGCCGTACCGCCAGGATCTCGACAACGCCGAGGCGCTCCTCGACGAGGCCGGCTGGGGCGACCACGACGGCGACCGCGTGCGCGACCGGGAAATCGCGGGCCGTCGCGTGCCGTTCGAGTTCACGATCCTCTGCGACCACCGGCCGTTCCAGGTGGCGATCTGCACGCTGGTGCGGGACTGCCTGGCCCGCGTCGGCGTGAACTGTGTCGTGGACGCCGTCGAGCCCGGCGTGCTGCGGGAGAGGCTCGCGGGGCGGCAGTTCGACGCGTGCCTCGTCTCCTGGGTCGGCGGCGTCGATCCCGATGCCGCCGAGAGCCTCTGGGGGAGCACCGGCGCCCGCAACCACTGCGGCTACGCCAACGCCGACGTCGATCGCCTGTTCGTCGAGGGCCGCCGGGAGCGCGATCGGGACCGGCGGGCCGTGACGTACGCCCGTATCGAGGACCTCCTCGCCGAGGACCAGCCCTGCACGTGGCTGTTCTGGCTGCAGGAGTCCCGCGCCCTCGCGAAGCGGGTCGCGAGCGACGCCTTCGACCTCCGTGGAGCCGCCCACTGGGCACCGGGTCTGACGAGCCTGCGGCAGCTCACCCTGGATTGATCCATAGCGCCGGCGGGCTGATCCCCGGCCGGGGCCCATGTATGATGGAACGGCATTCGCCGGGGTCGCGGAGTCGCCCATGATCGAGCCTCACGGTCAGCGGAAACGGAGCCTCCTCCGCGTCGCGGTGGCGGTCGCACTGGTCGGTGCGGGGGTCGGCCGGGCCGCCGATCCGCCCGCGATCGGCGGCGGCCTGGTGCCGACGCCGCGGAAGACCCGCGAGGAGCGCGTGCGCGAGTGGGACCTGAACTCCGACGGCAAGATCGACCAGGGCGAGGCCGAAGTCGCGTCGTCGCGCATGCGGCGGGAGCGCGCGGAGTTGCGGCTGAACTCCGGCATCGATCCGTTGACGGGCCTGCCGCGAGGCGAGTCGCTGATCTTCACGGATCCCGGCGACGCCGACCTGGCCGTCGAGCCGGTCGTGCCCGAGGACGAGCCGGCCGATGAGCCCGAACCCGACGAGCGGCCCGCGCTTCCGCGCACCCGCGTCCCCCGGTCCACGCTCCCCGATCCCGGTGGCGCGGCGGCCAAACCCAAGACCGGTGGTTCCAGGGCCGCCGCGGACCTCAAGCGGCAGCCGATGACGGGCGGCGTGAAGGCCGGCGGCCTGCCGGCCCGCGCCGGCTACGGGACCGGCGTGCCGGCCGCGCCGCTCAATGCGGGACTGCCCATCCCGCCGAAGTCGCGGGCGGCCGCCGTGCCGCCCGCGGCGGCCCGCGGTGGCCTCGTGCCGACGCCCCGCGCGGCGGCACCCGCGCCGCGGCCGGCCCGGTCGCGCGACATGTACGACCCCTACTGATCACGCCGCGGCGATCGTCACGCCGGGAACGCATCATGCCTTCACCACGCTCACGGGCCATCCGTTTCATTCTCGTGCGGCCGTTCGTCGCGGCCATGCTCGTCTGCGTCGCGCCGGGCGCGGACGCCGAGGGTCCGGCCCTGCCCGACGCCACGGCCCACGAGAGCGTGCTCGTCTCGGGCGTGGTCGATTCGTTCGCGGCGACCCGCGCCGCGGTGGCCCGCGCGCGGGAGACCAGCGGCCGCGACTACCGCGTGGTCGTGGTCGATTCGGCCGGCGATGCCGGCGATGCCCGAGGCCTGCTTGACCGCCTCACGGCCCGCTGGCGGACGCAGGCGGAGGGGGCATTCGACCCCGCGACCGACGCCACGATCGTCCTGGCCGTGAACGAGCGCAAACTGGCGATGGATGTGCCCTGGGCCCTCGAGGCGGCCGCGGGGCTCGACGTGCCGACGCTCGAGCAGGAACTGATCGCGAACACGTTCGTGCCCCGCGCGCGGGACGGCCTCCTCGACGAGGGGCTCGCGGCGCTCGTCGATGGCACCGAGCGGTGGGTGCGCGAGCGGGCCGACGAGAAGCTCGCCCGCGCGGAGGCGGACCGCGTGTTCCGTACGCGAACACTGCCGCTGGGCCTCGCCGCGGCGGCCGGAACCGCGGCCCTCGTGTTCCTCGCCGCCCGGCGGGTGCGGCACGCGCGGCGGCTCGCCGCGGCCCGGGCGAAGCTCGCGGCCTTCAAGGCCGACGTGGTGGCGCTCTCCGACATGCTCGACGCGCAACAGGAGCGGCACCGGATGCTGCCGCACGCCGACCCCGACTTCACGACGCCGATGGAGGGGCTCACGCGGTCCGCCTACGACGGCGTCCAGGAGGCGATCGCCCGCTACCGCGAGCGGTGGCTCGGGCTCATGGATGTGTGGGAGCGCGCCCAGGCGAAGGTCGATTCGGAGTGGTTCCTGGGCACCGCCGCGGCCGACGAGGCGGTCAGACTCCTCGAGTCCGCCGAGGCGCGGCCGCCGCTCGACGAGGTCGCCGGCGCCTGCCGCGGTCCGCTCGACGCCCTCGAGACGGCCCACGAGGAGGCCCGAGCGCTCCGCGACTCGGTTGCCGCCGACGCGGCGGCCGTGACGGCTCGCGTCGAGGGGCTGGCCCACCGCGGTCGCTCGGGCGCACCCTACCAGGCGCGGCTCAACGCCACCGCCCGCGGCAGCGCGCGGGCGGTCGCCGTCCTCGAGCACGACCCGGTGGCGGCCCGCGGCACCCTCGAGGAGGCCGCGGCCACCCTGGCGGCCGCGCGCGAGCACGTCGAGGGGGTCGAGGCCGGCGACGACCGGCGGCAGCGGGCCCTGGCCCAGGCAGACGGCGTCGCGGCCCAGGTCGCCGCCCGCCGCGCGGAGGGCTGGTTGCTCACCGAGCCGGGCGCCGACCCCGATGACCGACTCGCCGCCGCGCGTCACGAGTGCGGCCTGGCTGCACAGCTCCTCGACGCCGGCGACGTCCCCGCCGCGACGGCGAGCGTCGAGCGGGCCGAGCAGGCGAGTGCCGCCGCGGCCGCGCTCCTCGAGAGCATCATCGCGGCCCGCGCGCGGGTGGAGGAGCTCCTGCCCCCCGCGGCCGCGCGGCTCGATGCCCTCGCGGCCGGCCGCGCCGCCGCCGCGGCCGCGACCGCGCACCTCGAACGGACGTACGCGGAGAGCAGTTGGTCCGACGTCGCCGACAACGTGGCCCGGATCGACGAGGGCCTCGCACGAACCAAGGCACTCCTGCTCGAGGCCCGGGCGGCGGGCGAGCCGGCGCGACAGCACTACTTTCGCGGCGTGGCGCTCGTGGAGGAGGCGGGTCGGCAGGAGGACTGGGTGTCCGGGTGCCAGGACGCCCTCGCCGAGCGCCGCGCGCGGCTCGACGAGCTCCGGACCTCCTTGCCGGTCCACCGCGACGCGGTGGCCGGCCGCGTCGTGGAGCTCGCGCGGCAACTCGACCGGCAGCGGACCGACCGGGCCCGCGCCAACGAACGTTGCCGGGAGGCTGCGCGGCTGCTCGAGACGGCCGACGCCGGGCTGGCCGCGCCGCAGCCCGAGCTGCTCCAGGCGGAGAAGCTCGTCGCGGCGGCGGACGCGGCGGCGGCACGCGGGGCCGACCTCGCCGCGGAGGACGACCGGCTCGCCCAGCAGGCGGTCCGGGAGATCGAGGAGAGTGGCGCCGTCGTGCGGCGCGCCGCGGCGTGGTACGGGGAGGGCGTGCAGGCCGACCTGCGGGCCGCCCGGCAGATGCTCGACACGGCCGAGGCGCAGCTCGGCCGGCAGCGCTACGAGGATGCGATCAAGACCGCCGGCGAGGCCACGCTCACCGCACAGGCCGCCTACGCGACCGCGACCGCCGAGGCCGAGCGCCGCCGCATCCGCCGGCAGCAGGAGATCCAGCGGCGGCGGATGGAGGACTCGTTCGCCAGGTCGGCCGGCGGAGCCGGACCGTGGGTGATCACGCTCCCCGGGGGGCGCTACAGCGGCCCGGATCCCTGGCGATCGGTGACCCAGTCGGCGCCGCCGCGCTCCGCCGGCACGAGCTGGTCCCGTGACATCGCGCAGGTGGGCTGGTAACGGAACCTGGGCGGACTGCGGACGACGCCGGACCCTGCGTCGTCCGCAGAGGCGGCGCGACTCGAACCGGCCGAAGCGGCACGACCTGCAAGGTCCGCGGCCGGCCGCCGATACCTCCTTCACCGCCGCGATGCCCGCGGCGTTGCCCAGGGGATATCCACGATGCTCGCTCGCCACGCCTTCAGGGCCTTCCTCGCGCTCGTCGTCGCCACCGCGGTCGCGACCTCCGCCAGCGCGGACACCGACCTGCCGCCCACCGCCGACACGGCCTTCACGGAGGGCGACGGCGAAGATGCCGTGCCGGCACCCGAGCCTGCGGAGCCGGTGTCGCGGGCCGAGGCCGAGGCGCCGGCGGTCGTGCCCGCGCGGCCGGCGGCGACGGCGAAGCCGGCCGCAGTCCGCCGCGGTGCGGCGGCCGCGGGCGAGACCGCCAAGAAGACGCCGGCGAAGCCGGTCCTCGTGCCCGGAACGGGGTCGCTCGTGAAGGGCGGGGGCGACGACTTCGAGGATCCCAACTGGCAGTGGTACTACAACCATCCGAAGAGCTCGGAGGAGATGGACAAGAAGACCCGCGCGCCGATGGGCCGCAGCCGCGACGGCAGCTGGTTCGAGGGCCCGAAGCGCGGCACGCCCGACGTCGTCAAGCGGATCGAACTGCCGGCGCCCGGGCTCGAGGGGAGCGCGCACGGCATGCTCTTCTCCACCCGCCAGGCCGGCATCCCGAACCGGCTCACGGGGCAGATGCAGCAGGACGACCTCGTCTTCAACCTGACGCGGGCCACCGGCGGCCAGGGCATCACCGTGGCGGACAGCCCGAGCGTCGTCGTCCGCGTCTACCTGCCCCCGTTCGAGCAGTGGGAGAAGCGGACCGGCCCCTCGTTCGGCTTCCGGGCGGGCTGCTACACCCACGCGACCATCACCGCCGACGACCATCCCCGGGAGGGCAAGTGGGGCCTCGAGGAGTACTGGCCCGGCATGTTCATCTGCTTCGAGAGCGGCCAGGACGGCCGCCACAAGCAGGACGCGGCGTACCTGCGGATCCGCGGCGGACGCAATGGCGGCGAGATCATGGGGCCGCGGATCACCGAGCTCGGCTGGTGGACCCTGGGGCTCTCCTTCTCGCCCGACGGAATGGTGCACTACTTCGCCAGCCCGGGAGTGGACCCGCTGACGATGGACGACCACATCACGTCGCAGTTCCCCTACGGCTACCGCACCGAGTGGTTCAAGACCTACTTCTTCAACGTCTGTGCCCGGGACGACGGCAAGACCTGGAGCACGCCGTGGGTCGTGGACGACCCGAAGGTCTACTTCGTCAGGCGGTCCGAGATGGCGACGACGCCGTCGCGGAAGCGGTGAGCCGCCAGATCCCGGCGAGCAGGCTGCCGATCACGGAGTGGGTGACCGCGGAGATCGCGCAGGGCACCGCCGCGGGCGCCACCCCGGCGGTCGCGGGGAAGGCGATCGTCTTCGCGAGGACGACCCCGAGCCCCGAGTTCTGCATGCCCACCTCGATCGAGATCGTGCGGGCGATCCGCCGGTCGTAGCCCAGCGCCCGCGCGACGAGGTGCCCGAGGGCGAAGCCCGCCGCATGGAGCAGGCCGACGGCGAGCAGGAGCCGCGGACCGCTCGCCCGCACGGCGGCAGCGTTCTGGGCGATCGCGGACCCGCAGATCAGCGCGATCGTGAGCACGCTGACGAGCGGCGCCGCGGGAGCCACCCCGAGCACGACCCGGGGCGCGAGGCGATTCAGCGCCACGCCCGCGGCGACCGGCAGCACGACGACCGTCAGCGTGGCGAGCAGCATGTCGATCGCCGACACGTCCACCCACCGTTCGGCGAGCCACTTCGTGAGCAGGGGCGTGAGGACCACGCCGCCGACGGTGGAGCAGGCGGTCATCACGACCGACAGCGGCACGTCGCCACGCGCGATGTAGGTGACGACGTTCGAGGCGGTGCCGCCGGGGCAGCAGCCGACGAGGATCACGCCCGCCGCGAAGGCCGGCTCCAGGTCGAGCAGCGTCGCCACGCCCCAGCCCGCGGCCGGCATGATCAGGAACTGTGCGACGAAGCCCGCCGCCACCGTCGCGGGGTGCGCGGCGACGCCGCGGAAGTCGGCGGGCGTGAGCGTGAGCCCCATGCCGAGCATGACAAGGCCGAGGCCGCGGCTGATCCACGGCTCCCGAAACCAGCTGAAGCACGCCGGCTCCACGAGGGCCAGCCCGCAGGCGGCGAGCACCCAGAGCGGAAACGCGTTCGCCGCCAGATCGAGCGCCCGGCGCATCACTCCGCCGCCGGGGCACCCAGCCGCGCGGTGCGCACGAACCGGCAGGCCGGCGGCAGGAGGCCCGCCAGCGCGTCGGAGTCGCATGTCATCGACAGCCCGTCGGCGCCGGCGGCCGAGACGGTGCAGGTGCAGGCGGCGCCCTCGTCGCGGCCGCGGCCCTCGACGCGGACCGTCCACGGGCCGCCCTCGGCCGCGCGGGTCCAGGTGGCCTCGGCGAAGCGGCCGCTCGACGTGAAGAGCCACGAGCGGATGGTGCCGCGGTCGGCGTCCCAGCCGATGATCTCGGTGAGCTCGCGGGCCGAGGCGTCGCCGGGGGGCAGGAGCCCGGGGGCGGCCGCGTGGGCCCGCGGCTCGGCGGCGGCGTCGGGCGTCACCGCGTGGGTCCGCACGAGGAACGCCCGGCCGGCGCTCCAGAAGCACTGCGTGCCGGCGGTCACGCCGGCGCCCGAGTCCTCCCACGTGCCCACGAGCCAGGCGAGATCGTCGAGGGGACGACGGGCCGCCGCGGCGGCTTCCGGCGCAGCCGCCTCGCGGACGCTCTCGAGGAGCCAGCGCCCCCCCTCGCGCACCACCACGGCGCTGAAGCGGCTCCCGGCGGGCAGGCCGTCGGTGAACGCCACCCGCGTGACGCCGTCCACGACCGCCACGTCGTCGCGGATCGGGCGGATCGCGGTGACATCGATGTCGATGGTCGCGGCGTCGTCCTCGGCGAAGAGCGTGGCGAACACGGCGCGGACCGATTCGCGGCCGGCCGTGACCTCGCCGCTGTCGAGATCGACCGACTCGCCGGCCGGGGTCCAGTGCGCCGCGAGCGCGGCGGCGTCGTGCTGGTTGAACGCGCGCAGATAGCTCCGCAGCATGTCGCGAATCTCACCGGCGGCGGGACCGGCGGCCGGCCGCGGCGCGGGGGGCACCGCGAGCGGAGCCGGCGCGGCGACGAGCGCCGGCGGCGCGGTCGGTGCCGGCGCGGGCAACGCGAGCCCGGCAGGAGGCGCGCCGGCCAGTTTCGGCGGCAGGCGGAACGGCCGGGGTTTGCTCACGACCTCGGGCACAGGACGGATCGTGCGGCTGCGGACGTCGCGCGACCCGGGATTGGCGGACGTCGTGACCACGACGAGTTCGGGTTCCGCCGCCGGCATGCGACCGCGGACTGCGGTCGGCTCCTGGCCGGTCGAGCAGCCGACGACCAGGGCGAGCGGAGCGAGAACCGCGGCCGCGCTCACGCGGCTCGCACGGCGATCATGACGTCCACGGCACACGGGCGAAGCCTCCACGGGATGCGACGAGGGACAAGCGTTGTGACGCACCAACTGTGCAGCAGCGTACCCGCTCCCGCGGCTTCCGCCCAGCCGGCCCAGGGCCTCACTCCTTGCCGGAGGTGATGGCCGGAAAGTCGTCGGTGCGGAACGGCGTCAACGGCAGCCCGGCGCCCGAGTACAGGTTGCACACGGGGTTGTCGGCCCAGGCGTAGCGGACCGCGACCGGCTGCGGCACCGCGTCGCT
Source organism: Planctomycetaceae bacterium (assembly GCA_046095965.1). Lineage (GTDB taxonomy): Bacteria > Planctomycetota > Planctomycetia > Pirellulales > UBA1268 > QWPN01. The sequence continues at coordinate 16,366 of JBJTJO010000123.1, forward strand.
CCAGACCTCGATGCGTCCATCCTGGCGGATCGTCGCCTTCGCGGGGACGAACGTCCGATCCTCGCCGGCGATCGTGAAGCCGATCGGCTCGTTGACGTCGAACGGCCGCCAGCCGCCGGCCACGTGGTCGAAGGCGAGGACGACCTTCGCGCCCTCCTTCTCCATGCCCGTGTAACGCGGGCTGCGGCACTCGATGCCGGGCACCTTGTAGGTCTCGGCGAGCGCCCAGCGGGCGAGCCGCGTCGCGACACCCTGCTTGTTCCTCGGGTGGATGTCCTTTCCTTCGCCGAGGTTGATGATCACGGCCTCGCCCGTGTTGGGCAGGGCCTTCATCGTCAACGTCTGCGCCTCGCGGAGTTCGGCCCACTCGCTCTCGGCCGGCTCGGCCTTCTCCGCCTTGTAGTCGGCGAGCTGCACCCAGTAGAAGGGAAAGTCGCCGAGCCCCCACTCCTCGCGCCACGACGCGATCAGGAACGGGAACAGCGTGCGGTACTGCCACGCGCGGCCGGCGTTCGACTCCCCCTGGTACCAGATCACGCCGCGGATCCCGTAGCCGATCGACGGGGAGAGCACGCCCGCGTGGATGTTGCCGGGGCGCTGGTTCCCCTTGAGCCCGCCCTCGTCGGGCTTCTTCGGCTGCTCGGGGGCCGGCTTGCCCTCGGCCTTCGCCTTCTCGACGGCGGCCTTCCACTCCTCGAGCTTCGCCGGGAACCCGGCGATCGCCGCCGCGATGTCGGCCTCCTGCTTCACCCACCGCTCGTGGAGCGCCTTGAGCGACTCGTGCGCGGCGAGCTTGTCGCGCCGCACCCAGGCCTCGGCGGCGCTGCCGCCCCAGGCGTTGTCGATGAGCCCCACCGGCACGCCGAGCGTCTGGTGGAGCTGCCGGCCGAAGAAGTAGCCCACCGCGGAGAAGTCGCCGACGGTCTCGGGCGAGCAGACCTGCCACTTCCCGTTGAAGTTCCACTGCGGCTCCTGCACGCCGACCTGCGGCACCGACACGAGGCGGATCCGCGGGAACTTCGCGGCCGCCTTCTCGATGTCGGGATCGTTCACCTGGTTCACGCTCCACTGCATGTTCGACTGCCCGGAGCAGACCCAGACCTCGCCCACGAGGACGTCCTGGAACGAGACCTCGTTCTTCCCCTTCACCGCGAGCACGTGCGGGCCGCCGTACTCGGCCACGGGATCGAGGAACACGTGCCACGCGCCGTCCGGGCCGGCGGTCGTCGCGTGACTCTGGCCGGCGAAGGTGACGGTCACGGCCTCGCCCGGCTCGGCCCTGCCCCAGACTTTGTTTTTGATGCCCTGCTGGAGCACCATGTGGTCGCCGAACATGTTGTTGAGCGACACGTCGGCACGGGCGGCCACGGCGGCCAGGAGGGCGACGAGGCAGGCGGTGGGCGGACGCAGGCGGCGCATGGGCGAGGCTCCGGGAGGGGGAATTCCCGGGCGAGCATAGCCGCGCGATGGTGCCCACGGAACGTGCCGGACACGGCCCGGTCTCGCCGGCTCGGCCGGCCTCGACCCTGGGACGGCGGAATCCGGACTCGACCGATCGGCCCCGCGCGCCGGACGATGACGGCAGCCGGGGACGGTCCCGCGACCCCGGGCCGGTTTCCGCCCCACCCCGCCCGGAGCATCGCGTCATGGACGAGCCCGCCGCCTGCTCCCCACCGGCCGCCACCGGGGTCGAGCGCTGGATCCGCGCCGCCACCCACGGCGCATGGCTCCCCTTCCTGCCCGCGGGTTGTCGCGAGCCGCTGGCCCGCGCGACGCTCGTGGCGCTCGTCGCCGCGGCGACCCTCGCGCTCGTCGCCCCGGCGGTGGACGCCCGCGGCGAGGCGTGGATCGAGCGCGCGTTCACGCGCACGCTGGGCGCGCTGGCGGCCACCCGCGGCCTCGACAGCGCGATCTCGCTGGCGCAGAGCTCTGAGGTGAGCTTCAGTTTCGGCCCCGGCGGCAGCCTCGGCATCGGCCAGGCGCTCGATCCGGTCAACGATCTCGTGGAGCAGTACGCCGCGCTCCTGCTGACGAGCACGACGGCGCTCGGGGTGCAGAGGCTGGGGCTGCAGGTGACCAAGGCGCTCGGCTGGCGACTGTTCCTGCCGGCGCTCGTGGCGTTCCTCGCCGCCGTGCCGTGTGGCAGCGCGACCCGCCACACGCTCCTCGCCTGGGGCCGGCGGCTGTTCGGGCTCGCGCTCTTCGCGCGGCTCGCGCTGCCGGCGGCGGGCGCGATCGACGCCTGGGTCTCCGACCGGTTCCTGGAGTCGAACTACCAGGCGGCCGCCGAGCAGGTCACCGCCACCACGCAGCACATCGAGCAGGCCGAGGCAACCGAGGCGGACCGCCCCTGGTACGAGCGCTACAACCCGCTCGACGCGATCGGTGACCGGGCCCGGAAGCTCTACGAGACCCTCTCCGCCGTGGGCGAGTCGATCGTGAACCTCGCCATCTACTTCACCGTGTCCACGATCGTGCTGCCGCTCGGGACGCTCTGGCTCCTGTCCCGGGCCACCGGCGCCGTGTTCGCGCCGCCGGCGCGCGGGCGGTGAGCGGCCGCCGGCACACGCACGTTGATCCGGCCGCTACCAGCTGGCCTCGAGGCCGAGCGACGCGCCGTGCAGGAAGACGGTGTCCTTGGCGACACCCGTGCCGCTCGTCACCGAGTCGTTCGTGAAGTCCCACTGGCTCGCGGCCGGGGCCACGCCCGTCAGCCAGAGGAGCGTGTAGCCCGCACGCACGCCCCAGTGGTCGCCGAGGCGGCGGACGATGGTGGCGTTCAAGTCGCCGATCATGCCCACGCCCATGGTCGAGGCCTTGCGCGGGTCTCGGATCTGTTCGAGGTCGGCGGGCGCGAGGATGGCGCTCTGCGCCTGCGACAGGACGCTGGCCATGAGGCCCGCCTTCGCCCAGCCCTCGACGGCCCAAGGGCCCCACTCGATCCGCCGGCGGTGCCCGATCTGCGGGCCGAAGAGCTGCGACGACGTCGTCACGCGGTACGAGGTCGTATTGGACACTGGGGCCGGGGGCGGCGGAGTTGACCACGCCGTTACCTCGAGGTTCGCCGACTCGTCGAGGTACGCATAGCGGAGGCCGACGAGCCACTCCGCCGTCGGCACCATGCCGACCCGCCGCCACGGCAGCGGGTCGTGGCGCTGGCAGCCGTCGTGCGTGCGGGTGGTGAACAGGTTGCACTCGGCGGAGTTGAGCGTGGAGTTGAGCACCGGCCGGATGGCCGTCGCGGAACCGAATCCGGTATGTGTCTCCGTGTCGATGCCGAGCACGCCGGGTACCGCGAGGTCGCCGGCCGGCGAGACCGCGAGCGCCTCGGCATGCATGCCCGACACCCCGAGGTAGCCCACCTCGAAGCCCAGGCAGTCCCGCTTCCGCCAGGTCTGGAAGATCCGCCCGCCGGGACTCATCGGATACCGGACGTTGCCGGACCCGATCACCGTCGCGCCGGGGGTGTCGGTGAACGCACCGGAGACCGCGAGCGGGCCCACGCTGTTCTCGCGGTCGATGAACAGGGCATCGACGGTCGTGAAGGTCTCCCATGCGGCGGGCGCGCACGGCTGGCACGTCACGCCACCGCCAGGCCGGAACGCGACACTCGCCTCGGGCATCTCCTCGACCACGAAGGCGTCCGCGACCGGTGGCGGCTGCGCCGGCCCGGCATCCGTGGCACTTCCGTCCGTCGGGATCACGACCGGTGCGGCCGCCTCGTCGCCGCCCTCGCCGATCACGATCGGAACGGCATCGGGGCCGGCCCGGGCGCCGCTCGGCGCAGCGACGGCCCCGCACATCCACGCCGCGATCAGCACCCTCGTCAGCATCGCGCTTCCCCAACGGTCCCCGGGAGAAAGCCGTTCCTGGCCTTGCTCCACCGCGACGACCGGTACGGTCCCTACGACAGGAGCGATCGGTATCCGGGGCAGGGTCCTTGAGAATCGTCACGGTCGCCTTCCCGGCGGCGACAGGCGGGGCAAGCTGGGCGAGCGGGGCTGGCATCAGCCCGCCGCGACGGCATCCTCGGCGAGCATGGCGGCCATCGGCGGCCAGAGTCGGTCGATCTCGGGATTGAAGATGTCGCCGATGAGCACGTCGGTGATCAGGGCCTTCAGGTCGCCGTGCCGACGGACGAACGCGCCGAAGTTGAGGCCGTCGTAGAAGGCACAAACGAGTTTCCGCATCCGCTCGAGACCCTCGACGTAGCCCGGGCCCCAGATGCCCAGACGCTCGCCCGACGTGTCCCCCGCCGCGAGGCCGGCCACGATCGCGTCGCCGGCCAGGGCGCCGCTCGTCAGTGCCAACAGGATGCCCGACGAATAGAGCGGGTCGAGGAAGCCGAACGCGTCCCCGACGAGCACCCAGCCGTCGCCGGCCACCCGGCGCGAGCGGTAGGAGTATTCCTTCGCCACGCGGAACGGGCCCACCCGTTCGGCATCGGCGATCCGCGGCTGCACGCCGGGGCATCGCGCCACCTCGTCGAAGTAGATCGCCTCCGGATCGCGACCCCGGTCGCGGAACAGGTGATCGAAGGGCGCCACGATGCCGACGCTCGTGACGTCGTCGGCCAAGGGGATGAACCAGAACCAGCCCGCCTTGCCCTGCGTCTGGAGCACGAGCGTGGCGCCGGCATCGCGGCCGGACTCCCGACGGGCGCCCTTCCAGTAGGTCCAGACCGCCGCCTTCTTGAGGACCGGATCCCACTCGCGCAAACCCAGCCGGTCCTGGATCAGGCAACCCTGGCCGGCCGCGTCCACCACCACCCGCGCCCGGACGACCTGCTCCCGGCCCGTGTCGTCCACCATCCGCACGCCGACCGCGCGGCTCCCCTCGAAGAGCACCTCGAGCACGCGCACCCCCTCGCGGACAATGGCGCCGCGCTCGCGGGCGGTGTCGAGCATCATCCGGTCAAACTCGGCGCGCGTGACCTGCCAGGTCTGCGAGCTCTCGTGCGGCTTGTAATCGGCGAAGTAAAAAGGCTCCGAGAGCCGGCCGTGCTCGTTGACGAACTGCACGGAATGTTTCTCGACGAACCGGCTGCCGCGGAGTTTCGCGAGCAGTCCGAGCCGCTCGAGCACCCAGAACGTCTCCGGGATCAGCGACTCGCCGATGTGGTACCGCGGGAAGCGGTCGCGCTCGAGCACGAGAACCCGCCGGCCGGCGGCGGCGACGACGCCGGCGACGGTGGCCCCCGAGGGACCGCCACCGATCACGATGACGTCGGGTTCGCCCGCGTCCGACAAGCCCACCATGCTCGCTCCTCCAGACCGCACGGCCCGGGCTTCACGACCACCCGCTCCTCGGCATCCGTCAGGCTAGGCCGCTCCCCCGGGCCCGGCAACCCGGGACCCGGGGCACGACGGACTCCCGCCGGTTCGTGTCAGCCCTCGAAGTGCTGCACGGCCTGGATCGCCGCCAGGGCCCGCTCGGCACCGCCGAACTGGCCGATCACCTTCTTGGCGATGACGAGATCCTCGACCGAGATGCCGGACTTCTTCCCCTTGGCCGCCGGCTTCCCCGCGCCGGCCGCCGCCTTCGCCACCTTCCGCCGCCGGCGGGGCCGGAAGCCCATGGCCTTGAGCACCATGCTCACCTGCGGCGACGAGACCACGACGCCCTGCTTCTTGAGCACGGCGATGATCGCCACCGGCCGGGGCTTCTCCCCCTTCTCCTTCATCGTCCGCGCGACCTTGCGGATTTCCTCGGATTTGTTCGTGCCCTTGACCTCTTTCTTCTCGACCATCGGTATGCCCGGCTCCTCGCTGATATAACAGGAAAGTAAATCAAACTCACAAAAGTATAAGTCGAATCGGTGGCGGGACAACCGGACCGCTCGACGGGGCGGGCCGGGGCCACCCGCGTGCCGATTCACGCGGGCGCGACGAGCGGACCGAGCAGTTTCGCCGCCGCGATCGCGAGCACGAGGGCCATGAGTCCCTCGATCGTGCGCACCGGCAACCGCACGGCGCCGAGGTGCGCGCCCACGGCGCCGCCGACGCCCACGGCGGCGATCGCGGGCAGGCTCAGCGGCGGGATCGTGCCCCCGGCGACGAGCCGGCCCGCGAGGCCGGCGAGCGAATTGACGAGGATGAACGCCGCCGAGGTGGCCGCGACCTCCCGGACCGGCGCCGCCCGGAGGGCCAGCAGGGCCGGCGTGAGGAACACCCCGCCCCCCACGCCGGTCAGCCCCGAGAGCAGGCCGATCGCGCCGCCGAGGGCACCGAGCGCGCCGGGGCGCGGCGCGACGTCCGCGCCTGAATCGGCCACGGCCGCGGGCGCCGCCGCGTGCGTGGCTAGCCGCGCGGCCGAGACGGCGAGCACGGCCCCGAGCAGCGCCTCGAAGACGACCGGGTGCAGGCCGATCGCGCCGCCGGCGAACGCGGCCGGCACGCTCGCCGCCGCGAGCGGCACGAGCAGGCCGCGCCGCAGGTGCCCCGCCCGCGCGAACTGCACGGTCGCGATCGTGGCCACGCAGACGTTGAGCACGAGGGCCGTCGGCCGCACGACGTCCGGACCCAGGCCGGCCAGCGTCAGCACCGCGATGTAGCCGGTCGCTCCCGCGTGCCCCACGCTGGCGTAGAGCAGGGCCACGGCGCAAAGCGCCAGCGGCAGCCAGGCGGTCATGGGGTGGCGACCGCGTGCCGGCGCAGGAGGTCGAGCGACACGACGGCGAGGGTCCGCTCGTGCGTGGCCTCGAGCACGACCGGCGGGGCGCGGCCGGCCTCGGCGGCCTCCCGCCACCGCGCCGCGCAGAGGCACCAGCGGTCGCCCGCCACGAGCCCCGGAAAGTCCCACTCGGGCCGCGGCGTGACGAGGTCGTTGCCCGCCGCCACCGTGAACTCGAGGAAGTCGCTCGTCATCACCGCGCAGACGGTGTGCATGCCGGCGTCGTCGGCGCTCGTGCGGCAGCAGCCGTCGCGGAAGAAGCCGGTGAGCGGGTCGCGCGAGCAGGCGACGAGCGGACCGCCGAGCACGTTGCGTTCGCCGGCCCCGCGGGCGGGATCGTGCGGACGGTCGAAGGCGATCATCGTGGGATTTCCGGCGGAGCGCACCCGCGGCCGCGGGCGCCGCCCGGGTATCATGCCCGGCGCGGCGGACGCCACGCAAGCGGCCGCCGCGAGCCCTTCCCGACGCCCCGGCATGGGCGACCGCCGATGCTCAGCCTCCAGTCCCCCACCGCCCCCCGCTGGCTCGCGCAGGTCGATGCCGGCCTCGACGACATCCTCGTCGATCACGCGCACTGCGAAAAGAAGGCCGCCGGCGTGGCGATGAACCTGCTCTTCTCCTACGTGGACCACGTCGATCTCGCCCGGGCGATGACCGAGATCGTCAACGAGGAGCTCGAGCACTTCCGGCTCGTCCTCGACCTGCTGGAGCGCCGGGGCATCCCGTTCCGCAAGCTCGCCCCGAGTTCCTACGGGGCCCGCCTCCACGAACGGATCCGCCGCGCGGAGCCGGGCCGGGCCGTCGATCGGCTGCTCGTCGCGGGGCTCATCGAGGCCCGCAGCTGCGAGCGGTTCAGCGTTCTCGCCGACCACGTGTCCGACCCGGAGCTCCGCGGCTTCTACCGCGGCCTCTTCGAGTCCGAGGCCCGCCACCACGCGACCTACGTCCGCCTGGCCTGCAACTTCGCCCCGGAGCCGGCCGTCCGCGAGCGGCTCCATTCGCTCGCCGCCGAGGAGGCCGCGATCATCGCCGCGGGCGATCCGGTCCCCAGGATGCACAGCTAGGCTCCATCCATGGCCGCACCCGCGACGCACCCGCACGGCCGCCGGTTCCCGCTCCAGGAAACGATCGCCGGCGGGGCGCTCGTGGCCCTCGCGGCCTGGGCCGCGCTGACCTGGAGCGGCCGCGGTGCGGCGCCTGTCGATCTCGGGCCGCTCGATCCGGGCCGCTGGTTTCCGGGCCGGTCGCTCACGGTCGGGGACCTCCCGCTCGTGGCGATACTCGTCCTCGGCGGCATCCCGCTCGTCTGGGATCTGCTCACGAAGCTCCTCGGCGGCACGTTCGGGTCGGACCTGCTGGCAGGCATCTCGATCGTCACGAGCGTCGTCCTCGGCGAGTACCTCGCCGGCGTGCTCGTCGTGCTCATGCTCTCGGGGGGCGAGGCGCTCGAGGCCCGTGCGGTCAGCCGCGCGGGCGCCGTGCTCGAGGCCCTGGCGCGCCGGATGCCCACGCTCGCCCACAAGAAGACCGCCAGCGGGCTTGACGACGTGGCGCTCGACGCAGTGGCCGTCGGCGACGTGCTCGTCGTGCTGCCGCACGAGATCTGCCCGGTGGACGGCACGGTCGTCTCCGGCCGGGGATCGATGGACGAGAGCTACCTGACCGGTGAGCCCTACCGGATGGCGAAGGCGCCCGGGTCGGCCGTGCTCTCCGGCGCGATCAACGGCCAGGCCGCGCTCGAGGTCCGCACCGAGCGGGTGGCCGGCGACAGCCGGTACGCCAAGATCATGGAGGTGTTGCGGACGAGCGAGGAGCGCCGGCCGCGGCTCCGCCGCCTCGCCGACGCGCTCGGTGCCCTCTACACGCCGCTGGCGGTGGCGATCGCCGCGGCGGCCTGGTTCGCGAGCGGCGAAGCGCGCCGCTTCCTGGCCGTGCTCGTCGTGGCCACGCCCTGCCCGCTGCTGATCGCCATCCCGGTGGCGATTATCGGCGCGGTGTCGCTGGCGGCCCGCCGCGGCATCGTGATCCGCGACCCCGCGATCCTCGAGCGGCTGGCCACCTGCCGCACCGCGATCTTCGACAAGACCGGCACGCTCACCTACGGCACGCCGCGGCTGACCGAGCTCGTGACCGTCGGATCCCTGGGCGAGGCCGACGTCGTGGCGCTCGCCGCGAGCCTCGAGGCCTACTCGAAGCACCCGCTCGCCGCGGCGGTCGTCCAGGCCGCGGCCGACCGCTCGGTGCGGCTCTTGGAGGTGGAGAACCTCGCCGAGAAGCCGGGCCAGGGGCTGGTCGGCAAGGTCAAGCGGCTCAATGGCGGCGCGGAGACGCACGAGGTGGCCATCACGAGCCGGCAGAAGCTCGGGGCCGCGGGGGACGCGCTGCCGGCCGCCGCCGGTGGTCTCGAGTGCGTCGTGGTCGTGGACGGCGTGCCGGAGGCGCTGCTCCGCTTCCGCGACTCGCCCCGGGCCGACGGCCGCTCGTTCGTGCGCCACCTCGCACCCGCGCACCACCTCACGCGGGTGATGCTCGTCTCCGGTGACCGCGAGAGCGAGGTCCGCTGGCTCGCGAACGTGGTCGGCATCACGGAGGTCCACGCCGGCATCCAGCCCGAGGGGAAGCTCAGGATCGTGGAGGCGGCAACCGCCGAGGCGCCGACCGTGTTCGTCGGCGACGGCATCAACGACGCCCCGGCGCTCGCCGCCGCGACCGTGGGCATCGCCATGGGCACGGCGAGCGACGTGACGAGCGAGGCCGCCGGCGCCGTGGTCATGGACTCGGCGCTCGAGCGGGTCGACGAGCTCTTCCACATCGGCGCGCGGATGCGGTCGATCGCCCTGCAGAGCGCGATCGGCGGCATGGCCGCGAGCGTCTGCGGCATGGCGGCCGCGGCCGCGGGGATCCTGCCGCCGGCGTGGGGCGCGCTCGCCCAGGAGGCGATCGACGTGGTCGCCGTGCTCAACGCGCTCCGCGTGGCCTGGCGGCCGGGCGACCTCACGGACTACCGCTGACCGGGGAACGACATGCGCCGCCTGCACGCCGCCTGCCTGGCCTGGACACCCGCCGCAGCGGCGGATCCCGCGAGCCAGAGCGTCGCGCCGGCGACCGCGCCGGCCACGATGCCGGCCGGTCCCGCGGGCACGCCGGCCGCGGCACAGGTCGCGGCCGTCGCCGCGAGGCCCGCGGCCTCGCCCGCCCGCCGGCTCGACCGTTCGTCGGCGCCACGCTGGTGCGACCGCCACTCGGCGACGAGGGCCGCCGCCTCGCCCACGAGCGCCGCGGGCACGAGCGTCCGCAGCCCCATGCGGACCGTGGCGCCGGCGACCGTGCGGATCGCGACCCGCCCGGCGGCCCCGGCGGCGACCCGCGCCGACACCGCCGCCGTGACGCGGCCCGCGACCGACACGACCCGCGCGACGACGAGATCGACCTGGCGGCTCGCCCGCCGGCCGGTCGCGCACCACGTGGCGAAGTGCTCGCAGTTGTCGATGACGGGGCAGTAGCCGTCGCGACCCACGTGCCCGAACGCCCGGGCCACGATCGCGTCGGGCGCGAACGCCGCCGCCGGCTCCGTCACGGCGCGGACGGGCCGCCCCGCCGCGAACTCGGCACGACTCGTCCGCTCGACCCGGCCGCCGCCGAAGGGGTTGCGAAAGTCGTCGGGTCGCGCGTGCACGACGGTGCCGTCGCCCACGTCGATGCCGTGGTGCGAATACGTGACGGTCGATCCCGCCACCCGCCGCTCGACCGCCAGCCGATCACCGCGCGCCATGCCCGTCCTCCACGAGCATCATACGCAGCCGCCACCAACCACGTTCGCCACGATCCCCCTTCCGCACCCTCACCCCAACCCTCTCCCAGAGGGAGAGGGAGAAGAAGCAATCGCCGCCTCACGGCAGCATCACCCCGGCGATCGCGGCGGAGAGGGCCGTGGCGAGCGTCGAGATGACGAGCATCTTCACGCCCAGCCGCGCGAGGTCGTCCTGCCGCTCGGGCACGAGGGCGCCGATGCCGCCGATCTGGATGCCGATGCTCGAGATGTTGGCGAAACTGCACATCGCGATCGTGGCCAGCGCGACGCCCTTCGGGGAGAGCGACTCCTTGAGGGCGCCCATGTCGAAGTAGGCGATGAGCTCGTTGAGCACCGTGCGCGTGCCGAGCAGGCCTCCCACTGCGGTGCAGTCGGCCCAGGGCACGCCGATGAGCCAGGCGACCGGCGCGAAGACCAGGCCGAGGAGCCGCTGCAGCGAACACTCCGGCCAGCCGAGGAGGCCGCCGACCCAGCCCAGGGCCAGGTTCGCGAGGGCCACCAGCGCGATGAACGAGATGAGGATGGCCGCCACGTTCGCCGCCAGGAGCATCCCCTCGCGGGTCCCGCGGGCCGCGGCGGCGAGCACGTTGCCGTCGAGCCGCTCGTTCGACACGTGCAGCGTGCCGAGCGTCTCGGGCACGCCCTCCTCGGGGATGAAGATCTTCGTGAGGTAGATCGTGGCCGGAAAGCTCATGAGGATCGCGGTGAGCAGGTCCCGCGACGCACAGCCCGCGGCCATGTAGGCGCCGAGGATGCCCCCCGACACCAGGCCCATGCCGCTGACCATGACGACGGCGAGCTCGGACCGCGTCAGCCGGGCGAGGTAGGGGCGGATGACGAGCGGCGCCTCGGTCTGCCCGAGGAAGATGCTGGCGGCGGCGTTGAGCGTCTCCGCGCCGCTCGACCCGAGCACCTTGGCCGTCACCCAGGCGAACGCCCGCACCACGACCTGCATGACCCCGAGGTGGTAGAGCACCGCGAACAGCGCGGCCACGAACACGATCGTGGGCAGCACGCGGAAGGCGAACACGAAGCCCGCGGGGCCGGCAGGATCGACGAGCTTGTCGCCGAACACGAACCGCGCGCCGGTCGCGGCGCAGGCGAGCACGCTCTCCACCCACTGCGCGGCCCAGTCGAGCGCCGATCGCCCCGCCTCGAACCGCAGGAGCAGGAACCCGAACAGGCACTGGAGACCCAGGCCGCCGAGCACCATCCGCGGCGAGATCCGCCGGCGGTCCTCGGAAAACAGGTACGCGGTGGCGAGGATGGCGGCGACACCGAGGAGTCCCTGCCAGCGGCCGAGGTCGGGCATCGGTGCGTTCCTGCGTGGGGATGTGCCCGCGGTGAAGCGGAAGAGGACGAGAGGCGTTCGAGCACGCGCGGGGCGGGGGGGGGCGGCTCGGGGCCGTTCTCGAGGGCCGCGGCGAGCAGTTGCGGGACGGCGGGCACCGCGGCGGCGTGCTCGGGGTTGAAGCGCAACTCGGCGATCGCGGCGCCGGCGGCGACCGGCTCGCCCACCTTCGCGTGCAGGATGATGCCCGCGGCGGGGTCGATGCGATCGGCCACCGTGCGGCGGCCGGCACCCAGAAGCATCGACGCCTGGCCGACCGGCCAGGCGCGGAGCCGCGTCACGAAGCCGACGCGCGGCGCCCGGACCGATTCTGACCGCGTCGCCCGTGGCAGCACGCCCTCGGGATCGTCACACACCCGCGGATCGCCCCCCTGCGCCGCCACCACGCGGCGGAACCGCTCGAGGGCCGAGCCATCGGCGAGCGCGCGGAGGCAGCGGCCGAGCGCCGCCTCGCGGTCGGCGGCCACGCCGGCGGCCACGAGCATCTCGGCGGCGAGTTCGAGCGACACTTCCATGAGGTCGGCCGGCCCGCGGCCCTGCAGGCACTCGACGCTCTCGAGGACTTCGAGCGCGTTGCCCACCGTGCGGCCCAGCGGCGCGTCCATGCTCGTGATCAGGGCCCGCACGGGCGTGCCGAGCCGGCGGCCGATCGAGGTCATGCTCTCGGCGAGGGCCCGGGCGTCGTCGCGCCGCGCCATGAACGCGCCGTCGCCGGTCTTCACGTCGAGCACGAGGGCGTCGATCCCCTCGGCGAGTTTCTTGGAGAGGATCGAGGCCGTGATGAGCGGGATGCTCTCGACGGTCGCCGTGGCGTCGCGGAGGGCGTAGAGCACGCGGTCGGCCGGCGCGATCTCGGCCGTCTGACCGGCGAGCACGAGGCCGCAGTCGCGGGCGATCCGGCGGTAGGAGGCGAGGTCCACGTCCACGGAAAAACCCGGAATGCTCTCGAGCTTGTCGAGCGTGCCGCCGGTATGGCCGAGGCCGCGGCCCGAGACCATCGGCACCGTCGCCCCGCAGGCGGCCACGATCGGCGCGAGCACCAGGCTCGTCTTGTCCCCCACGCCGCCGGTCGAGTGCTTGTCCACCTTGGGGCCGGGGATGTCGGCGAGGTCGATCACCGTGCCCGAGTGGAGCATCGCATCGACGAGGGCCGCGGTCTCTCCCGGCGTCATGCCCCGCCAGACGATCGCCATGCAGAGGGCCGACCACTGGTAATCGGGCACGGCGCCCGAGCCGATGCCATCCACGAGGAAGCGGATCTCCGCGGCGGTGAGCGCGGCGCCGTCGCGCTTCCGGCGGATGAGATCGACCGCTCGCATCGAGTCGCTCCCGTGGGCCCCGGGCCCGGATCAGTGGCGGGCCGCCGTGCCGAACTGCCGGTCGCCGGCGTCGCCGAGGCCAGGCACGATGAAGCCCGAGTCGTCGAGCCCCTCGTCGAGCGCGGCCACGTGGATCGTCACGCCGGGCATGCCCCGCTCGAGCGTCGCCACACCCTGGGGGCTCGCGATCAGGGCCACGAACACGATCCGCCTCACGCCGGCCGCGCGGAGGATCTCGCAGGTGCGGACGGCCGAGCCGCCGGTGGCGAGCATGGGGTCCACGACGATCGCGACCTCCGCGTCCACGTCGGCGGGCAGCTTGTTGTAGTACTCCCGCGGCTCGAGCGTCTGCTCGTCACGAAACAGCCCCACGTGCCAGACCTCGGCGTCGGGGATCATTTCGAGGAGGCCGTCGGCCATGCCCAGGCCGGCGCGGAGGATCGGCACGATCGCGATCCGGTCCTCGACGCGGCGGCCGGCCGCCTCGCCGAGCGGCGTCGCGGCCCGGACCTCGCGGGCGGGCAGGTCGCGGGTCGCCTCGTAGCCGAGCAGCCGGGTGAGTTGCCGCACGACGCGGCGGAACTCCGCCGGCTTCGTCGCGGGATCGCGAAGCGCGACCACGTGGTGCGCGACCAGCGGATGCGCGGAGACGTGGACGCCGGCCATGGCTGCTTCCCCGGAACGAATCGACGCGATCATATCCCGTCCCCGGCGAATGTCGACCGCGCGGCGTCACGGTAGACTCTCGTCATGTCCCATCAAGCCGGGGAATCCGAGGCGGTCGATCCGCTCGTCGCGGCGGCGCGGAAGGCCGCCGACAACGCCCATGCCCCGTATTCCGGCTGGCACGTGGGCGCGGCGGCCGTCTTCGCCGGTGCCAGCGGGCCGCCGTTCGTGGGCGCGAACGTCGAGAACGGCTCCTACGGCCTCACGCTCTGCGCCGAGCGGACGGCGATCTCGGCGGGCGTCGTGGCCGGCCACCGCCGGCTCGTGCGGCTCGCGCTCACCTGCACCGACGCCGCGGGGCAACGGGTCACCGGCATCGTGCCCTGCGGCGCGTGCCTGCAGGTGATCGCGGAGTTCGGCACGCCCGACACCGCGATCGTGATCGACGGCGGCGGCACGTTCCGCCTCGCCGACTTCCTGCCCCGGCCCTTCGGCACGGGCGTCGACGTGCCCCGCCGGGCGCCGTCCTGACCCGCCTCAGCGGCCCACGTCGAGGCAGATGAGCGTCGCGTCGTCGCGGAGGTAGAGGCGGCCGCCCGCGAGGGCGGGCAGGGCCCGCACCGTGCCGGAAAGCGGCCTGCACCGCGCGAGCACCTCGAGCCGCTTGGGGTCGGGCCGGACGAGGAGCACCTCGCCGTCGGTCTTCGCCACCACGAGCTTGCCGTCGGCGACGACGAGCGTGCCGTACGCGTCGAGCCGCTCGCGCCAGGCTTCGCGCCCGGTCGCCGCCTCCACGCAGACGAACTCCGCCGGCGGCACGTCGTCGCGGCCGTCCAAGCAATAGAGATGGTCTCCCACGAGCACCGGCGTGCAGTACTGGCTGGCGAGCGGGCCCTCGCCCTGCCAGGCGGGCTTCGCGGCCGCCCGGTCGAAGGCGGCGCAGACGCAGCCGATCCCGTAGGCGCTCGTGACGAGGACGCGGTCTCCGCCGATCACGACGGGCGACGCCCCATTGACCGTCGGCCCCCGCTGGCCGAAGGGAAACTGCCAGGCCACGTCGCCCGTGACCGGATCGAGAAGCAGGCACGAGAGCCGGGTGACCATGAGCACGTGCGGCCGACCGGCGACCTCGAGAGCCACCGGCGCCGAGTAGCTCGCCGCCTCGGCCGTGCGCTGCCAGAGCGTGGCCCCCGTGTCGAGCGCGCAGGCGACGATGCCGGCGTCGCCCCGGCCGCCGACGTTCACGATCACGCGATCGCCCATGACGAGCGGCGTGGAGCCCGCGCCGAAGTAGCCCTCCGGCGCCGCGAACTCGCGGTGGGTCTCCCGCGACCAGCGTCGCGTGCCGGTCGCGAGATCGTGCGCCGCGAGCACGCCCTGGGCGCCGAACGTGATCACGGTGCCCGCGTGGACGACCGGCGTGCAGAGCGGCCCGTCCCCACCGCCGACCTGCGGCCGGAACCGCGTCGGCTGGTCCGCCTGCCACAGGGTCTTGCCCGTCGCCGCGTCGAGCGCCTCGACGATCTCGCGGTCGCCCTCGCGGTGGAAGAGGATCGCCCGCCCGCCGACCACCGCCACGCCCGCGTACCCCGCGCCGACCGGCCGCTTCCAGATCACCGCCGGGCCGGCGGCCGGCCAGGTGTCGGCGAGTTGCTCGTCGGCCGCCGCGGCGCCGGTCCGCGCGGGCCCGAGGATCTGCGGCCAGTCACCGCCGCGGACGGCCGCCGCCGTGAGGGCGACCCAGAGCCACGCCGCCCCGGCCGCGCGGTTCGTCATGTCGCCTGTCCGCGCTGGCGGAAATACTTGTAGCCCGGCACCATGAAGCAGACGGCGCTCACGAGGCCGAAGATCACGTGCTGCCACGCGGGCACGAGGCACATGACGAGCGCCGTGGCGAAGAGCACCGCCGCCTGGATGTAGAAGGCCCCGGAGAGGATGCCGGCCTTGGCGAGGAACACCGTGCCCGCCAGGAGCGCGAGCACCGGCGAGAGCGTGAGCACCGGCAACCCCAGGAGCGCCTCGACGCCGAACAGGAGCACGCTCGCCACCACGCTCGCGCCCCAGACGTGGGCCACCTGCCGCTCGACGGCCGTGACCGGCCCGGTGCGATGCCGCAGCGCCCAGAAGATCGGCGCCCAGAGCGCGAGGCCGCCGCCCCAGAGCACGAGGTAGGGCCAGCGCTCCGCGACCCCCTGCCAGGCGAGCACGTCGGTCGTCACGCACAGGCCGAGGATCACGACCGAGTGCCACATCCAGAGCAGGCCCCAGTTCTCGAGCACGACGGCGTGGTGCGTCTCGCGGAAGAGTCGCGCGACCACGTCCCCGAGGCCACCGCGGCGGGCGGCGACCGGCTCGCCGGCGAGGAACGCGCGGAGGTCGGCCGCGAGCGCCGCGGCCGAGGCGTAGCGGAGGTCGGCCGGCTTCTGCAGGCTCTTCAGCGCGATGAGCTCGAGGTCGCGATCCACGCCGGGGGCGAGCGACCGCGGCAGCGGCGGGTCGCTCTCGAGCACCGCGAGGAGCGTGTCCATGGCGCCGCCGGCCTGAAAGGGCGGCCGGCCGGTGAGCATCTGGTAGAGGATCGCGCCCAGGCTCCAGACGTCGCTCGCCGGGCCGACGTCGCCGCGGCTGCCGGCCGCCTGCTCGGGCGACATGTAACAGGGCGTTCCGAGGATGGCGCCGGTGTGCGTGACGGACATCTCGTCCTCGAGCCGCTTGGCGAGGCCGAAGTCGGAGACCCGCGGCGCGCCCGTCGCGTCGATGAGGATGTTGGAGGGCTTCAAATCCCGGTGGAGCACGCCGCGGTCGTGGGCGGCCTGCACCGCGTCGGCGACCTGCGCCAGGAGCCCGGCTGCCTCCCGCGGCGGCAGCGGACCGGCGGCCAGCCGCTTCGACAGCGTCGTCCCCTCGACGAGCTGCATGCTGTAGAAGGGGTGGCCGTCGTGCTCGCCGACCTCGAAGATCGACACGATCCCGGCGTGGTCGAGGCGGGCCGCGGCCTCGGCCTCGCTGCGGAAGCGGGCGAGGTCGGCCGGCGTGGCGAGGTCGCGGCGGAGGAGCATCTTCACGGCCACCGTGCGGCCGAGGCTCTTCTGGGTCGCGCGGTAGACGACGCCCATGCCGCCCCGGCCGATCTCCTCGACGAGCTCGTAGTCGCCGAACGCGAGGGGGAGCGGGGCGGACCCCGGCACGAAGCCGCCGCCCCCCCACGAGTCCGCGACCGGCCCGACCGCCACCGGTCCGGAGCGGTGATCACCGGCCGCGACCAGGATCGTGGACCGCTCCGCGACGGCGTCGGCCACCGACATCGCGGCGAACACCTCGCGCAGTTCGCCGGCGAGGTCGGGATGATCGCCCGCGAGCCGCTCGAGCGCGGCCTGCGCCGCCGGACCGCGGATCTCCGAGAGCGATTCCACGAGCGCCGCCAGCCGCTCCTCGCGGTCGGGCTCGAGCGGCGCGGTGCCGGCCGGCGGCCGGGTGATCGTCGGTGGGGTCATGGCACGTGTTCTGGCGGTGGACGCAGCAGCATGCTAGGCGCCGCGCCGGCGGCGGACATCACGCCTCCGGCTGGAGCAGGCTCCGCAGCCGGCGCATGGCCCGCAGGTAGCGCATCCCGGCCGCGGGCGTGGAGATCCCCAGGGCGTCCGCCGCCTCGGCGGTGGACAGGTGCTCGAAGTGCTTGAGGAGCACGATCCGCCGGTCGGGTTCGTCGAGCGCATCGACGGCGGCGGCGAACCGCCGTTCGAGTTCGTGCCAGGTCGCGGCGGCGGCCGGGGTGAGTTCGCGGTCGGTCAGATCGGCCGCCGGGCCGGCCCGGGAGTCGTCGGAGTCGGCGCCGCCGAGCGGCACCTCGCGGTCGAGGCTGCGGACGCCCGCCACGCGATGCCGCCGGTGGGCGTCGATGAGCCGGTCGCGGGCCATGTGCCGCAGCCACAGTCCGAACGGCATCGTGGGGTTGGCGAGGTAGTCGCGGAGCCGCCGGTTGGCCTCGACGAGCACGTCCTGGACGATGTCGCTCGCATCGACCCGGCGCTGCACAACGCGGTCCATCCGGCGGTCGATGAGCCGCCGGATGGCGTCGCGGTGGCGGGCCAGGAGGCGGTCGATGGCGGAGCCGTCGCCACGCCGCACCTGGTCCAAGAGGGCCACCGTCGGGGACGGATCCCCGGCGCCGCGTCCGGGGTCGGCGGTGCTGGTCATGGGGTCGGATTGGCCGGTGGTGCGAGACCTCCATCGTACCAACGTGTCGCCCCGGCGCGGTGGTGACGGTCGGGGTGGGATTTTCGACGGCGCCCGGGCCACGGCCAAAAATTTTCGCGTTTCCTCACGCGCCGGCGTTTTGCCCGCGCGCCCGGCGTGATCCATAATCGACGGCGGTCATCGGACGGACCGCTGTCGCCGCGACAGGACGCGGCCCCCCCGGCGATCGGATCGCTCCAGTGACTGGCGTCTCGCTCCCGACGTCGTTTCGCCTGCGGCTCTGCGCCGCGGCCACCCTCGCCCTGGCGGCGGTCACGGGCCGCCCCGCCGCGGCCCAGTCCCACGCCGACGACCTCGCCGTCCGCGCCGAGTCGCTCGCCCTCGAGGGCCGCTGGGCGGATCTCGTCAGCATCTGCGAGACGGCCGCCCGCAAGGGGGCGCTGGCGCCCGCGCTCCGGGAGCGCTACGACCTCGCCAAACTCCACTGCGACGTCGCCCGTCGGCACGCCGAACCGGCTTTCCGTCGGCAGGTCGCCGACCTCTCCGAGGCCGACGCCCGCCGCGTCTACGGCGAGGTGCTGGGGCGGATCGGCTCGCACCACGTCGAGACCCCCGACTTCGCCCGGCTCGCGGCCCGGGGCCGCCGGGCCGTCGATGTCGCCCTCGACGAGCCGGCCTTCGTGGCGCTCCACGCGCCGCAGGCCACGGCGGATCGCCGGGCGCTCTACGCGGACCAGGTCGCCCGGATCGCCGCCGCGCGGCCCGTCGCCACGCAGGCCGACGCCGAGGCCAGTGCCGCCTGGATCGCCCGGGCGGCCCACTCGCTCCTCGGCGTGGCCCCCGCCGTGACACTCCTGGAGATGTCCGCGGCCGCCGTCGGGGGTCTCGACGAGTACTCCGCGTTCCTCACGAACGGTCAGCTCGACGACCTCCACGCGCAGATCGATGGGCGGTTCGTCGGTCTCGGCGTGGAGCTCAAGACCGCGGCCGACGGCCTGCTTGTGGTGCACGTGATCCCCGGCAGCCCCGCGGAGCGGTCGGGCATCCGCGCCGGCGACCACCTCGTGGGGGTCGGGGGCCGGCAGATCGGCGGCCTGGGCGTGGACGAGGCCGCGCAGCTCCTCCAGGGCCCCGAGGGATCGCTCGTCACGCTCGCCATCCTCCGCGGTCCCGGCCCCGCGCGGGCCGTCACCGTCCGCCGCGAGCACGTGGATGTGCCGAGCATCGAGCAGGCCCGCGTCCTCGATCCGGCCTCCGGCGTCGCGACGCTCAAGCTCACGTCGTTCCAGAAGGGCACGGCCGCCGAGCTCGACGCCGCGCTCAAGCGGCTCGACGCGGCCGGCATGCGGGCGCTGGTCATCGACCTGCGTGGCAACCCCGGCGGCCTGCTCGCGGCCGGCGTGGACGTGGCCGACCTGTTCCTCGAACGCGGCCTGATCGTCGCCACCCGGGGCCGCAGCCCGGAGGAGGACTTCAACTACTCCGCGGGCCGGCCCGGCACCTGGCGGATGCCGCTCGTCGTGCTCATCGACGGCGACTCGGCGAGCTCGAGCGAGATCTTCGCTGGCGCGATCCGCGACCACGGCCGCGGCACGATCGTGGGAGCCCGCAGCTACGGCAAGGGCACGATCCAGGGCATCTTCCCGCTGCAGGCCGCGGGCGTCGGCATGCGGCTGACGACGGCGAAGTTCTTCTCGCCCCGCGGCCTCCCCTACAGCGGCGTCGGCGTGACGCCCGACGTGCCGCTGCAGATCACGGCCCGGCCGGCGGCTGACGGGTCGTTCGCGGAACCCGCCGGTGACCCGGCCCTCGACGCGGCCGCCGAGGTGGCCCGCCGGGCTCTCGTGCCCCGGCCGGTCGCCACGCAGCCCGGCGCCCGGACCACGGCCGCGCGGTAGCGGCGGGCCGGGGCTCCACGGGCGGATCGCGGCGGTCCCTTGAACGGGGCCCGCCGCACCGGTACCCTCCCCTTTGTCGATCGTTCGCGCGTGTCCGCCGTTGAAAACTTTCTTCTGGCTGCGGCGGCCACCGGGGACGGGTGAGGCGGCATCCGTGCCGCCGGGTCCCGTCCTCGCATGCGACTCGCGTGGGCCTGGCGGATCCCGCGCGGCGAGCGGTCGAGCCGTGCAGCCATCGTCCGCATCCACGCCCCAGGAACCCCAGGAAGGACCTCGCCATGACATCCGCCCGCTCGAGCGCCATCGCCGCCATCAACAGCTACAAGTCCAAGGGCACGAGTTGGAACTTCCGCGAGACGCCCACGAGCGAGATCTTCGGCTCCAACGTCTTCAGCGACGCGGTCATGAAGGACCGGCTGCCGAAGAGCGTCTACAAGGCGCTGCAGGCCACGATCAAGCAGGGCAAGCCGATCGACCCCTCGATCGCCGACGCCGTCGCTCTCGCGATGAAGGACTGGGCGATCGAGAAGGGCGCCACGCACTACGCCCACGTCTTCTACCCGCTCACGGGCCTGACCGCCGAGAAGCACGACAGCTTCCTCACGCCCACCGGCGACGGCGACGCGATCGCCGAGTTCTCGGGCAAGGAGCTGATCCAGGGCGAGCCCGACGCCTCGAGCTTCCCGTCGGGCGGCCTCCGCGCCACGTTCGAGGCCCGCGGCTACACCGCCTGGGATCCGACGAGCCCGGCCTATATCCTCGAGAACCCCAACGGCACCACGCTCTGCATCCCCACGGCCTTCTGCTCGTGGACCGGCGAGGCGCTCGACAAGAAGACGCCGCTGTTGCGCTCGATGCAGGCGGTGGACAAGCAGGCCCGGCGCGTGCTCGCGCTCTTCGGGCACAAGGACGTGGGCCAGGTGATGGCCTCGGCCGGCCCCGAGCAGGAATACTTCCTCATCGACCGAAACTTCTTCTTCGCCCGGCCCGACCTGACGATGACCGGCCGGACGCTGTTCGGCGCCAAGCCGCCGAAGGGCCAGGAGTTCGAGGACCAGTACTTCGGCGCGATTCCCGAGCGGGTGCTGGCCTGCATGATGGAAGGCGAGCGGGAACTGTTCAAGCTCGGCGTGCCGGTCAAGACTCGGCACAACGAGGTGGCGCCCAGCCAGTACGAGATCGCGCCCATCTATGAGAACGCCAACATCGCCACCGATCACCAGCACGCGATCATGCAGACGCTGACGCGGGTGGCCCAGAAGTACGGCATGGCCTGCCTGCTGCACGAGAAGCCCTTCGCGGGCATCAACGGCTCCGGCAAGCACGTCAACTGGTCGCTGGGCTGCAAGCTCGGCAACCTGCTCGAGCCGGGCGAGACGCCGCACGCCAACATGCAGTTCCTCGTCTTCTGCGCCGCCGTGAGCCGCGCGGTCCACAAGCACGGCGACCTGCTGCGGGCCGTCGTCGCCTCCAGCGGCAACGACCACCGGCTCGGCGCCAACGAGGCGCCTCCGGCGATCATCTCGATCTTCCTCGGCGAGCAGCTCTCCGACGTGTTCGAGCAGATCGAGAAGGGCAAGGCGACGAGCTCCAAGTCGTCGGGCACGCTGTCGGTCGGCGTCGACACGCTGCCGCCGCTGCCCAAGC
>JBJTJO010000124.1:0-13701 GCA_046095965.1 Planctomycetaceae bacterium
CTGCGCCCCGCTCTTCATCGGCTGCCCGGGGGCGCTCACGGCCGTGTCGATCGTCGGGGCCACGACCGCGCTCATCGCGGCCCTGATCGCGACCGTGCAGAACGACCTCAAGCGGGTGCTCGCCTACTCCACGATCAGCCAGCTCGGCTACATGTTCGCGAGCCTCGGCACCGGCACGATGCTCGGGTTCACGGCGGCCATCTTCCACCTCGTGACCCACGCCTTCTTCAAGGCGCTCCTGTTCCTTGGCGCGGGCTCGGTGATGCACTCGATGGGAGGCGTCATCGACATGCGGCGGTTCGGGGGCTTGAGGCGGATCATGCCGGTGACAGCGGCCACGTTCCTCGTGGGGTCGCTCGCGCTCGCCGGCGTCGCCCCCTTCGCCGGGTTCTTCAGCAAGGACGAGATCCTCGCCACCCTCCACGCCAAGGGCTGGCCCGACGCCCATGGCGCGCATGGCGACGAGCACCACGACGGCGGCCCCGCCGGCGGCCACGCCTCTCTCCCTCTCCCTCCCGGAGAGGGCCACGTTGAATCCTCTCTCCCTCTCCCTCCGGGAGAGGGCCGGGGTGAGGGTGCTTCGTCCTACATTTCCACCAGAATCACCCCCACGCCCACCGAGCTCGCGGCCGGCCATCCGCTGCCGGGCGCCGTCCGGCTCGACGCGCTCGACACCCCGCGAACCTGGCGGATCCTGTTCTGGATGTCGCTCGTCACGGCGGGCCTGACGGCCTTCTACACCTTCCGCGCCGTGTTCATGACGTTCACCGGCCCCACCCGCGTGCCCGACGAGGCCGGCCACCACGCCCACGAGTCGCCGCTCGTGATGACCGTGCCGCTCATGATCCTCGCCGTGGCCTCGGCCGTCGCCGGCTGGTGGTTGTTCTCGACGCACGCCCTCGCCGACTTCCTCGCCGGCACGCCCACGTTCCACACGCAGGCCATCGACGCCACCGTCGTGCCCCATGCCTTCCACTGGGACCTCGCCATCCAGGGCTCGCTCGCGGCGGCGATCGGCATCGTGATCGCGGCCCTCGGCCACCTCGGCCGCCGCAGCGACGGGCCGCAGATGGAGCGGTTCCTCGGACCGCTCGGCACGCTCTTCGCCAACCGGATGTTCATCGACCAGATCGAGTCCGCGCTCGTGGTGCGGCCGCTCCAGTTGCTCGCCGGCCTCGCCGCCGCGTTCGACCGCCACGTCATCGACGGCGGCGTCGATCTCGTCGGCCGGATTCCCGTCGCCCTCGGGGCGCTCGTCCGCCGCTCCCAATCCGGCCTCGTGCAGCGCTACGCCGTCGGCGGCGCGCTCGGGGCGGTCCTCCTCGTCGCCGCCCTGTGGTGGCGACTGACCTCCTGACCCGCCCACCCGCACACGTTCCCTCCGGCCATCCATGAACCTCCTCGACCCGCCCGGACTCACCGCCGACTCCCACCTGCTGCTCGTCATCGCGACGCCGCTCGTCGGCGCCGCCCTGGCGTGGCTCCTGGGCGGCCGCGGGGTGGCCGCCGTGCGGCAGAGCGCCGCGGTCACGACCGTGGTCACGCTCGGCCTCACCGCCTGGCTCGTGCTGCGGTACCTCGCCGCGCCGCCGGCACCGGGCACGGCCTTCGCGGCGGTCGAGGCCCCCTGGCTCACCGGCGGCATCTTCGACGTCCGCCTGTCGCTGGGGCTCGACGGCCTCTCGCTCTGGATGTTCGCCCTCTCGGCCCTCTTGTCACTGACGGCCGTGTTCGTGAGCTGGGGGGCGATCACCGACCGCCCCGTGGGCTTTTACGCGCTCCTGCTCGTGCTCGAGTCGGCGATGCTCGGCGTATTCGCCGCCCGCGACGTGATCCTGTTCTACGTGTTCTTCGAGTTCACGCTCGTGCCGCTGTTCTTCCTGATCGGCATCTGGGGGCACGAGGAGCGGCGGAAGGCGGCGGCCAAGTTCTTCGTCTACACGCTGGCCGGCAGCCTGCTGACGTTCCTCGGGCTGCTCGCCATCGTGCTCTGGAATGCCTCGCACACCGGCGCGGTGACGTTCGACATCCAGCAACTCACCGCATCGGTCGCCGCCCACCCGCTGCCGATGACGGCGGCCGGCGGCTGGCTGCAGCTGGTCGTGTTCCTGGCGCTGCTCGCCGGCTTCGCCGTGAAGGTGCCGATCGTGCCGGTACACACCTGGCTACCCTTGGCGCACGTCGAGGCGCCGACGGGCGGCTCGGTGGACCTGGCCGGCGTGCTGCTCAAGATCGGCATCTACGGCTTCCTGCGGTTCTCGCTGCCGATGCTCCCCGAGGCGACGGCCGTGGCGGCCCCCTGGCTCTTCGGCCTCGGGGTGGCGGGGATCGTCTACGGGGCGCTCGTGGCCCTCGTGCAGACCGACCTCAAGCGGCTCGTCGCCTACTCGTCGGTGAGCCACATGGGCTACGTCGTGATGGGGCTCTTCGCCCTGACGCCCGTCGCCGTCGAGGGGGCGAACCTCCAGCTCGTGAACCACGGCCTCTCGTCGGCGGCCCTGTTCGCGCTCGTGGGCATGATCTACGAGCGGTTCCACACGCGGAGCATCCCCAACCTCGGTGGCGTGGCCGCGAAGGCCCCGTGGCTCGCCGCGCTCTTCGTGCTGTTCACGTTCTCGAGCATCGGCCTCCCGGGGCTCAACGGCTTCGTCGGCGAGTTCATGATCCTCGCCGGCTCGTTCCAGCGGGCCTGGTCGGGCGTGGCCCCCGCGTGGCAGGCGGCCTACCTCGCGATGTCGCTGCTCGCCGTGGCCGGGGTCGTGCTCGGTGCGTGGTACATGCTCTGGGCGGTGGAGCGGGTGCTCTTCGGGGCGTCGCGCGAGCCGCCCCGGGGCGCGGGGCACGGCGCGGCGCATGCCCACCACCACGCTCACGATGATCACGCCCACGATGACCATGGACACGGAAGCCACGGCCACGCCGCGCCCGCCGACCGCCGCGACCTCGCCTGGCACGAGTGGGCGGCGCTCCTGCCGCTCGCCGTGTTCGTGATCTGGATCGGGCTGTTTCCCGCAACCTTCCTGGCGCCGGCGTCCGGGGCGGTCCGTGAGGCCACCCGCGAGTCGGCCGCCGCGTTCGCCACCCGCATGGAATCACTGCAACCCACCGCCCACGTCGCCACGGGGCCCCGCCCATGACGCCCACCTCGCTCGACACGTTCGCACACGTGGCCCCCGAGATCGCGCTGGTCGTCGCGGCGCTCGTCGCCTACCTCGGCGGCGCGTTCCTCGGCCTGCGGCACGGCTGGCCCGTCGCCCTGGCGGGCATCGCCGCCGCCCTCGCCCTCGCCGGCACGCAACCCAGCGACGGCGCGGTGGCGGCCTCAGGAGGCGTCGTGATCGACGCCTTCTCGACCTTCGTGCGCCAGGCCACGCTCGTGCTCGGCGCGCTCGTGGCCCTCGTCCAGGCCGGCGACCTGTTCGCCGGCGCGGTGACCCGCGGGCCGGGGGTGCACCGGGGTGGCACCTGCGAGGAGGCGGGCACGTTCCTGCTCCTGCTCGCCGGCCTGTCGCTCGTGGGATGCGCGGGCGACCTCGTGCTCCTGTTCGCGGGATTGGAGCTGGTCTCGATCCCGACCTACGTGCTCCTCGGCCTCAAGCGGATCGACGGCCGCGGGCAGGAGGCGGCGCTCAAGTATTTCTTCCTATCGCTGCTCGCGTCGGCACTGTTCCTCTACGCGATCGTGTGCCTCTACGGCATCGGCGGCTCGACGAACCTCTTCAAGATCGCCGCCCGGATCCGGGCCAGCGACCTCTCGACGGGCATGGCGCTGGCGCTCGTGCCGGCGGCGCTGGGCCTCGCCGCCGTCGGCGCCGCCTTCCGGCTCGCCGCCGTGCCCATGCACTTCTACGCCCCGGACGTCTACGAGGGCACCGGCCCCGGCAACGCGGCGCTCCTCTCCACGCTGCCGAAGGTGGCCGGCCTCGTCGTCCTCGCGCGGCTCACCGCGCTCGGCATCGCCCCGGCGGCGGGCCCCGACGCCGGCACCGCGGGCCCCGCCGCGGCGGCGCTCCTCGAACTCGCGTGGCAGTTGCTCGCGATCCTGGCGGCCGTGACGATGACGGTGGGCAACGTGAGGGCCCTCTGGCAGCGGAACCTGCGCCGGCTGCTCGCCTGCTCGTCGATCGCCCACGCGGGCTACCTGCTCGTGGGCGTCGCGGTCGCCGCGGCCGCGGCGGCCACCCGGGCCGAGCCCGGTCCGCCGGCCGCCGGCGGTGACCTCGCCTCCCTCTGGGTCGGCGCGCTCGGCGGGATGTCGGCGGCGCTCTACTACCTCGCCACCTACGCACCGGCCACGATCGGCGTCTTCGGGGCGCTCGCCTACCTCGGCCACCGCTGGCCCGAGTGGTCGAGCGGTGACGGCCCGCGCCCCCCCCGCGAGGAGATCACCGCCGTGGACGACCTCGACGGCCTGTCCGCCACGAACCCGTTCGCCGCCTTTGCGATCGCGGCCTTCCTGCTCTCGCTGGCGGGCATCCCGCCGCTGCCGGGCTTCTGGGGCAAGCTGTCGCTCGCCGCGTCGGCCCTCGAGGTGGACTGGTCGGTGCCGCTGAACGTCGGCGGTCGCCGCGCCTGGTTCGTGGGGCTGGCGATCGTGCTCGTCGTCAACGCCGCGATCGCGGCCGCCTACTACCTGCGGGTCATCGCGGCGATGTACTTCAAGGCCTCGAAACGCGCCGTGCAGTCCGACGGCGGCCTCGCCGGGGGCGTCGCGATGCTGGCCTGCCTCGCGCTCGTCGCGGTCGTGACGGTGAGCCCCGGACAGCTCTTTGCCCGCGCCGCGCTCGCCGGCGCCGCCGTCTCCGGCACGCTGCCGGCGGCCTCGGTGGATGCCGACCCGCCCCGGCCGGCACGCCCCGCACCGGACACCGACACCGTGGCCCGCTGAGCCCCACTCCGTGAACACCCCCATCGACACCGCCGCCGTGACCGCCGTCCTCGCGGGCATCGCCGACCCCGAGTCGGGCCGGCCGCTCACCGAGACGGGGCAGGTGAAGTCGGTCGAGGCGGGTCCCGGCGGCATCGCCGCGACCGTCGGCCTCACGACGCACTCGGCCATCCTCTGGTCCGCCACGCGCGGCCGCATCGAGGAGGCGCTCCGCGCCCGCTTCCCGCAGGTGGCGAACGTCGCCGTGGCGATCGTCCCGCACGACCGGCCGCCCGGAAAACTCGGCCAGATCGGCCTCGAGGCCAAGAGCGTGATCGCCGTGGGCTCGGGCAAGGGGGGCGTGGGCAAGAGCACGATCGCGGCGAGCGTCGCGATCGGCCTCGCCCGGGCGGGGAGCCGTGTCGGCCTGCTCGATGCCGACGTCTACGGCCCCAGCGTGCCGCATTTGCTCGGCCTCTCCGGTCGCCCGGAGATCGAGAACGGCAAGATCGTGCCCGCGCGGCTCGCGGTGGGCGCCGGCTCGATGCCGGTCATGTCGATGGGCTTCCTCGTGCCGCCCGGCGAGGCGGTCGTCTGGCGGGGCCCGATGCTCCACGGCGCGATCCAGCAGATGCTCCGCGACACGCTCTGGGGGCCGCTCGATTACCTCGTCATCGACATGCCGCCGGGCACCGGCGACATCGCGCTGACGCTCTCGCAGGTGCTGCCGCTCACCGGGGCGGTCGTGGTCTGCACGCCGCAGGATGTGGCCCTGCTCGACGCCGTGAAGGCGATCGCGATGTTCCGCAAGGTGAACATCCCGGTGCTCGGCATGGTGGAGAACATGGCCTTCTTCGTCTGCCCCGACACGAAGAAGCGCTGGGACATCTTCGGCTCCGGGGGCGCGAAGCGGACCGCGCAGGAGATGGAGATCCCGTTCCTCGGCGAGGTGCCGATCCAGATCCCGATCCGCGAGCATGGCGACGCCGGGAAGACCGCCGCCAACTACGACGACGCCGAGTCGCGGCCCTACCTCGAGGCCATCTGCCGGAAGCTGGTGGGCGACCTCGCCGCCGCAAGCGCGGCCCGCCCGCCGCTGCCGAGCCTTCCCGTGCTGTGAGGGCCGCCCCGCCCCGCCCCGCGAGGCGGGGCGCCCGGCTACTGACCGGCCTTCAGTTCACCGCAGTCGGTGATCTCGATCTTGCCCTTCGTGCGGCCCGCCGGCGAGCCCAGGGCCTCCATCTTCCGCACCACGTCCAAGCCCTCGACCACCTGGCCGAAGACGACGTGCTTGCCGTCGAGCCACGGTGTCTGCACCGTGCAGAGGAAGAACTGCGAGCCGTTCGTGTTGGGGCCGGCGTTGGCCATGCTCAACACGCCCGGCCCCGTGTGCTTGAGGGTGAAGTTCTCGTCGGCGAACTACTCGCCGTAGATCGACTTCCCGCCGGTGCCGTTGTGGTTCGTGAAATCGCCCCCCTGGCACATGAACTCGGGGATCACGCGATGGAAGGAGCTGCCCTTGTAGCCGAAGCCCTTCTCGCCCGTGCAGAGGGCGCGGAAGTTCTCGGCCGTCTTGGGGACGACGTCCGAGCGCAGCTCGACCACGACCCGGCCGAGTTTCTGGCCATCGACGGAGATATCCAGGTAGCACTTGGGCAGCATCGGCTTGTCCTCAGCGGTGAGCGGGCAGTTCATCGACACCAGTGCCGTCAACGTCCAGGCCACAAGCCAGCGGCACGCATGCATGGCGGTCCTCCTCGAGCGGGATGGTACGGCATCGCGCCCCGCGACCGGGCGGTCCCGGCGGGGCGAGACGGCATTCTAGCGATCCGGCGCGAAACCTGCGCCGACGCGCCATGGGCGCGACCCGGTCTTTACTTTTTTTACGCGGCCCGGCCTCGTCGGCGCGACCCCTCCACGCATTCCCCCGGGGCCGGCGACGCGGCGTTTTCCCCAGTGCGACGGGACCGGGGCCCGGATTCCGGTGCTAGCCTTGCGGCGAGGCGGCATCTTTCCAGAGGCCATTCGATGAATCGTCGTTCCGCGTGCATCTCCTTCCTGGCCGTCGTGAAGACGGTGCTGCTGACGTCCCTCGTGCGGGCGGCCGAGGTGACCGCCAAGACCGTCTCGCGGGTCACCGGCCCGCATTGGAGCGTGAACGGCGACTGGAATCCCAGCATCGAGTCCATCCGGGACCACCTGCGTGGTGCGCATCGGATCGAGCCCGGGAGCATGGATCTCGAGTCGCTCCTGACCCTGCACGACAACGTCCACAATCGGATGGGCAACCACGGGCACACGCACGCCAAGAAGCAGCTCCCCGCCAAGGGCTACGCGAAGTTTTGAGCCCGGCCGGCGGTCGCGGCCGTGGTACAACCCGCGATCATGGCCCCGCCGACCGCCGACCTCACCGCACTCGCCGAGAGACTCGAGGGGGAACTCCTCGTCGATGACACGGCGCGGCGGGTCTACGCGACCGACGCCTCGGAATACCAGGAGCGGCCGCTCGGCGTGGCGCTGCCGGCGTCGGATCGCGACGTCGGCGAGATCGTCCGCTTCGCCGCGGCCACGGGCACGCCGCTCATTCCGCGGGGGGCCGGCACGTCGCTCGCCGGGCAGGTCGTGGGGGCCGGGCTCGTCGTGGACCTCGGCCGCCACCTGAACCGCATCCTGGCTCTCGACGTCGAGCGCCGGACCGTCCGGGTGCAGCCCGGCGTCGTCCGCAACGACTTGAACCGCTTCCTCGCCCCCCACGGCCTGTTCTTCGCACCCGAGACCTCGACCGCCAACTGGGCCACGATCGGCGGCATGGTGGGCAACAACTCCTGCGGCTCGAACTCGATCGCCTGGGGCACGACCCGCGACCACCTCATCCGCGCCCGGGGCTTTCTGGCCGACGGCAGCCCGGCCGAGTTCGGCCCGCTCGATGCCGCCGGCTTCGCCGCCGCCTGTGCGCCCGACACGCTCCTCGGCCGGATGCACCGTGAACTCGGCGCCATGCTCGGCGACGCCGCGACGCGGGCCCTCGTCCGCGACTCGTTCCCACGGCCCGAGGTCACCCGCCGCAACACGGGCTACGCCCTCGACGCGCTCATGGACGCCGCGTGCCTCGACCCCGCCTCGACACGGCCCTTCAACCTCTGCCGGCTGCTCGCCGGCTCCGAGGGCACGCTCTTCGTCGGCGTGGAGTACGAACTCGCGCTCATCCCGC
This sequence comes from Planctomycetaceae bacterium, assembly GCA_046095965.1. GTDB lineage: Bacteria > Planctomycetota > Planctomycetia > Pirellulales > UBA1268 > QWPN01. Next base: position 8,079 of record JBJTJO010000124.1, read on the forward strand.
TGCCCCCGCCGCCCACGCTCCTCTGCGTGCACTGTGCGACGGTGGACGAGGCGCTGCGGGCCACGGTACTCGTGATGCGGCTCGCCGCGAGCGACGCCCTGCGGCCCTCCGCCTGCGAGCTCATCGACGACAAGATCCTCCGCTGCACGCGGGACAACCTCGAGCAGGCCCGGAACCGCTCGTTCGTGGTCGGCGACCCCGGCGCCGTGCTCGTGGTCGAGGTCCGCGAGGCCGATCCCGCCGCCGCGGCGCGGAGCCTCGATCGCGTGGAGCACGATCTGCGGGCCGCCGGGATCGGTCACGCGTTCCCGCGGCTCCTCGGCCCCGACGCCGAAAAAGTCTGGGAGCTCAGGCGCGCCGGCCAGGGGCTCGTCAACAACCTGCCGGGCGACGCCAAGCCCCGCGAGCTCGTCGAGGACACGGCCGTCGCCGTCGAGGATCTGCCCGCGTACATCGCGGAGTTCGACCGGCTGCTCGCGGACAGGTACGGCATCGACTGCGTCCACTACGCCCACGCCGGCGCGGGCGAACTCCACCTGCGGCCGCTCTTCGACCTCCGCAGTCCGGAGGGCCTGCGGATGTTCCGCGCGGTGGCCACCGACGTCGCGGCGCTCGTGAAGAAGTACCGCGGCAGCCTCTCCGGCGAGCACGGCGACGGCCGGCTCCGCGGCGAGTTCATCCGGGCGATGGTGGGTGACGAGTGCTACAGGCTCTTCGAGCGGGTGAAGCGGGCCTTCGACCCGCAGTGCATCCTCAATCCCGGCAAGATCGTGGCGGCCCCGCCGATGGACACGAGCCTGCGGATCCTCCCGGGCGAACCCGAACCGCACCGCGAGACCGTGTTCCGCTTCGCGGACTCCGGCGGCGTGCTGCGGGCGGCCGAGAAATGCACGGGCGTCGGCCAGTGCCGCAAGTCGCACACCGCCGGCGGCACGATGTGCCCGAGCTACATGGCCACCCGCGACGAGCGGCACACGACGCGGGCCCGCGCCAACGTCCTGCGGCAGGCACTCGCCGACCCCGCGCTCGCCGACCCGTGGACCCGGCCCGAGCTCGCCGAGGTCATGGACCTCTGCCTGTCGTGCAAGGCGTGCAAGAGCGAGTGCCCGTCGAACGTGGACATGGCGCGGCTCAAGGCCGAGTGGGAGCAGCACCGGCAGGATCGCGAAGGGGTCTCCCTGCGCACGCGACTCGTCGCGGGCACGGCCGCCACGCTGCGGCGGTTCAGCCGCGTGCCGTGGCTCTGGAACCTCGCCGTCTCGGCGCCCGGAGTCTCGGGCGCCCTCAAGCGGATCGCGGGGTTCGCACCCGGGCGATCGCTGCCGCGGCTGCCCGGCGTGCGGCTCTCGACATGGCACGCGCGGCGGCCGCGGCGTTCCACGCCCGCCCCGCATGGCCGCGTCCACCTTTTCTGCGACGAGTTCACCGACACGCTCGACTCTGGAGTCGGCATCAAGGCCGTCGAGTTGCTCGAGGCCCTCGGGTACGACGTGGTGATCCCGCGGCACGTGGACAGCGGCCGCGCGCACCTCTCCAAGGGCCTCGTTCGCGCGGCCCGCGACCTCGCGGCCGCGAACGTCACGATGCTCTCGGAGGTGGTCACGGCCGACGAGCCGCTCGTGGGCATCGAGCCCTCGGCGATCCTTTCCTTTCGCGACGAGTACCCGGACCTCGTGCCCGAGTCGCTCGCGGCCGCGGCCAGGTCTCTCGCCGGCAACGCCCTGCTCATCGACGAGTTCCTGGCCCGCGAGGCGGCCCGCGGACGAATCACGGCCGCCGCCTTCACCGACGCGACCGCCACGATCCTCCTCCACGGCCACTGCCACCAGAAGGCCCTGGCGTCGCTCGAGCCCACGGCCACGATCCTGTCGCTGCCACGGAATTTTTCCGTCGCGACGATCCCCAGCGGCTGCTGCGGCATGGCGGGCTCGTTCGGTTACGAGGCCGAGCACTTCGACGTCTCGATGGCGATCGGTGAGCTCGTGCTCTTTCCCGCCGTCCGCACGGCCGGCCCCGACGTGCGGATCGCCGCCCCGGGCACGAGCTGCCGTCACCAGATCGCCGACGGCACCGGCCGCCGCGCCGAGCACCCCGTCGAGATCCTCCACGCCGCGCTGCGGCGGTGAGCAGGCGGTTCACCGTGTGCAGACTGCCAGTCTGCACCTACGCGCTCCGCGGAGGCGGCGTTGCCGGTGGTGGTGCGTGCGCCCGGAAAGTAGCCGCAGAGTGGCACTCTGCGGAATACGGCTCGTCACCCCGCCCGGCCACGGCCAGACTCAATGCAGCCACACGCGCAGCTGAGCCGTGTCCACCGCCGGCTGCCGCGCGTGGAGCATGATCCGGCCGATCGCGCGGACCTCGGCGGCCCGCGTGTGGAGCGTGGCCCAGTCGCCGAGCGTCGCCCGTGGCGCCGACGGCGCCCGCTCCCAGCCCCAGGCGTCGCAGGCCGCGTGCCAGACATCATCCAGATGGCGGCGGCGGACGTGAATCGCGTCGAGGCCGTACCACGCGCCGGGCTGCTCGATGACCGTGGCCCCGAACTCGCGGGCCACGTCGCGGACACGGTCGTCGAGCCGGGCCACCGCGTCCTTGAGTTCGGCGAGCGTGAACCGGCAGCCGGGCACGAAGACGGTCTTCAGGAGCCGCAGCCGCACGGCGCCGACGCCCGCGACGCTCGCCAGCGGCAGGCCCGTGATCGCGATCCGGCAGCCATGCTCGGCGAGCCGGCGGACCCCCTCGCCCACCCAGGCGGCCACCTGGTCGGCCGAGAAGCCGTAGAGGATCTCGTTGCCCACGTCCGTGACGAGCGCCCCCGGTGAAGCGGCCGCCGCCTCGCCGTCGAGCGCGTCCCACAGGCCGCTCGCGAGGATCGACGGGAGCCGCCGGAGCCACACGCGGCTGCTCACGCCGTACCCCCGGCCGTGGCCCGCGGCGACGAACAGGTCGGCGGAAGCCCCCGCCCGTGCGCGCACCACCGCGGCGAGCCGCGCGAGCCCGCGGGAGACGTTGCTCGCGCCGAGGACGACCGCACGGCGGCGGCCGGTCAGTTCCAGCGCCGCCACGGCGTCGGCCCGGAGAGGTTCTGGAAGCAGGAGATCGCGAGCATCGCGAACATCACGGCGAGGAACTCCTGGCCGTGGTTGAAGCCCCACCAGGCGATGGCGCCCCCGGCCGCCACGCCGATGACCCCGGACATCCGGGCGGCGTCGTGCACGTCGGCCGCGAGCAGCCCCTCGCGCACGATCTGCCCGCCGTCGAGCGGCGGCACGGGCACGAGGTTCAAAAGCGGCCACAGCACGTTGACGTAGAGCAGGAAGTCGGCGAGCGCGAACGTGAAGGGCGACGTGAAGTCGCGTCCGCCCTCGAGCCCCAGCCACCGGCCGACGGCGGCGATCGGAAACGGCACCTCGCGGCCCGCCATCCGCAGGACGAGCACGACCGCCGCGGCCAGCGCGAGCTGCGCGAGCGGCCCGGCCGCGGAGACGACGAGCCGCTGGATCGGCCGCAGCGACATTCGCCGGCCCCAGACCTCGGGGATGGCGAGGCCCCCGAAGTGGTAGATGACGATGTGCGCCCCCTGGCCGAACGCGCGGAAGGCCAGCGCGTGGCCGAGCTCGTGGACGAGGATCGAGATGAACACCGTCCCCGTCCAGATGACGAGGAACTGCACAAGCGCGCGTTGGTCGCCGCGGGAATACGCCTGGCAGACGTTCCAGCCGAGCAGCACCGCCGCCAGCCAGAACCACGCCGAGACGCGCACGCGAAACCCGGCGATCTCGAACCGCAGGTCGGCGCCGGTTTCCTGGGGCTCGGAGAGCAGCATGGCTGTGGTTGTACCCGCTTCAGGCCGCGCGCCGTGTCACCTCGGCGACCGGTGCCATGCCGGCTGCGATCGCGAGCACCGCGGCGGCGGCCCGTCGCGCGGAGCCCGGATGGGCGACGGTGGCCGCGACCGTCTCGATGCGGGCCACGGTGGCCGCGCGGACCGCCGGATCGCGCAGCCACGCGACGACGTGCGCGGCGGCGCGGTCGGCCGGATCCTGCACGGCGAGGTACTCGGGAAACACGGCGTCGGGATCGCACGGAGGCACCGAGCGCGGGGGGAGGAGCACCGGCTCCGTCGGGCGCACCGGGTCGCGGCAGGCGAGCAGGTTCACGAGCGTGATGAATCGCGCACGCCGAAACCAGCTCTGCACGACGTGGGCGAACGCGCCGACGCGGTAGAAGATAACGGTCGGCACCCGGGCCGCGAGCAGTTCGAGCGAGACCGACCCGCTCACCGCGAGCGCCGCGTCGGCCACGTCGATGAGCTCGCGGGTCCGGCCCGCGGCCACGCCGATTCCGAGCCGGCTCGCCTCCTCGCTGCCGGCGATCACCTCCTGCACCCGCACGGCGTGCCGCTCGTGCAGCGCCGCCACCATGAAGCGCGTCTCCGGCAGTTCCCGACGCACGAGCGCGGCCGCCCGCAGGATGCTCCCGAGGTTGGCGGCGATCTCCTGGCCACGCGACCCGGGCAGGAGCAGCACGAGCGGGCCCGTGCCACGACCGTCCGGTCCGGCGTCGTCACGATCATGTCCGTGGGCCACCGCGTGCACGTCGAAGAACGGATGGCCGACGAGCGTGCTCGCCATCCCCTGCTCCACGAACCAGTCGTGCTCGAACGGCAGCGGGGAGAGGACGTGGTCCACGAGCCGTCGCATCTTCCGGATCCGCCAGCTCGCCCAGGCCCAGATCTGCGGGGGGCAGTAGAAGACGACCGGGATGCCGTGCCGCTTCGCCCGCCAGGCGAGCCACCAGTGGAAGCCCGGAAAGTCGACGAGCACGCAGACGTCGGGCTTCGCGTCGAGGAAGCTCCGCTCGGCGCGGCGGGCGAGGTCGACGAACCGATGGATCGAGACCGCCACGCGCAGAAACCACATCACCGCCAGCCGGGTCATGTCGGCCACCAGTTCGCAGCCGGCCGCCTCCATCTCAGGCCCGCCGAGGCCCGCGCATGCCACGTCCGGCCGCGCGCGCCGGATCTCGCGCACGAGGAGCGCCGCGTGGTGGTCGCCGGAGGGCTCGCCGGCCGACACGAAGACGCGCATGAAAAAACTCCGCGGGACCCTTGCGGGGGCCCCGCGGAGTATTTCACGTCGAATCGATCGGACCTAGGCCAATTGGCCCGGGCGATCGCCGGGGAAAACCCGGCTCACTTGGCGGCGGCGAAGCCCTTCGAGACGTCGCCGAAGACCATCGTGATCTTCTCGTCGCCGGATGCGCCCGCGACCTTGCCCTTGCAGTTGTTGCAGCAGAACCCGACCTCGACCCCGTCGATGTCGACCTCGGTGCCGGCCTTGACCGGACCGCCGCTCAGGGGGCAGGCCTTCTGCTTCATCTGGCCGGTGCTCACGAGCTGGTGGTGCGCCTTGGCCGAGAACTTCGCCGAGTCCTTGCCGAAGGCCGCCTGGCAGTTGCCGCAGCAGAAGTAGACCTTGCCGCCCGCGAAGTCGGCGTGCTTCTCGGGATTGCAGTTCTTGCCCGAGACCGGGCACTTCGCCTGGGAGGGCTCCTTCACGGCCGCGACCACGACGGCACCCGAGACGAAGAGCAGCGCGGCTGCGGCGAACACGTAGGACTTCAT